>JBJMRA010000024.1:0-3071 GCA_045802365.1 Hyphomicrobiales bacterium | reverse complement strand
GCCACCGTTCTCGCTTGGCGCTTGCCGATGCTCGGCATGATGATCTTCGAGCCTTCGCCGCGCAGACGGGCCGAGGCCGTTCGGATGATCGCCGAAAAACAGGCAGCACTGGCGGAAGCGATCGTCAGCACTCAGGCGGAGCTGATGTTGAACTTACTCGATCCATCACGATCCCGCACTACCGAGGGAATGGCAGACGCGGCGCTCGCACCGGTGCGTCGCCGCGTGAAAGCCAATGCCCGACGGTTGAAGCGCCGCCGCTCGATTTGAACGGTGCAGTCATCACCGATATCGTCCATTCTGAGTGGACCTCGAGCATGGCGTGGCCGCCTTTCTTCCGCATCTCACGAATGCTTGATGAAGGTCCCGGCGCGGAGCTCGTTGACTGCCTCTTGCAGCTCGGCCTTCGTGTTCATCACGATCGGGCCATACCAGGCGACCGGCTCCTCGATCGGCTTGCCCGAAACGAGGAGAAAGCGGATGCCTTCATCGCCCGCCTGAACCGTCACTTCATCGCCCCTGTCGAAGAGGACGAGCGAACGGTTGCCGGTCGTCTCGCGGACGAGAAGCTCGCTGCCGTCCGGCTGCTCCTTCTCGGTCAAGACGCCGAACGGTTCGGAGGCGAACCGAAAGGTTCCGGAACCCTCGAAGACATAGGCGAAGGCATGACGCTCGACCTCGACCGGCAGAGTTTTTCTGCGTCCGGGCGGAATCGAAATGTCGAGATAGCGGGGATCGGCCGCTACTCCCTCGATCGGGCCGCGCTTGCCCCAGAATTCGCCGCAGACGACCCGCACCACCGCTCCATCGTCATCGACGATCTCGGGGATCTCCGCCGCTTTGACATCCTGATATCGCGGCCGGGTCATCTTGAGCGAGGAGGGCAGGTTCGCCCACAGCTGGAAGCCATGCATGCGCCCCCGCACATCTCCCTGAGGCATCTCCTGGTGAAGAATACCGCTCCCGGCGGTCATCCACTGGACGTCGCCGGCGCCAAGCTTTCCCCGGTTGCCGAGACTGTCGCCGTGGTCCACGGTCCCTGCGAGAACATAGGTGATCGTCTCGATCCCGCGATGGGGATGCCACGGAAAGCCCGCGACGTAGTCGTCGGGCCGATCATTCCGGAAGTCGTCGAACAGGAGGAAGGGATCGAACTCGCTCGTTTCTCCGAAGCCGAAGGCGCGGCGGAGCTTGACGCCCGCCCCCTCCATGGTGGGCTTCGCTTCGACGATGCGCTTGACGGGTCTGATCGACATGGCTTCTAGCCTTTCTGGCCGAACTCTCGACGCGTAGATAAGCCAAGAAGCACATGCCGCAAGAAGGTACGGCCTCGATACTTTGGTCACATCTGAGTGCCCTTGGATCTGATTGCTCCGCGGAGGCATGCGAGTCATGAGCGCAGTCCCAAAGAGCATCCGCGCGGACTACGAGGATCGGATCCGATCTGGGGAACTGAAGCGGGATGCCGCACAGGCCGGAGTCGTGGACAGGCTCGAGGCGCTTTCAGAGGCTCTGAGCGAGCGGGAAAGGCATACCAATGGCTTCCTCGCCAAGCTCCTGAATGGACCGGGAGTGGCTCCCAAGGGCATCTATCTTTGGGGCGACGTCGGCCGCGGCAAGACCATGCTGATGGATGGGTTCTTCGCGGCTGCCGCGGTCGGCAGAAAGCGCCGCATGCATTTCCACGCCTTCATGCAGGATGTGCACGCGCGCCTTCACGCGGCGCGAAAGGCCCACAGTGCGCCGGACGCGATCGTCAAGGCGGCGGGCGAGATCGCCGCGGAAGCGCGTCTTCTCTGCCTGGACGAGCTCTACATTTCGGATATCGCCGACGCGATGATCGTCGGCAGATTGTTCGACCAGTTGATCGAGGCCGGCACCGTGGTCGTCACGACCTCCAACGTGCCGCCCTCCGGTCTCTATAAAGACGGACTCAACCGCGACCTGTTCCTGCCCTTCATCGGATTGATCGAGGAGAAGCTCGAGATCGTGGAGCTCGGCCAAGGGATCGATTACCGGCTCGGACGGGTGAAGGGCCTCGAGACTTTTGTCAGCCCGCTCGGCCCCGGTGCAGATGCCAAGATACAAGAGCTCTGGGAGCGACTCACCGACACCTCCGAAGGGCGGCCCGCCACTCTTGAGGTGCTCGGCCGGAGGCTCGAGGTCCCCCAAGCTGCCCGAGGTGCTGCTCGGTTTACCTTCGCCCAATTATGCGAGGCGCCGCTCGGGGCCTCCGATTACCTGGCGCTCGCCGCGGCGTTCAAAGTGGTGTTCGTGGAGAATATTCCGGCGCTCGATGCTTCGGCGCGGAACCCCGCCAAGCGCTTCATCCTGCTCATCGACACACTCTACGATCGCCGTGCGCGTCTTGTGGCGTCGTCCGCGATGCCGCCGCCGGCGATCTACTCCGGCAATGACCATCGGCAGGAATTCAACCGCACCGCATCGCGGCTCGAAGAAATGCAGTCGGCATCTTGGTGGGGGGCGAGGATCGCCGAAACCTGACCCTCGCGGCCTTGATGGCGTCCCTCAACGAGAGTAGAGGACGTGACGCCTTTCGCACCGCAGCAGGACGCGCGTTCCGCCGTCCCTCACCAGGACATTGTCATGGCTCGTCACAAAATCGCGCTCGTCGGCGGCGGCATGATCGGCGGCACGCTCGCGCACCTCATCGGGCTGAAGGAGCTCGGAGATGTCGTGATTTACGATATCGCGGAGGGGCTGCCGCAGGGCAAGTCGCTCGACATCGCGCAGTCTGGCTCGATCGAAGGTTTCGATGCGAAGCTCGAGGGCGTCAATTCCTACGAGCCCATCGCCGGCGCCGATGTGGTCATCGTGACTGCCGGCGTGCCGCGCAAGCCGGGCATGAGCCGCGACGATCTCCTCGGTATCAATCTCAAAGTCATGGCTGAGGTCGGCGCCGGCATCGCCAAGCACGCGCCGGATGCCTTCGTCATCTGCATCACCAACCCGCTCGACGTCATGGTTTGGGCGCTGCAGCGCTATTCGAAGCTGCCGCACGAGATGGTGGTCGGCATGGCGGGCGTGCTCGATTCGGCCCGCTTCCGACG
>JBJMRA010000023.1:0-11672 GCA_045802365.1 Hyphomicrobiales bacterium | reverse complement strand
CTTTAGAATCTTATTCAGCGCCGTTCCGATATGGATGTTGCCGTTCGCGTATGGCGGGCCGTCGTGAAGGACGAACTTTTCGCGGCCCGTGGAGCCCTCGCGCAGCCGCGCGTAGAGGTCCATCCCCTGCCAGCGCTTCAGGATTTCGGGCTCCTTCTGCGGCAGCCCCGCCTTCATCGGGAACGGGGTTTTGGGCAGAAAGAGTGTTTCGCGATAGTCGAGGGCTGTCTGCGGCGTGTCGTTCATCTGGGGCCGGGGAATTGAGCTGCGGGGCTTCTATCAGCAGCCTCCTCCAGTGTCACGCCGGCATAGTTCCGTCTGCGCACGTCTGCGTGCTATTCGGGGCTTTCTACTGAGGGAGAGTGAATTCCATGGAAACAATACCGGCGCGGCGCGGCAAGGCGGTGCGGGTCGAAAAGGGCCAGGCGATCAGGATCGTCAACACGCATGGAAACCAGGTCGTCGACACCTGGGCCTTCAACTCGGGGGACCTTCGCGAATACATGGGGATGGAGCACTGCCGGGCGTTCTGGGAACGGCTCTATCCGGTGGTCGGGGACAAGATGATCACCAACCGCAGGCGGCCGATCCTCGTCCTCGAAGAGGATACCTCCCCCGGGCGGCACGACACCCTCATTGCCCCTTGCGACAACGAGCGCTACGGCCTCCTCGGCTGCACGCAGTACCACGACAATTGCCGCGACAATCTGCATGCGGGGCTTGCCGCCCTCGGGCTTATGGTCCCGTACACGCCGCCCTCACTCAATACTTTCATGAACATCCCATGGCGCCAGGACGGCGCCGTCGAATGGGGCAACTGCATGTGCCGCAAGGGCGACTATGTCGTGTTCCGCGCGGTGATGGATGCGATCGTCGCCATGTCGGCCTGCCCCCAGGACATGCTGCCGATCAATAATGGGATCACCAGAGAAGCTCATTTCGAGATCATGAGTTAGCACGTTCGGCCGGAGCGGCCGGTGCACCGGTGAGCTCGATGATGCGGCGGGCGAGGGGACCCTGCTCGGGCCGGCGGGAAATGCTGATAAGGGCGGCATCAACAAGCTCGTTGTCGAGAATAGAAATCGCAAGCTCGCGGATAACGCTGGAGATTGTTCCTACCAATCCTTCGGTGAAGATCCATTTGGGCCGTTGGACGAGCAGTCTCGCAAGGGCGAGTCTCGCCTGATCCTCATCATCGAGCTTCTGCCACCAGCGGGCGGTGCGGTCGAGCGACCGCGAGAGCCGTCCTAGCCCCACCCGTTCCAGCGCCGCGGCCGCCTCGGGATCCGACACCGTTGCAGCATCTGCCGGATAGGCGAGTGCCGCACGGATCGATCCTTTGGGAAAGTAGGGATGCAGGCAGAGAAAGGCGACGCGAGCATCGCCGGGGAACTTGAGCTTCCCCGATCCCCAAGGCCACTTTTGGGCGAGCGCCGGCAGAAGCGGCGTTCGCTCGTTCCGCGTCTTGTCGAGGACGAGCACCCGGTCACCCGGCCCCACCTCGACCTTGCCACTATCGAGAGATGCAGTCTCGGCCGACCCCTCCACGCCGAGATTGTCGAACTCGAGCTTGCCTTCAGGATGCTCGGCGTAGTCGATCTGCGGTTTCGCATTAAGGTCCGACTCGAAGGTGAGCAGCGTCTCGCGGAAATTCATCACCCTGAGAAGCGTCGCGCGCCAGTCGGCGAGCAAGGCGAAATTATCGACGAACCAGCGCAGCGAATTGTTGACCTGATAGAAACCGCCCACAACCATCATGAGCTCGCCGAAGCTGAGCTTTCCGATGAAGTAAACGGGTGATGCGATCACGATCGGTGCCACGAGCGCGATCCAGCCGTAGCCGGCGGTCACCCATGTGAGTCTCGCGGTCGCGCCCACGATCTCCCGCATCACCACAAGAACATTACTGAGATCGATATTCAGCCGCTCGCGTTCCGCCTGCTCGCCACGATGCTGGGCGATGCTCTCGGCCTGCTGGTTGGCCTGGACGAGCGCGAAGCGGAGTTCGGACTCGCGCTGATAGCGCCGCGTGTTCATCCCGACCAAGGATCGGCCTATCCACCAGGTGAGCCAAGAGCCGGTCGCGGCGTAGGCGAGGGCGCACCACACCATATAGCCCGGAATTGTCACGATGCGCTCGCCGATCGGAATCACGAGCGATCCCGAGAGGCTCCACAAGACCCCGAGAAAGCTGCCCAAGAGAAGCGTCGCCTGGAAGAGCCCGATGCCGAGATCGGCCGATAGTTCGGTCAGATGCCGCGCGTCCTCATGGATGCGCTGGTCGGGGTTGACGCCGATCTCGCCGGCATAGGAGAGCCTAACGGTCCGGCCGGGTTCGAGCCATTGCGCGAACAGATCCTTCGTCAGCCATTCGCGCGACTTGACCTTGATCATCTCTCTCAGCCAAGCCTGCGCGACGTTGAGGACGAGGAGAGCGCCCGCAATCAGGAAGAACACCATGAGCTGATACAGGAACTCCTTGAAGTTGCGCTGCTCGATGGCGTCGTAGAAGGGCCGGTTCCACGCATTGAGGCCGACCTGGGCGACGGCCGTGAGGCAGATCACCAAAATCGTGCCCACGCTCAGAAGGGTCAGGACGTGCCGCCCGCCTGAGGCCCAGAGCGTTCGAACGAAGTCCCAGAACTGCCGGGCCAGGTCGCCAAATCCCTCCTTGAGCGCGGGGGTCTCCTGAGTCACGCTCGGGGAAGCGTCATTCATGTCGCGATCAGAACCTCAATTGCGCCTGGCGCGCGAATCGGCGATCACGCAGAGCATTTCCCACATTAGATTGGCGGCGGTGACCGACGTGATCCCGCTCGGATCGTAGCAAGGGGCGACTTCGCAGATGTCTCCACCGACCAGATGCCGGCCTTCTAGCGAGCGGAGGATGACCTGGACGTCGCGCGGGCTGAGGCCGCCGATCTCCGGCACGCCGGTGCCGATCGCCCACGCGGGATCGAGGCCGTCGATGTCGATCGTGATGTAGGTCGGGCCGTCGCCGATCACACGGCCGATGAGATCGAGCAGCGCCGACCGGCCGATCGATTCGAAATCATCATAGGTGATGCAGGTGAAGCCCTGGTTTTTCCCCCACGCGATGTCGTCGGGCGAGAAGCGGCTGCCGCGGAGCCCGATCTGGATGACGCGGGCAGGATCGATCAGGCCTTCTTCGACGCCGCGCCTGAAGGTGGTGGCATGGTTGATGCGGGTTTCAGCGAGCGTATCGAGCGTGTCGGCGTGGGAATCGATCTGGACGATGCCGACGGGCCTCTCCTTGGCGATCGCCCGCAGGATGGGCAACGGAATGGTGTGATCGCCCCCGATCGAGATCGGGATGGCGCCCGCCGCTTGGATGCGGGCGAAGAAGGCCTCGATCATCTCGAGCGAGCGGGCGAGATCGATCGGATTGACGGGCGCATCGCCGACATCGGCGACATTGCAGATGTCGTAAGGCGCAATGCCCGAGGTCGGATGAATGCGGCGGATGAGGCGCGAGGCTTCGCGAACGGCAGCGGGGCCTTGCCTAGCGCCGGGCCTGAAGTTCACCCCGATATCGAACGGTACGCCAACCAGCGCGATATCGATATCGGGCGAAATGTCGTGGCGCTGGGTGCGCATGAACGTGGCAATGCCGGAGAAGCGAGGGGTGACGGCGGCGTCGACGGGCTGGAAGCGAGGGTCTTTGTCCATGGCCCGCGTCCTCTAGCACGGCGGAACCGTGCTCGCATCCCGCGGGACTTGGATCAGATGTCGACCTGTTTGTAGACCGCGTTGGCGAGGGTCATGAGCTGGTCGCGGCTCGTCTCCCCGGTAATGACGAAGCCGAGGCGCTCGGTCAGCCAGTAGCAGGCCGTGACCGGGCCCTTGGCGGTCACGAGAAACGCCTGATCCTGCCCGCCAGGGTTGGCCGCGAGAAAGATTGCGATCCGGCGCTTGTCGGCGTCCTCGTACATGAGCAGCGCGGCCGGCCGGTCATCGGCGGCGATCAGCCGTCCGCCGAGGAGTGTGTAGCCTTGGGCGGAGAGGTCCGGGAGCATCACAGGCTGGCCGAGGCGTTTCGAAAGCCAGGCCGTGAGATGGTCGCGCTCGCTTGCGCCGACCTCGACGGGATGGCGCACTTCGGGCGCATAGATCTGGTAGGCGACGATGGCGCGATCGACGAATGAGGAATTGCGTGCCGTTGTCCATTCGCTGGCCGCGAGCCAACCGCCGGCGGCACCGACAGCGAGGAAAGCAAGTCCGGCGGCGATCGCGGTCGGCCGGAACCACGACGACCGGCCGTGGCGCCTCAGCGTAGCTATGAGGGTCGGCGGGATGCGCTCGCCGAGAACGGGATCGAATGCCGCCTTGAGCGCCGCCTTTTGCGAGAGCCAAGCCTCGACTTCGGCTTTGGCCGCGGGATCGGACGCGAGCCGCCGCTCGAGCTCCCGCTGCTCGTGGGCGTCGAGCTCGCCATCGGCATAGGCGTGCAGCATCCAGTTCTCCAGTCCGTTGTCGACGCTCATTTCACCCGCCTCAGCGCCGGCCGTTCGTCCGAATCGAGAAGAGCCCTGAGTGCCGCGCGCCCGCGCGACAGCCGCGACATCACGGTGCCTACGGGGACGCCTAGAATTTCCGCAACCTCGCGATAGCTCATGTCCTCGAGCGCAACCAACAAGACGATCTCCCGGTGAAGGTCGGGCAAACGGTCGAGCGCCTCGGCGATCGAGCGCACTCCGCTCGTCGACTCCTGCTCGCCCGCAACCGCCTCCTCCTCCGGCGCCAGATCCTCGACGCTCTTGACGACCCCCGCCCGGCCCTTCCGGCGCAGCCCGCTCACATGAAGGTTGCGCAAGATCGCATAAAGCCAGGCGCGGAGCTGCCGCGCCGGGTCGTAAAGGTGCTCCTTGGCGAGGGCTCGTTCGAGGCAGTCCTGAACGAGGTCATCGGCAAGCGACACGTCCCGGGCAAGGCCCCGCGCGAACCGGCGCAGATAAGGAAGTTCCGCCGTCAGCCGTGACCGGAAGTCCATTTGTCCTCTCACGCCGCTTTACGCACGGGAATGAGCATTCATTCCAGCCGGGCTAGCCATTCCAAGAATCGCGCATCGTCACGAGCTCTTCCGCCGCGGTCGGATGAACCGCCATCGTCGCATCGAAATCGGCCTTGGTGGCGCCGAGCCTTAGCGCGATGCCGAGGATCTGAACCATCTCGCCGGCGTCAGGGCCGCAGATGTGGCAGCCCAGTACCTTATCGGAGTCGCGCTCGACGACGAGCTTCATGAGCATGCGCTCGTTGCGGCCCGACAAGGTATGCCGCATCGGCCGAAAGGTCGACTTGTAGATATCGATGTCGCGCCCCTCCTCGCGGGCGGCCTGCTCCGTCTTCCCCACGGTCCCGATCTCCGGCTGGGAGAAGACGGCTGTCGGGACGTTCGAATGATCGACGCGGGTGGGCTTTGTGCCGAACACCGTATCGGCGAAGGCCTGCCCCTCGCGGATCGCGACCGGAGTCAGGTTGAGCCGGTTGGTCACGTCGCCTATCGCATAGATATTGGCGGCGGTGGCGCGCGAATACTCATCGACCTTCACGGCATAGTGCGGGGTCAGCTCCACCCCCGCCCGCTCGAGCCCGAGATCGAGCACGTTCGGAATGCGTCCCGTCGCAAACATGATCTGCCCGGCTCCGAAGGCTCGCCCATCCATCAGGGTGACGCGCACGCCGTCGCCCGAGCGAGCGATCTCGGTCACGTCGGTCCGGCACCTCACCTCGATGCCCTTCCGCTTCATCTCGGCGGCGAGATGGCACCGGAGATCGTCATCGAAGCCGCGAAGAATCTGCTCGCCGCGATAGAGCAGGATCGTCTCGACGCCGAGCCCGTGGAAAATGCAGGCGAACTCGACCGCGATGTAGCCGCCGCCGACGATGCAGATGCGCTGCGGGAGCTTTTCGAGATGGAAGGCTTCGTTCGAGGTGATGGCAAGCTCGTTTCCGGGGAGGTGGCGAGGGACGAACGGGGTTGCGCCGGTGGCGATCAAGATATGCTCGGCCGTGACGGCGCGTCCTTCGGCGAGGCGGACCGTGTGGCGATCCTCCAAGACCGCACGGCTGAGAATGAGCTCCGCGCCGGCCGCTTCGAGATTGCGGACATAAGCGGCGTTGAGCCGATCGATCTCCTTGTCCTTGTTGGCGATGAGGGTCGGCCAGTCGAACGCCACCTTTTCGCTCGTCCAGCCGAAACCGACGGCATCCTCGAAGTCTTCGGCGAACTTCGAGGCGTAGACCAGGAGCTTCTTCGGCACGCAGCCGCGAATGACGCATGTGCCGCCTACACGGTCTTCTTCGGCGATCGCCACTCTCGCGCCGTGACGCGCGGCGACCCGTGCGGCGCGCACGCCGCCCGAGCCCGCACCAATAACGAACAGATCGTAGTCGCGGGATGCCATGCTTCAGCGCTCGATCCTCTTGACGCCGGCGCTCGTTCCGATGAGGGCGAGCGAGGCTATCCCGATGAAGAGCCCATGCTCGACCACGCCGGGTATGGAAGACAACGCCGCCGCAAGCTTGGGCGGATCGCCGATCCGCCCGAGCGCACAATCGAGGATGATGTTTCCGTTGTCAGTCACGAACGGCTTGCCGTTCTGCGCCCTCAGCACCATCGCGCCCCGGCAGTCCGCCCAACGGCAGGCTTTTTCGATCTTCCTGGCGGTCGCCTTCCATCCAAATGGGACGACCTCGACCGGGAGCGGAAACCGGCCGAGCGTCTCGACCATTTTCGATCCGTCCGCAATGACAATCATGCGCTTCGACGAGGTCGCCACGATCTTCTCGCGCAGCAGCGCCCCGCCGCCGCCCTTGATGAGGTCGAGCCTGCCGTCGATTTCGTCGGCGCCATCGACAGTGAGATCGAGCGCCGGCGTCTCATCGAGCGTCGACAACGGGATGCCCAACGCCTCGGCCTGCTTGCGGGTCGCCTCCGAGGTCGGCACGGCTAAAACCTTTAGACCCTTTGCGACCTTCTCCCCGAGCGCCTTGACGAATTCTTGGGCAGTAGTGCCGGTGCCGAGGCCGAGGCGCATGCCGTCATCGACACAATCGAGAGCCGCCCTGGCCGCCGCCCTCTTCTCGTCCGACCCCTCCGGCCTCACCTTCACCATCCGATCCTGGGTGCAGGCTCAGCTTCTACGGGCGGGCAAGGTGCACCGCAACAGACTTCGGGCGCACGGCTAAGTGCGACGCTTGGGGTTACGTCTGCTCAATTTTCTTCCCAAGGGAAGGAGTCCAGCCTTTCCACGCCGTTCTCGGTCACGACGACCTGCGTTTCGAGCTTGACGGATTCGCGGCCGCCCTCTTCGGCGATCAGGCTCTCGACGCAGAACACCATGCCGGGCTCGAACTCGCCGTCATGGGCGTTCGCCGCATCCTCCCTGAGAGGGACGCCGGGGTACTCATCGCAGAGCCCAACCCCATGGAGCGCGCAGGAGTAGCGGCTGGCACGGTACTTCTCCGGGATGGGCCATGTCTTCTCCGCGTATTCGCGATAGCTCAAGCCCGGCGCGATAAGCGAGAGATTGTGCTCGATCTGCTCGAGCGCCGCCCCATAAAGAGTTCGCTGGCTATTGGTCATCGCCACGTGATCGATCGTCCAGCTGCGGGAAAGATCGGCGCAATATCCATATGGGCCGATCATGTCGGTGTCGAAGGCGAGCATGTCGCCACTCCGGGCGACGTGGTTGGAGCACTCTTGAAACCAGGGATTCGTGCGTTGGCCGACTGTGAGAAGGCGCGTTTCGAGCCACTCACCGCCCGAGCGGATGTTCTCGTAGTGAAGCTCAGCCCAGATTTCCTGCTCAGTTTTGCCTGCTACGGAGTGCTCGTAGACGCGCACCATCCCCGCCTCGCAGACGCGGATCGTCCAGCGCATTAGATCGAGCTCCGCGGCACTTTTGATGAGCCGCGCGGTCTCGGTCAGTTCCTGGCCTTCGACGAGATTGATCCCCCTCGCCCTCAGCGCATCGGTACCGGGAAAGTCGAGCTTGTCGATCGCAAGGCGCCGGTTGGCGCCGCCGCGCTCCTTCACCACCTCGGCGACCTCGCCCGCCCATAGGTCCACCTCACGCGGGAGATGCTTTCCCGAATACATGTAGAACCATGGACGGCCGGGACGGACCTCGTCGATGGTCTCGAGGCTCTTGGCTAAGTGCTCGGCGCCCGCATACTCAAAGTCAATGGCATAGCCATCCGCGAACACGAGAGCGAAGTGAAAGGCGTTGTGCGTCGCCCACAGCTGCATGTTCGAAACGTCGAGCGCATAGCGGATGTTCAAGGGATCGGAGAGCAGGATGGCGGCGCAATCGTGCTTTGCCAGTTGCTCGACGAGGCGCTGCTTGCGATAGCCCCGCGCGCTGACGAGCGTCGCGTGCCGAATCGGGCTCTTCAGCGGCTTATCGGCGCCGTCGGCATTCAGATATTCCCTTTTGCGAGGGTCTTTGAAGACAGTGGACATTAGCATTCTCGAGAACAGTCAACACTGGCCCCTGCGAGGCCGTATCCGCAAGGGCCAGCGAATTCGCCCGTGACCTTGCGCCGCTTATCCGCGGCAGGCGAGCGCCACCGTGGAGTGATCGATGAAGCGCTCCTCGGCTTCATCGCGTCCGGCACCTCCCAATCCGCTCATTGATGTTCAACTCGTCTCCGAGGCGGACGGTCTCGCCGACCAAGAGTGCCAGATTTTCCCGCCGCGTGCGGTGGTTGGCGATCGCCGCCCTCACCCAATGCTCGCTCCTAATGCTCGTGTCGGAGAGAGCGGCGGTTCCTTCCTCCTGCAGCCTCAACATGAAGCTCCACGTTGAGCGCCTTCCGCCCGCCGGCCGTGGCACCCAGGGCGCGACAGCGGAAGCAGACAATATTGATGTTGACGGGTGAGAGGAGCTCGAGGCGAGCTTCCGCCTCGATCAGCTTCGCAAGATAGCAAGCCTGAGCAATGCTCTGGCCGATGAGCCGGCCGAACTTCTCGACCCCGTGATCCTTGAGTGCCATCCAGATCTTGAGGGCCCGAAAACCGCGTGAGGTCTGCAGCCCATAATCGCAGAGCCATTCGCCGGAAGCGAGGCCGCCGGGCGCTGAGGCGAGGTATTCGGGCGTGACTGCGAACGCGTCGCGATGGGCGGCGGCATCGCGCACGAGAACGCAGCCCGCCTCAAAAGGCGCATGCAGCCATTTGTGCGGATCGAGCGCCACCGAATGAGCCCGCTCGAGCCCGGCACGCGATGCGCATTGAGCGGGCGATCGCCAAGAGCGCACCGATGCAGCCATAGACATGAAACCAAAGATCCTCCTCGCCGGCAATGTCGGCAAGCGCGCCAAGGTCACCGATGGCGCCGGTATTGACCGTGCCCGCGGTGCCGATCACACAGGCTGGCGCCATCCCGGCGGCGCGGTCGGCCCTGATCGCATTGCGCAGTGCTATGATATCGATCCGAAATTCGGCATCGGTCGGGATGCGCCTGAGGCTCGCATTTCCAAGCCTCAAGGCCTGGACGGCCTTGCGGTGACAGCTGTGCGCCTGGTCGGAACAGTAGAACCGCAAGGGCTTGGGACCGCCGCCATCCCGTGCTCGCGGACGTCTACGCCCGCCCTCAGGTTTCGCGCGACGGCAACGCCGATCAGATTGGCCACCGAGCCGCCGCTCACGAGAGTGCCGCTTGCGGTAGCCGGAAACCCGACCATGTCCTTGAACCAGTTGACGACCTGCTGGTCCGTGAGAGCGGCGGCCGCATGACTGCCGCTGCCGAGGTTAGAACCTTGGACCGCGGCCAGGAAATCGCCGAGCGCCCCGGTAAAGTTTGCTCGAGCCCATGTACCAGGCCCAGAAGCGGGGGTGCACGTTCCCCATCGGGTAAGCCTTCACCGTCTCGGCCACCTGGCGATAGACGTCCGAAAGAGCCGAAGGAGTCTGCGGTACGGGAGCCTCGAATGCTGCCTTGACGGCGCCCGGCATCTCCCGCCAGACCGGCCGGTAGCGGACCCCCCTTCAAGATTGGCGACCGCATCGTCGATCATGCCCCGGGAGAGCGACCGCACCGGTGCCCAGTCGGGTGGGTCGAGCGCCTCCTCGCGCGCGTGGAGATCGAGCAGCGGCATTGTTCATCGACGGCCTCTACTTCTCACTGAGCCGGGAACTGGTAGGAGGGCGTCGAGCGTGAGAGCGCCAGCTCCTCATCGTTCATTTCGGCTTCGATGCCTTCGAAGAGCGGCGTCGTCAGGTAGCGCTCGCCCGTATCGGGGAGCACGCAGAGGATGACCGAGCCCGCCTCGGCCCGTTCGGCGACCTGCCGGGCGACGGCGAAGGTCGAGCCGCCCGAGATTCCAGTAAAAATGCCCTCCTTCTGGGCGAGCGCCTTCGCCCACTTGATGCCCTCGGGCCCGGCGACCGGAATGACCTCGTCATAGAAGCCCTTGTCGATCGCCTCCTGGAGGACGAATGGGATGAAGTCGGGCGTCCAGCCCTGGATGGGGTGAGGCTCGAAGGCGGGATGGCTTCCGGCCGGCGCATGGTCGGCCGACCGCTCCTGCGGCTTGCCGCTGGTGATCAACGCCGCATTGGCGGGCTCGCTCAGAACGATGCGCGTATCGGGCCGCTCGCGGCGGAGCACGCGTCCGACCCCAGCAACGGTGCCGCCCGTTCCGTACCCGGTCACGAAATAGTCGAGCCGCCGGCCGCGGAAGTCGTTCATGATCTCGCGCGCCGTCGTCGATTCGTGGATGTCGGCGTTGGCCTTTGTCTCGAACTGACGGGCGAGGAACCAGCCGTTCGCTTCGGCGAGCTCGACCGCCTTCCTGTACATGCCGAAACCTTTCGCCGCCCTCGGCGTGAGCACCACCTTGGCGCCGAGCATGCGCATGAGCTTCCGCCGCTCGACCGAGAAGCTGTCCGCCATCGTCACCACGAGTGCATAGCCCTTCTGGGCGCACACCATCGCCAGGCCGATCCCCGTATTGCCGCTCGTCGCCTCGACCACGGTCTGTCCGGGCCTGAGCGCACCCGTGCGCTCGCCCTCCTCGATGATGTTGAGGGCGAGACGGTCCTTGACCGATCCTGCGGGATTGAAGAATTCGGCTTTGGCGTAGATCGTGACGCCCGGTACGGCGAGGTTGTTGATGCGGATCGAGGGCGTGTCGCCGACCGTATCGAGGATGCTTTCGAAAAGGCGGCCGCGGCCCTCCGTGCGCCTGATCTTGGGCCGATCGTCCGTACGCATGTCAGCTTCGGCCGTCATGGGAAACTCCATTTTGTTCATTGTGAACCTTCGATATAATTGGCTTGGCTCGGACTCCGCGGCTCGAGGAGGGCCGCGCGTTCGCGGCCGTGATCCATCGAAGGCTTCCGAGCTATTCCGTCGAGGACTTCCTGACCACTTTCCAGTTCGCGACCGAGACTCAGTCCCTATTCCGCAAAGCCGCCAAACGCATCGGCCTCGGTTAGAGGATGGCGGTGCCGCGCGGAAGGGGTCTGTTCACCGAGCGCCTCCATGATGGCCGGCAGCGCGTGAGCGAAGTCCGAGATGAGATGGTCGGGCTCGAACTCGACGAGAGGACGCGGCGTATAGCCAAAGGTTACTCCGATCACCGGGACGCCGGCGGCGCGGGCGGTGAGAACGTCGGTCTCGCTGTCGCCGATCATCACCGAGCGG
>JBJMRA010000223.1:0-5462 GCA_045802365.1 Hyphomicrobiales bacterium | reverse complement strand
TATTGTTGCTTGCTTAGATCGGTCTTCTCTTCCGGCCGCTTGTGCAGCTTGCGGCGTTGGACGATGACCCGGTTGATCTCGCCGCCGAAGATGAGCGCAAGTGCCGAGAGGTAGATGAGAAACATCGCCGCGACGAGTCCCGACAATCCGGCATAGGTCGAAGCGAAGGTGCCGAAATGCACCAGGTAATATGAGAAAGCCGTCGAGAGGAGGATCCAGGCCGCAACTGTGAATACAATGCCGGGGAAGAGATATTTCACCTTCACGCGGCCCGCTGGCAGAATCCAGTGCGCGAAGAAGAGTCCGCCGGTGAGAAGGATCACCGCCGCAGGATAACGATAGCGGTTGAACACCGTGACGATGTCCATGAGGCCCGGCGCGTACTGGCTGGCGAAATTGACGATCACCGGTCCAAGCACGATCAGAACCGCCAGCCCTAGGAGCACGATGGCCGCCCCGAACACGAAGAGGACGATCGTGAGATAGAGCAGGAAGATATTCCGATGCTCGGTGATTCCATAGGCCCGGTTCAGGGCCACCCGTACGCTGTCGACGCCCCCCATCGCGCTCCAGACCGTAAGCAGCGCCGAGATGCTGAGCAGTCCCGTTCGTGGCCGCGTGAGGACCGACCTGATCTCCGGCGCGATCGGGTTGACGAGCTCGGGCGGCGCGATCGATAGAAGATAAGTGACAATTCGCGAGGCGAGATCGGTGCTGCCGAAGAAGCCTGCGAGCGCTGTCAGGAAAATGAGGAACGGGAAGACCGAGAAGAGGATTCGGAACGCGATGTTGCCGGCAAGCGGAATGGCCTCATCGGCAAACAGTCGCTGCACCGCTTCGACGAAGAGCCGCGCAATGCTCGGATGGTCCTCCATCGCGGAAAGCCATACCAACGAGAGGGCACTCTCACCAGAAGAGTGTACGAATCACGCCGGCCGAATGGCGAGCCGGCGAACGACGTCGTCCAGCTGCTCAAGTGTCTTGTAGTGGATAACGATAGTGCCCCCCGACCGGCCGTTCCGGACATCCACCTTGAGGCCGAGCGCCTCGACGAGCTGACGTTCCATCGCAATTGTATCAGCATCCCTTGCAGGAGCCTGCTTCCGCGCATGCGTGCTTGCGCCACGCGAAAGTTCCTCCGCCTTCCGAACCGTCAGACCCAGCTTGACGATTCTTTCCGCGAGCTCCTCGGGAGAATCGGTTGCGATGAGCGCACGTGCGTGGCCGGCGGTCAGCGTTCCATCCTCTATATGTTTCTTCACGCCGTCGGGTAGCGAGAGGAGTCTCAGTGTATTGGCGATGTGGCTGCGGCTCTTCCCGACCGATGCGGCAAGCTGCTGCTGCGTGTAGCTGAACTCCGTAAGGAGCTGCGAATAGCCCCGCGCCTCTTCGAGCGGATTGAGGTCTGCACGCTGGATATTTTCGATAAGCGCGATCTCGAGAGCCTCGCCGTCGCTGAGATTGCGAATGAGAACGGGCACGTCGTGGATGCCGGCCCGCTGGGCGGCCCGCCAACGCCGCTCGCCTGCGATGATCTCGTAATGGCCGCCGGGCCGCTCCCGGGCAAGGAGCGGCTGGAGCACGCCCTTTTCGCGCAGGGACCGCGCAAGCTCCTCGATGTCCTCCTCGGAGAAGTGCTTCCGGGGGTTGTGAGGGTTGGGGCGAAGGAGCTCGACCGGCACGTGGCGAAGATGCCGGATATCCTCTATGACCGCCTCTTCGGAAAGGTCATCGCCGATGAGTGCGGCGAGGCCCCTCCCGAGACGGCGGCGGGGATTCTCGTCGGGCTTGTTGGCTGTATCGGCTGACATTAGGCGGCCGACTCGGCTTTGAGGTTTTGCTCGCGCCGGATGATTTCTGAGGCCAACCGGATGTAGGCCTGCGAGCCGGCGCATGCGTGATCGTAGAGCAGCACTGGCTTGCCGTGGGACGGCGCCTCCGATACCCGCACGTTTCGCGGTATGACGGTCTGATAGACCTTGTCCCCGAGCACGCTCCGCACATCCTGGGCGACCTGTTCGGAGAGCGTGTTCCTCCGGTCGAACATCGTCAGCACCACCCCCTGGATCGAAAGCTTCGGATTAAGGCTGACCCGGACCCGTTCGACGGTCTTGATGAGCTGGCTCAAGCCCTCGAGAGCAAAGAACTCGCATTGGAGAGGCACGAGAACCGCATCGGCGGCGGTAAGGGCGTTGATCGTGAGGAGATTGAGGGAAGGTGGGCAGTCCACCAGCACATAAGAGTAGGAAGGGCCGGTTGCCGACGAGCAGAGACGGCGTAGCGCATCGGTGAGGCGGTGCGTTTTCCTTGCGATTTCCGCAAGCTCGAGCTCCGCGCCAAGGAGGTCCATGGTGGAGGGAGCGCAGTCGAGCCGGGGAATTCCCGAGGTGACGATCACCGACCTGAGGTCCGCCTCGCCCATCAGCATGTGATAGGTCGAGCGCTGTCCCGGTCCGCGAGCGATGCCGAGCCCCGTTGAAGCATTGCCTTGCGGGTCGAGATCGATAATCAGAACCTGTTCGCCGACCGCTGCGAGCGCCGTTCCGAGATTTATGGCGGTGGTCGTCTTGCCCACGCCGCCTTTCTGGTTGGCGACTGCAAGGATGCGAGGCCTGGCGGGCTCGAGCTTCACCTCCTCATCCGGCACGGCGGGCCTCCCTGATTTCGAGGATGCAGCCGCGCGAATCAGTCGAGCTCGGATGCGCCCTCAGCGCGATTCTCCAAGATTTGGTTGCTTCGGTCAATTCCGCCTCGACATCTTGGCCCTTATGAAAAAGGCCGATCGCACCCTTTTTGAAGAACGGCTCTGCGAGATGCAGAAGCTCGGAAAGGGGTGCCAGGGCCCGGGCGGTGACCGCATCGACCGCCACCGCGCCTGCCTCTTCGATGCGCACCGCATGAACCTCCGCATCGGCGCCCATCCGTCGCGCTGCTTCCCTGAGGAATGCCGCCTTCTTGAGGTTGGCCTCGAAGAGATGGGCTTTGATCGGCCGCGCAATCGCGAGAACCAGTCCGGGCAGGCCAGCACCGCTGCCGAGGTCGGCGATTGCACGTGTCCCGGGCGGCATCAGGGGGAGGAGCTGGAGGCAGTCGGCCACGTGCCTATTCCAGATCTCGGGTTCCGTCGAGCGCCCGATCAGATTGATCGTCTTGTTCCAGGCAGCGAGGAGGTCGACGTAGACCTGGAGACGGTCCAATGATTCACGTGAAACATCGAAGCGCTCGGCGATGCGCCGCGCCTCCGTATCCGGAACGCTCACGCGGTTCTAGCTGCCGGCCGACGTCTTACATGCCCGATGAGAGCGGTCAGCGCCGCAGGCGTAATGCCGTCGATCCGGGCGGCCTGCGCGAGCGTATCAGGGCGTACCCGCGCGAGCTTTTGCCGGATTTCGTTCGAGAGACTGGGAATGCTCTCATAGTCGAGCTCAGGCGGAAGGAGGAGCGCTTCATCTTTTCGTAAGACCGCGATGTCGGCCTCTTGGCGCTCGAGATATCCCGAATAGAGCGCATCGGCTTCGAGCGCCTCGCGCGCGAAGCGGGGGAGGGTCGCGAATTCCGGCCACGCCTTGACCACCCCTTCAAAACCCACTTCGGGCGCGGCCATGAGGTCTAGCGCCGTTCTCCGGCGGCCGTCCTGGTTTACGCGCAAGCCGAGTTTGGCCGCTTCGCCGGAGGTGAGACTACGCTCTTTGGCCATCTCCCGAGCCGAGAAGAGGATCTGTGATCGCTCATCGAATACTTGCCGGCGCTCACTTCCGACGAGCCCGAGCGAGACGCCGAGCGGCGTCAGACGCTCATCGGCATTATCCGCCCTTAGACTGAGCCGGTACTCCGCCCGTGAGGTGAACATCCGGTATGGCTCGGAAACTCCGCGTGTGACGAGGTCGTCAATCATGACCCCGATGTATGCTTGGCCCCGGTCGAGCACGACTGGGTCCGAGCCGGCCAGCTTCCGAGCGGCGTTGAGGCCCGCGAGTAATCCTTGTGCGGCGGCTTCTTCGTACCCGGTCGTACCGTTGATCTGACCCGCCAAGTACAGGCGTGGTATCGCCTTCAGCTCGAGCGCGTGTGTGAGCTCGCGAGGATCGACGAAATCGTATTCTATCGCATAGCCGGGCCGCAGGATGCGCGCGTTCTCAAGCCCCGGGATGGAGTGAACGAGGTCGGTCTGGACATCCTCAGGCAGGGAGGTCGAAATTCCGTTCGGATAAATAGTGTCATCCGCGAGCCCCTCAGGTTCGAGGAAGATCTGGTGAGAGGAACGCTCGCGGAAACGATGGATCTTGTCCTCGATGGAGGGGCAATATCGCGGCCCGACGCTCTGAATTTGTCCCGAATACATCGGCGACCGGTGCAGATTCGCAGCGATGATCCGGTGGGTTTCGGGCGTCGTTTGGGTGATGTGACAGCAGACCTGAGGATTGGGAATTGTCGTAGTCAAGAGCGAGAAGGCCACGGGCTCCGGATCGCCCGGTTGCTCGTCCAGGCGCTCCCACGAAATGGTGCGCCTATCGAGCCGCGGGGGCGTTCCGGTCTTCAGGCGGCCCATGACGAGTTTCGTTCCGCGCAGTTGATCAGCAAGCTTGAGCGAGGGCGCTTCGCCGACCCGGCCCGCGGAGATCGTCCTCTCGCCGATGTGGATCAGGCCGCTAAGAAAGGTCCCTGTGGTCAGTACGACCGCAGAAGCTGAAACGATGCCGCCACTCGTTTTGACACCGACGATGACTCGCCCCTCGAAAACGAGGGCCTGCACCTCGGCTTCGACAACTGTAAGGTTACTCACACCTCGGATGGCAGACTGCATCACCGCTCGATAGAGCGCGCGATCGGCTTGCGCGCGAGGACCCCGCACTGCCGGCCCCTTAGAGCGGTTCAGAAGACGGAACTGGATGCCGGCGGCATCGGCTACCCGCCCCATCAGACCATCAAGCGCGTCGATTTCCCGAACGAGATGACCCTTCCCCAGCCCCCCGATGGCTGGATTGCAGGACATCTCGCCGACGGTCGAAAACCTATGCGTCACGAGCGCCGTGCGGGCGCCGATGCGCGCGGCCGCGGCCGCGGCCTCACAGCCGGCGTGCCCGCCGCCCACCACCAACACATCGTACCTCATGGCAGCCTACTAGCCAGAGGGTCTCGTTGGGTCAAAACGGGTTTCACGTGAAACATCACTTTCCGATGCAGAACTCGCGAAATATGGAATCGAGGATATCTTCAATGTCGATCACGCCTGTAAGAGTTTCGATCGACCGACATGCGGCCCGGAGATGTTCAGCCAAAATCTCCAAATGCTCGAGATCTACTGTGAGCGCTTGGTTCAGGGATTCGATACAGTCCCGAATCGACCGTTCGTGACGGAGGCGAACCAAGATGGCGTTCTCACCGCCGGACGAAAGCGAGGAGACCTGCTCGCCAAGCAGGATCATGAGACTATCGAGCCCGGCTCCGGTTTTCACTGAGAT
>JBJMRA010000222.1:0-10425 GCA_045802365.1 Hyphomicrobiales bacterium | reverse complement strand
TGCACGTCGGAACGCCGGAAGCGATCCCTCTTGCGGAAGCGGCGTTGGCCCGGTGAGCGAGCATGCGCGTCTTCACCGTCCCGCCTGACGCAGCGTTCATCGGTTCACTGATCGACGCGATCCTCGCCGGCGGCTTCCCCGATCCTGCAGTTCACGCACCCGGACCCGCCGATCTCGCGAAATGGACAATCCTGGTGCCGACACGCCGCGCGGCACGGGCGCTGCAGCAGGCCTTCGTCGGACGAAGCGGCGCGCTGCTTCTCCCACGAATCAGGCCGATCGGCGATGTCGAGGAAGATCTGATCGAGCCTGTCGAGAGCGCGCTTGGAGACGAGCTGCCGGAAGAGATCTCAACGATAGGACGCGAGCTCCTTCTCATTCGGTTCATCGAAGAGTGGGCCGAAGTCAATCCGCAGGAGCGGCTCGCCCAGGAAATCCGCCAATCCCCCGTCCGGGCGCTCGCCCTGGCACGCGGGCTCGCGGAGCTCGTCGACTCCTTCGAAACAGAGGAAGCCGACCTCGCCAATCTCGGGAAAGTGTTCGACGGAGACCTCGCTCTGCACCGATTGGCCATCCTGGGCTTCCTGGCGATCGTCCGCGAAAAGCTCCCCGCCGAACTTGCGGCACGAAACCGCATCGGGCCGATGGAGCGCCGCAGCCGCCTCATCAGGCTCGAAGCGGAGCGTGTCCGCGCGTCGCACCTTCCGGGGCCCATCATCGCTGCCGGATCGACGGGGTCCATCCCGGCCACCGCGGAACTGCTCAAGGCTATTGCCGAACATCAACATGGCGCCGTCGTCCTCCCCGGACTCGATCAGGATATGGACGAGGCAAGCTGGACGGCGGTCAGTCCGCAACATCCGCAGTACGCGCTCAAGAGGCTGCTCGAGGCCTGGCGACTCTCTCAGCGGGAGGTGCGGCTTCTGCCCGGGGTGGATCGCCGGCACTACGGAAGTGCCCGCTCTTGGCTTGCGTCCGAAATCATGCGTCCGCCAGAGACGGCGGAGGGCTGGCGCGATACCGTCTCGCGCCAATCGCAGCGGATCGGCGGGGCCATGGAGGGCGTCGAACTGATAGAGGCGCACGACCGCCGCGAAGAAGCGCTGGCGATCGCCCTCGTGCTCCGCAAGGCTCTGACGGAGCCCAAGAAAACGGCAGCGCTCGTTACTCCCGACCGCGATCTCGCCCGCCGGGTCAAGGCGGAGCTCAAGCGCTGGACGCTCGACATCGAAGATTCTGCAGGCGAGCCGCTCTCGCGCTTTCCGCAGGGCTCTCTCCTCACGCTCATCATCGACAACGCGATCGAGGGTTACGAAGCCGAGGGGCTGGGTTCGCTCCTTCACCATCCACTGCTCGCCGTCGGAATGAACGCCGAGGATGCCCGATCAGCGGCCAACCTCTTCGATGTTGCGGTCCTGCGGTACGGCCGCCGAACCGCCGCTCCGGGTCGACTTCGTGAAACCCTCGAGCACATACAGGCCATCGCTTCCGCCGACCGCCACCTGCCCGACCTCTTGCGCCGCCTTCACCCGCGCGACTGGGACGTCGGCATCGATTTTGCCCGCCGCCTCGACCATATCCTCGGCCAGCACGAGAGCGAGGTGCCGCTGCCGCTCGCCGAGCATCTGCGGCGGCTTATTGCCTGTGCAGAGCAGTTTTCAGCCGTTCCGGGCGATGCCGATGCGTTCTGGACCGGGCCGGCGGCGGAGCCGCTTTCGAAGCTCGTTGAAGCGCTCGAGGACGCGTCCCCCTATTGGCCCGCAAGGCCATTCGCGAGCGCCGGGCCGCTGATCCGGGATCATCTCGAGAAGGTTCCCGTCCGGGCACCGACGGGAACGGCGCGACTCGCGATTCTCGGATTGCTCGAGGCACGTCTGGTGCGGCCCGATATCATCGTTCTCGGCGGTCTCAACGAGGGCCGGTGGCCCGCCCAGCCCCATTCCGGACCGTGGCTCAATCGACCGATGCGGGACACGCTTGGCCTTGCCATGCCCGAGCGGCACATCGGACAGACCGCGCACGACTTCGTGCAGGCCTTCGGAGCCGAAACCGTCCACCTCACCTGGTCGCGGCGGGTCGGAGACGCGCCAGCCGTACCCTCGCGCTTCGTGTTGCGCCTCCGGACGCTGCTCGAAGCATCGGGTGCCTCGCCCAGCTCCTCGCACGAGTTGGCGATAGCCCGTGGGCTCGGGATCGCGCCTGCTTTCGCACCAATCGAGATGCCACGGGTGAGGCCGCCGCTCGAGGCCCGTCCGAAACAGCTGAGCTTCACGGAAATCGAAGTCCTCATCCGCGACCCCTATGCGGTCTATGTCCGAAAAGTTCTCCGGCTCGAGCCGCTGCGGGCCATAGCAGAGAATGCGGACGCCGCTTTGCGGGGCCAGCTCATCCATGAGGCATTGAGCCGGTATGGTTCCGCTCACCCGGGGCACTTGCCCGAGAACGCCGCCTTCGAGCTCACCCGACTGGGGCAAGAGGTGTTCGCCCCCTACATGGCTGAGCCTGACGTCGCCGGCTTCTGGTGGCCCCGCTTTCGTCGCATCGCTCCTTGGTTCGTAGAACAGGACCGCGAGCTGCGTCGTGGCGTTGCGAGCCTTTTCAGTGAGGTCTCCGCCGAGATCGAACTCGACGTGAAGGGTGCGCCGTTCAAGCTCACCGGGCGCGCCGACCGGATCGACGCGCTGTCTGAGGGAGGCGCCCGCATCATCGACTTCAAAACGGGCGATCCGCCTTCGCCCAAGCACGTCAAGTTGGGCTTGAACCCGCAGCTCACGCTCGAAGCGGCGGTGCTCGAAAAAGGCGGATTCTTCGGGGTTCCGGCGGCCGAGGCGACGAGCCTCCTCTATGTGAAGCTTTCCGGCGGTTCGGAGGCCGGCCGGCTTCAGTTTATCGAATGTCCTGCGATCGGGGAGATGGCGCGGGAACATCTCGCCGGCCTCGAGGCGCTGCTCGTATCCTATGCCGACGAAGAGGCGGCCTATATTCCCCGCCACATCCCCAAGGTCGAGAATGAGCGCTCGCCTTTCGACCATCTCTCCCGCTGGGGCGAATGGGCTTTGAAGGAAATGGACGAATGAACGCGCCCACAGGCTTCGAGGCGAGCCCGCAGCAGCGGGCCTCCGATCCCGATGCATCCGCCTGGGTCGCGGCCAATGCCGGGTCGGGCAAGACCCACGTGCTCGTGTCGCGGGTGATCCGTCTCATGCTGGCGGGGGTCGAACCCGCCCGCATCCTGTGCCTCACCTTCACCAAGGCCGCCGCCGCGGAAATGAGCCGGCGTCTCTTCGGGTGGCTGGGCTCCTGGCTGGCGCTCGGCGATGAGGAGCTCGACCGTCGGCTCCGCGAGCTCCAAGGCCGACCGGTAACGCCCGAGGTGCGCGCCCGCGCCCGCAAGCTCTTCACCCTCGCCCTCGAGACGCCCGGCGGCCTCAAGATCCAAACCATACACGCCTTCAGCGAACGCCTTCTGCAGCTCTTTCCGGTCGAAGCGGGCATCATTCCCGGCTTCGAGACGATGGACGAACGAACCGCGGCCGAGGTGCTCAAAGCCGCCCGGCACTGGGTCATGGCCGAGGCGGACCGCCGCTCGGAGCTCCGGGCCGCACTCGACGGAGTCGCGGCACTCGTCCATGCGGCCAAATTCGAGACGCTGATCGCCCATGTCCTCAGCCGGCGGGCGGAGCTCGGGGCGAGCCTCAATGATGCATCCGAGCTCTCGCGGGTGATCGCTAATCTCAAGCCTCTGTTCGGACTGACATCTAAGGACACCCGAGAGAGTCTCGAAGCAACGCTCATCGCCGCCGATCGGGCGCTTTACATGGACCTGATCGCACTACTCGGCAGGAGGCGCAATTCCACGCATGAGAAGTGCGCCAGACTCCTGCGGGGCGTCCTCGAAGGTGGACCGGCGGCCCAAACTCACCTTCGCGAGCTCTTCTTCACGAACAACTGGAAGCCCTGCTCGCCCACGAGCTTCATGACGAAGACCCTCCGGGATGCCGAGCCCGAGACCGCCGAGCGATTCGATGCCGAGCAGCAGCGGGTTATCGAACAGTTCGGGCGTATCTCCGCCTTCGACATGATCACCGCGACGGAGCACCTCCTCCGGCTCGCCCGAGCGGTCGGCCAAGAATACGAACGCGAGAAGCGGCGGCGCGGCGCCTACGATTTCGACGACCTCATCCACCGCACCCGGGCTCTCCTGCGCGAGCAGCCATCGGCGGCCTGGGTCCTCTACAAGCTCGACGGCGGCATCGACCACATCCTCATCGACGAGGCTCAGGATACGAGCCCCGAGCAGTGGGACATCATCACAGCACTTGCCGAAGACTTCTTTGCCGGAGCGGGAGCGAGACCGGAGATACGGCGCACGCTTTTTGTGGTCGGCGACCGCAAGCAGTCGATCTTCAGCTTCCAGGGCGCCGATCCCGACGCGTTCGATCGCGCCCGCGGCTACTTCGGGGCCCGAGCGGTTGCGCCGCAAGAGCTCCGGCCGATCGATCTGACCGTCTCATACCGTTCGACGGGCGACGTTCTGTCGGCGGTGGACAAGGTGTTTTCCATTTCCGCTGCCCGCGAAGGCCTCAATGCCGACACCAGCGAGGACATCGTTCACGAGACGGTGCGGATCGGACAGGCCGGGGTGGTTGAGCTCTGGCCGTTCGCCGGGAAGGCCGAAAAGCGGGAGCCCGACCCCTGGACGCTTCCGGTCGACAGTGTCCGCCCCGATCATCCATCGCTCAGGCTGGCGCGCGACATCGCCCGGACCATTAGGACGTGGCTCGACGAGAAACGGGTCATCGCGTCGCGCGGCCGGCCGGTCGAGCCGGGTGACATCCTGATCCTGGTCAGAACGCGCAACCGGTTCTTCGACGCGATTCTGCGGGAGTTGCATCAGGCCGCCATACCGGTCGCCGGCGCCGACCGGGTGAAGCTCGCCGAACACATCGCCATCCAGGATCTCGTCGCTCTCGGGCAATTCGCGATGCTGCCCGAGGACGACCATTCCCTCGCTTGCGTGCTCAAGAGCCCGCTCATCGCCCATCCCGAGGGACGTCCCTTCAACGATGACGATCTCTTCGCCCTCGCTTATCGCCGGGGACGACAGAGCCTGTGGAGCCGGCTCAGCGCCGATGCGGCACTCCAGCCGATCCGCGCGACGCTCGATCGCTGGTCTCGGCTCGGCCGAACCTCGTGCCCCTACGATTTCTTCTCAGGGGTCCTCAACGAGGGCAAGCCGAGCATCCGACAGCGGATGGCCGAACGGCTCGGGAGCGAAACCGACGATCTCATCGATGCCTTTCTCGACCTCGCGCTCGATTACGAGCGTCTGCGCCCGCCGACGCTCCAGGGATTTCTGACCTGGTTCGCGGCCGCGGAAACCGAGGTCAAGCGCGACATGGAGCAGGGCTCGGGCGAGGTGCGCATCATGACGGTACACGGCGCCAAGGGTCTCGAGGCCAACATCGTGATGCTGCCCGACACCTGCGCTCCCCCGGATGCGCGAACCGAGACGAGCCTCCTCGTCCGCCGGGACACCGCCGGCCGGGTCTTGCCGCTCTGGCGACTTTCCGGCCGGGTCGAACCCGAGGTCCTCCGCTGTTGGCGGCTGGAGGAGCGTGCGCGCGTGATGGCCGAATACCGCCGCCAGCTCTATGTCGCGATGACCCGGGCGCGCGACGAGCTCTATGTGTGCGGCTATACGCTGCTCGACAGCCCGAAGGAGGAATGCTGGTACGGCCTCATCCAGCAGGCGCTCAGCGCGCATCCGCGGCAAGTCACCGAAAGCGGCGTCCTCCGGATCGCGAGCCCGCAAGCAGGACCTCCCAAAGACGAGCGGCCGGCAGAAGACGGGGCCACCGCTGCGATCGCTTCCCCCGACTGGGCCGCGGCTCCGGCCGGCATTGCCGCGGAAAGCCCGTGGCGGGCGCCCTCGCGGCTCGTCCGGTCAGGCATGAACGCCGCTTCGGCTTCGCGGGGCCGGGCTATCCACAAGCTCTTCCAGCTCCTTCCCGAGGTCGTCCCGGAACGCCGGGACGCCGACGCGCGGCGCATCCTGAAGAGACAGGGCCTCTTGCCCGAGGTCCGCGAGGAGATTGCGAAGGCGGTTCTCGCGGTCATCACGAGCCCGGACTACGCCTTCATGTTCGCGCCGGGCAGCCTCGCGGAAGTGCCGGTTGCGGCGGACCTCGGCAGCCCTTGGAGCTCGATCTCGGGACAAATCGATCGGCTCGCCATCACGGATGAGTGCGTCTTCATCATCGACTACAAGAGCGACCGCGAGCCGCCCGCGGATGTGAATGGGCTCGATCGCGCCTATGCGATCCAGCTTGCGGGCTATCGCGCCGCGGTGAGCCGCATCTTTCCAGGAAAGGTGATTAGGGCGGCGCTCCTGTGGACGGAGGTTCCGCGGCTTATGGAGGTGCCCGATCATGTGCTCGAGGCTGCGTTTTCGGCATATCACAACCCCGCGACCCAGCCTTGACCCTCAGCGTGGCGGTACATACGTTGTGGGTCGAAACGTCAACCCTTCTACATCTTGAGCGAGGATATTCATGGCCACGCATAAGGTTTCGGACACCTCATTCGAGTCCGACGTCCTGAAATCCGAGAAGCCCGTCGTCGTCGACTTCTGGGCGGAGTGGTGCGGGCCCTGCAAGGCGATCGGTCCGGCGCTCGAAGAGATCGCGACCGCGCTCGGCGAAAAGATCAAGGTCGTCAAGCTCAACATCGACGAGAACCCGCGCGTACCCTCGCAGTACGGGATCCGCGGCATCCCGACCCTCATGGTCTTCAAGGGCGGACAGGTCGCGGCCACCAAAGTCGGCGCGGCCCCCAAGGGCGCTATCCAGTCCTGGATCGAGCAGTCGATCTGATCAGCGGCGTGCGGCGCCGCTCACTTCCGACATCGGCTCGCCCGAATGAGCGGCGAGCACATGGCCCGCGAGATAAAGCGATCCTGTAATCAGGATGCGCGGCGCGGGCGTGATCTGGGAAGCCTGCCGCAACGCGGCCTCGATCGAGCCCGCGGTTTCCGCGCTCAGTCCGGCGCTGCGCGCGATCCCGGCGAGCTTCTCGGCGGCGATCGCATTCTCCTCCTCCGGAATGGTGATCGCGACGAGGCGGTGGGCGATCCCGGCGAACTCGGCGATAAACGACCGCGCATCCTTGCTCGAGAGCATGCCCCAGACGATCACCAGTGGCCGCGAGACACGGTCGTTGAGCTCGGAAAAGGCTTGCGCGAGCGCACGCCCGGCGGATGGATTGTGCCCGCCATCGAGCCACAGTTCGGTATCCCGCGGGACGTGGGTCCACAGATTGCCGGCGCCCAAGCGCTGCATTCGGGCGGGCCAGCTCACGGTCCTGAGACCCTTGGCGATCGCGCTCTCGCCGACTCGCGGGTCCCTCAATGCGCGGAGCGCGGCGATCGCGTTGCCGGCATTGTCGATCTGATGACGGCCGGGGAGTTGCGGAAGCGGGAGGTCGAGAAGACCATGCTCGTCCTGGAACACGAGCCTGCCATGCTGCTCGTAAGCCTGCCAATCCTGGTTGGCGAGAAGGAGCGGCGCACGCCTCCGCTCGGCCACGCGTTCGATCTCGGCCAGCGCCTCGTCCGGCTGACGTCCGACGACGCAGGGGGTGCCGCGCTTGATGATCCCTGCCTTCTCATGCGCGATGGCCGTCAGGGTTTCGCCTAGATACTGCTGATGGTCGTAATCGACGGCGGTGATCACCGTGACCGCCGGCTTGTCGACCACATTTGTCGCATCGAGCCTACCGCCCAAGCCGACTTCCAGAGGAACGTAATCGGCGGGATATCGCGAGAAGGCGAGGAAGGCGGCCGCGGTCGTGATCTCGAAAAACGTGACGGGCTCGCCGCCATTGGCTGTCTCGCATTCTTGAAGCAGTTCTACCAGATTGCTCTCCTCGATGAGCTCGCCCGCGACCCTGATCCGCTCATGAAACTTCACCAGATGAGGCGACGTATAGCAGTGCACTGTCAGTCCGGCAGACTCGAGGAAGGCACGGAGATAGGCAAGAGTCGATCCTTTGCCGTTCGTGCCCGCGATGTGGATGATCGGCGGCAGGCGATCCTGAGGCCTTCCGAGCCGGTTGAGGATGCGCTCGATCCGGTCGAGACTGAGGTCGATGATCTTCGGGTGAAGCGCCAACAGGCGTTTCAATATGGCATCGCTCAACGCCACGGGTTTCAGGCGGCGGGCGCCGGCTCGGCCGCTTCGAGGTCCGGCCCCTCTATAAGAGGCGCGTTGAAATAGGGCGGCGACTTCATCAGCAAGCGCGCAATCCGGCTCACGGTGTTGCGTATGTCGTGCCGGTGCACGACCATGTCGACCATCCCGTGGTCCTGAAGGTACTCCGCCCTTTGAAAGCCGTCGGGCAGCTTCTCGCGGATGGTCTGCTCGATGACCCGCGGGCCGGCAAAGCCGATGAGCGCGCCGGGCTCGGCGATGTGGACGTCGCCCAGCATCGCGTAGGAGGCGGTCACCCCGCCCGTCGTGGGATGGGTCAGGACCACGATATAGGGAAGCCGCGCCTCGCGAAGGTCCTGAACCGCGATGGTGGTCCGCGGCAGTTGCATGAGGGATAGGATGCCTTCCTGCATGCGCGCTCCTCCCGAGGAGGCGAAGAGGATATAGGGCGCCCGGTCTTCGAGCGCTGCGCGCATCGAAGCGATGATCGCCTCGCCCGCCGCCATGCCGAGCGATCCGCCCATGAAGGCGAAGTCCTGGACTCCCATCACCACTGGCAGACGGTCGAGCGTGCCGCGAGCTGCCGTCATGGCGTCTTCGGCCGCCGTCTTCTGCTTCGCTTCCTTGAGGCGATCGGTGTAGCGGCGTTCATCCCGGAACTTGAGAGGATCGACCGGCGCCTGAGGAAGGTCGATGCGAGAGTAGGCGCCCTCGTCGAACATCGATTTGAGCCGCGCTTCCGGCGGCATCCGCATGTGATGTCCGGAGGCGGGGATTACGAACTGATTGGCCTCGAGGTCGCGGTAAAACACCATCTCGCCGGTCTCGGGGCACTTCACCCACATGTTCTCCGGCGTGTCGCGCTTGACACCGAGGAAGCTTCTGATCTTCGGCCTGACGAAATTCTTGATCCAGTTCACGCGACGCGCTCCCGGACGCCCGCGGCGATCTCTGCAACGAGCTTGTGAACGGCGGGAACCGTCTTGTCTGTCGGCACTCCATTCCGCCCGAGCGACTCCTTGACGGCGGAGACAAGGGCGGAGCCCACGACTACTCCATCGGCCATCATCGCGATCTCGCGCGCCTGTTCCGTGGTCTTGACCCCGAACCCAACCGCGACCGGCAGCGTTGTGTAACGCTTGAGCCGCTCGACATTCTTCCGTACACTGCTCAATTCTGGGGTTTTGGTGCCGGTGATCCCGAGCACCGACACGTAATAGACGAAGCCCGAGGTGTTCCGCAGCACCGCAGGCGCGCGCACGTCGTCGGTGGTGGGCGTCGCGAGCCTGATGAAGTTCATGCCGGCTTTGATGGCCGGCATGCAGAGTTCGTCATCCTCCTCGGGCGGCAGATCGACGATGATGAGGCCGTCGACGCCGGCCTCCTTTGCGTCTCTCAGAAAACGATCTACGCCGTAGACATAGATCGGATTGTAGTAGCCCATGAGAACGACGGGAGTGTTCTCGTCCGTCTCGCGAAATGCGCTCACCATCGCGAGAGTCTTCTTCGTCGTCTGCCCGCTTTTCAGCGCGCGAAGTCCGGCGGCCTGGATCGCCGGACCGTCGGCCATCGGATCGCTAAAGGGCATGCCGAACTCGATGACATCGGCGCCCGCGGCGGGCAGCCCTTTTATGATCGCGAGGGACGTATGGTAGTCCGGATCCCCCGCCGTCACGAAAGTCACAAGCGCGGCGCGCCTTTCCTCGGCGAGTGCGTTAAAGCGTCGGTCAATGCGGGTCATAACGTGCGCGTTCAACGCAAACGGAGACTCCGCGAGTCGGCTCACAGCTTCACCCCGAGATGGGCCGCGACCGTAAAGATGTCCTTATCGCCCCGCCCGCACATGTTCATCACCATGAGATGGTCTCTGGGCCTGGTGGGCGCTAGCTTGATGACCTGAGCCAAGGCATGCGAAGGCTCGAGTGCCGGGATGATCCCTTCGAGACGGCAGCAGAGCTGAAATGCTTCGAGCGCTTCCTCGTCCGTCGCCGAGAGATAGTTGACGCGGCCCATGTCGTGCAGCCACGCATGCTCGGGACCGATGCCGGGGTAATCCAACCCAGCCGAGATCGAGTGCGCTTCGATGATCTGTCCGTCCTCGTCCATGAGGAGATAGGTTCGGTTGCCGTGGAGAACGCCCGGACGGCCGCCGGCGATCGAGGCCGCGTGCTTGCCGCTCGATAGGCCATGTCCCGCCGCCTCCACGCCATAGATC
>JBJMRA010000221.1:0-9518 GCA_045802365.1 Hyphomicrobiales bacterium | reverse complement strand
GACCCGTTCGGCACGGCGCAGGGCTTCATCAGTGCCGCCGAGCTCGATCTCGCTGAGGCGATCCTCCGGACTCTCCGCGAGAACCTACGGGCCGGCACGCGCATCCTCATCGACGTGCACGCCCGGTTCACGGAGACGGAAGCCTTGCGCGCGGCGCGCCGGCTGGCGCCGATCGATCTCTATTGGTGGGAGGAGCCGACCACCCGCGACCGGCAGGAGGCGGTGCATACTGTGGCGCTCCAATCGCCGATCCCGGTCGCGACGGGCGAAATGTACGACACGGTCGGACAGTTCTTCACGCTCGCCGAGCGCGGCGGCGTCAACATCTTCCAGCCCGAGCCCATGTCGCTCGGCGGCATCGTCAACACGCTCGCCGTCGCCGATCTTGCTCTCGCGCATGGAAGCTACATCGCGCCGCACCAGAGCGGCGGGCCCATCGCCACCGCCGTGTGCCTCCAGTTGGCCGCTTGCGTTCCGAACTTTCTCATCCAGGAGCACTTCGATCCATTCAACGAGCCATGGGCCTCCGATCTCGTCACGTGGACGCCGGCGATCGATCCCAGCAACGGCCATCTCTCTTTGCCCGACGCGCCGGGCCTCGGCATCGATCTCAACGTCGACGTCGCTCGCGCCCACCCTTACAACCCGCAGGCCTATCTCAACATCTTCGCGGAAGGCTGGGAAAAGCGGCTGGGCGCCGGCAGGGCCGCTGCGGGGTGATTTAAACTTATTCCTTTTCGAATACGATGATACAGAGATCCTCCACGCATCAATTTTACCAAATAGCTCCGTCACTCCGGCGAAAGCCGGAGCCTACCTCGACATGTGACGGATCGCGCCGGGAGAGTTGGCTTTTGTCTTACCCGCATTGGCGCACGCCGAGTTTATTGCAACTCGTCACCGATCGCGTGGCGTTCGCAGTCCCATGACGTTGCGAAGTGGGTCCCGGCTTTCGCCGGGAAGACGATATGGAAAGAATGTGTGCAGGTGCATAGTAGCTCTCGCGGGGAAGACGATATTGCAGACGGAAGCGATCACGCGCTTTCGCGGTCGATGATCTCGAATCCGATGCTCACCACCCGCGGCGCCTTGCCATCACCGCCGAGACGGCGGAGGAGCTGGCGCACCGCCTGCCGGCCCATCTCGTAGCGCGGCACTCTCACCGTCGTCAGCGTCGGATAGAGCTGCGAAGCAAGGTCGAGATCGCCGTAACCGGCGATCGCCAGGCGCTCAGGGATCGTCCATTGGCGGCGGTGGCATTCCTGAACGGCGCCGATCGCGAGGGTGTCGCTCGAACAGAAGAGAACCTGGAGCTTCGGGTCCCGGCCGGTGAGCACCCGGAGCGCTTCGGCGCCGCCTTGCGGCGTGATCGGCACCTCGATTTCGAGCTGCGGATCGTAGTGGAGCCCGAGGTCGGTCATGGCTTGCCGATAGCCGATCCGCCGCTGCTGAAGGCGGTCGTTGCCGTGGATCGGCGTCGACACGAAGCCGATCCTGCGATAGCCCTTCGACGCAAGATGCGCGGTCATCGCATAGGCGGTTTCGAAGTTCGATATGCCAAGCGCCATGTCGATCGGCGGTTTGCCGCGGATCTCGCTGATCTCGACCACCGGGATCTTGCTCGCCACGAGAATCTGGCGCGCAATGCTTCCCTGTACGAAGGCCTGGAGAATCAGCCCCGCCGGACGCCAGCCGAGAAGCGCCCGTATCGCCTTCTCTTCGGCGGCCGCATTGAAGTCGCCCTGGATCAGCAGCAGTTGATACCCGCTGTCGTGCAGTTCGTCGGACATGCCTTGCACTTGCTCGGCGATGCCGGAATTGATGAGCGGCGGCACCATCGTCCCGATGATGCGCCCGGAGCCGCGCATGCTCGAGGCGACCTGGTTCGGGATGAATCCCTCCCGCTCGATCGCGTCCAGAACCTTCTGCCGCGTTTCGGGCGATACCTTGCCGGGATTGTTGAGGGCCCGCGACACGGTGATCGGAGAAACGCCCACGCGCGAGGCGATCTCGCGCATGCCGATTCGATCGGGCCTGCGCGGTTTCGTGGCGGGGCGCGGAGTCATCAGGTGTATGGAATGGGACAGTTGTCGCCCCTGTCAATCATATTGGTATTTTCCATGATATCGGTATCATCGAAGGCCCTGAGAGGTCGAGATGAAGGTAACTGCGCTTGAGACCATCGAGCTTGCCGAATTTCCGTTCCTCCTCTGGCTCAGGGTCCATACCGATCAGGGCCTGATCGGCCTCGGCGAGACGTTCTGGGCACCGGCGCCGGTCGCCGCCTACATCCATTCGAACGCCGCGCCGTATCTCCTCGGCAAAGATCCGCGCGACATCGAGCTCCATGATCGCAGGCTCGGCAGCGTCTATGTCGGTGCTCGCGACTCGGGCGCTGAGGTGCGCGGAAATTCGGCGATCAACCTGGCGCTCTGGGACGTCTACGCCCAGGCCCTCGGCGAACCCGTGTGGCGGCTGCTCGGTGGGCGCACGCATGAGAGTGTTCCGGTCTACAACACCTGTGCGGGATACGGGCACATTCGGGCGACCAAGCGCCACGCACTCTTCGAGCGCACGGAAGACTGGACGCTTCAGGCGAACGACGCAGCGGAGGGCCCGTACGAGGATCTGCTCGCATGGCGGTTCAACGCCGGCCAATTGGCAGAGAGCCTCCTCTCTGAAGGCATCGCGGCCATGAAAATCTGGCCGTTCGATGTCGCCGCAGAAGCCTCGAACGGCACGTGCATCTCCGGGCCCGACCTCGAGAAGGCGCTCGAGCCGTTCCGCAAAATTCGCGACGCCGTCGGCAACCGCATGGAGATCATGGTCGAGCTCCATGGTCTGTGGACGCTGGCACCCGCGCTCCGGATTACCGAGGCCCTCAAGCCCTATGATGTGGCTTGGCTCGAGGAGCCGGTCCGCTTCAACGAAGCCGATGCTTTGGCCGAGCTTGCGCGCCATACGTCGATCCCGCTTGCGGTTAGCGAGCGGCTTGCGACACGGCAGGCGTTCAAGCAGATCATGAGCCGCCGCGCCGCTTCGATCATCATGATCGATCTCGCCTGGTGCGGCGGTCTCTCCGAGGCGCGCAAGATCGCCAACATGGCCGAAGGAAGCGAATTGCCCGTCACGCTGCACGACTGCACAGGGCCTGTGGTGTACGCAGCCAGCTGCGCTCTTTCCGCCACGCTCCCCAATGTGAACTACCAGGAGGCGGTGCGCGCTTATTACGCCGGCTGGTACCGGGAGATCGTCGACGTTCTGCCGAAAGTCGAGAACGGCCGTGTGTTCCCGCTCGAAGGAGCGGGGCTCGGGATCAAGCTCAGGCCCGAGGTGTTGGAGCGGGAAGACGCGACGATGCGCATCTCCAGACTTTGATCAGCACTCAGCCCGAATGGCGGCCGGCGCGGGCCTCCTTGAGCTTGAGGTAAAGAATGGTGCTTGCGAGCGCTAGCGTGGTGCCGTTCGCGGCTATCATGGGAAAATCGCCTTTCCAGATGCCGTAAGCCAGCCAGAGCGCGAGACCCGTCACGAGAGCGAGAAACGCCTTCAGTGAGATGTCATGGGTCGAGCGCGTCCGCCAGACCCGGAGCACCTGTGGGATGTAAGCGCCCGTTGTGCAGGCCGCCGCAGCGTAGCCGAGATAATCGACGAGACCCATGACTTACGCGCGGCAACTGGCGGACCGGCCCACGGGTTCCCATGGGCCACCCTTGGAGCGAAGGCCCGTTGTGACTAACATCGGGGAGCCCGCCGGAAGAGCGGCGATCAGGGAGCATGTGCATGTCCGAGAAGATCTATCCGGTACCCGCCGAGTGGAAGGAGCGGTCCTTCATCGACCAGGCGAGCTACGAGGGCATGTATACCGACTCGATCGCCTCGCCGGATAGGTTCTGGGCCGAGCAGGCGGGCCGTGTCGACTGGTTCAGGAAGCCGACGAAAATCAAGAATACGACCTTCGCCTATCCCGACGTGTCCATCAAATGGTTCGAGGACGGCGCGCTCAACGTCTCCTACAACTGCATCGACCGGCACCTGAAAGACCGCGCGGAGCAGACGGCGATTCTCTGGGAGGGCGACGATCCGGCCTTCGACCGCAGGATCACCTATCGCGAGCTCCATCGGGAAGTGTGCCGCTTCGCCAATGTGCTGAAACGCAACGGGGTGCAGCGGGGCGACCGCGTCACGATCTACATGCCGATGATCCCGGAGGCGGCCTATGCGATGCTCGCCTGCACGCGGATCGGCGCCATCCATTCTGTCGTCTTCGGCGGCTTCTCGCCCGATTCCCTCGCCGGGCGGATCAACGACGCCTCATCGAAGCTCGTAATCACCGCCGATGAAGGCGTCCGCGGCGGCCGCAAGATTCCACTCAAAGCCAACACCGATGAGGCACTCACGAAGTGTGCGGGCGACGAGAAGGTCATCGTGGTGCGCCGGACGGGAGGTGCCATTGCCATGACCGCCGGGCGCGATGTCTGGTATCACGATGAAGCCTCAGGCGTGGATACCGAGTGCAGGCCCGAGGAGATGAACGCCGAGGACCCGCTCTTTATCCTCTACACCTCGGGATCGACCGGCAAACCCAAGGGCGTGCTCCACACGACCGGCGGCTACCTCGTCTACGTGTCAATGACGCACCAGCTGATCTTCGATTATCACGATGGCGACATCTACTGGTGCACCGCCGATGTCGGCTGGGTGACCGGGCACAGCTACATCCTCTACGGGCCGCTCGCCAACGGCGCTACGACCCTCATGTTCGAGGGAGTGCCCAACTATCCCGACGCCTCGCGCTTTTGGCAGGTGGTCGACAAGCATGGGGTCAACACCTTTTACACCGCGCCGACCGCGATCCGCGCGCTCATGGGGGCTGGCGATGTATGGGTGAAGCGCACCTCGCGGCGGTCCCTCAGGCTCTTGGGGACGGTCGGCGAGCCCATCAACCCCGAAGCGTGGGAATGGTATCATCGCGTGGTGGGTGACGGCCGCTGCCCGATCGTCGACACTTGGTGGCAGACTGAGACCGGCGGGATCATGATCAGCCCTCTCCCCGGGGCAATCGCGCTCAAGCCCGGCTCCGCCACGAAGCCATTCTTCGGCTGCCGTCCGGCGCTCGTCGACGATAAGGGCGAAACGCTCGAAGGGGCCGCATCGGGCAACCTCGTGCTCCTCGACTCATGGCCCGGCCAGATGCGGACCGTGTATGGCGACCACGAGCGGTTCGTGCAGACCTATTTTTCAACCTACAAGGGCAAGTACTTCACCGGCGACGGCTGCCGGCGCGATGCCGAGGGCTACTATTGGATCACCGGACGGGTGGACGATGTCATCAACGTGTCCGGCCATCGCCTCGGCACGGCGGAAGTCGAATCGGCGCTCGTTGCCCATCCCAAGGTTTCGGAGGCCGCGGTCGTCGGCTATCCGCATGACATCAAGGGCCAGGGCATCTACTGCTATGTGACGTTGATGGCGGGCGAGCGGGGCTCGGAGGCGCTCCGGAAGGAGCTCGTGGCCCATGTCCGCAAGGAGATCGGGCCGCTCGCCAGCCCCGACAAGATCCAGTTCGCGCCAGGCCTTCCGAAGACCCGGTCGGGCAAGATCATGCGGCGCATCCTGCGGAAGATTGCCGAGGACGAATTCGGGAACTTGGGAGACACCTCGACACTTGCTGATCCTGCCGTGGTCACCGATCTCGTCGAAAACCGGCAGAACCGGAGAGCCTGATGAACCGCCGCGCCCTCATCCTCGGATCGTCGTGCGCGCCCGTTTTGGCGCTGTCGCCCGCGAAGGCCGCCAAGCGGCAGTACGTTTACGAGGGCGCCCGCGTCGTCTGGTTCGACACCCCGGAGGAGCCGGGCACCATCATCATCGATACGAGCGCCCGGGCCTTGCACTACGTGTTGGGCGAAGGGCAGGCGATCCGTTATGGCGTGGCGGTCGGAAAGGAAGGTTTCGACTGGGCTGGCATCGCCAAGATCGGGCGCAAGGTCGAGTGGCCGAAATGGACCCCGCCCAAGGACATGATCGTCCGCCGCCCCGAGCTCGCCAAATACGCGGAAGGGGTGCCGCCCGGCCCCGAGAATCCGCTCGGCGCCCGCGCAATGTATCTCTTCGATGGCGGCCACGACACCCTCTACCGCATCCACGGCACCAACGAGCCGCAGTCGATTGGCCGCGCCGCGTCCTCGGGTTGCATCCGGATGCTCAACGAAGAGGTCATCGACCTTTACAACCGCTCGCCGCTCGGCACCAAGGTCATCGTCCTCTAACGCTCGCTGAGCGCCTTAGAGCCGATCGTTAAAGATCGGCATATGCGTGAGGCGACGCCTCCCGCATCCCTTCTCTTCTGAAAGAGAGGGGAAGCATCCCGGGGTTCCGCGCGTGACCGGAGCCTAAAGCCGATCATGCACGCCTTCACTCTCCCCGTTCTTTGACATCGTAGATGCCTCGCCTCTTTTCCCTCGCCCCGTTCGGGTAGAGTGAGTTTTGGTCAAGAAAAGTCTGCGATCGATGGGGTCTCAGGAGAAAGGGGCGCCCAGCTCGGGGAAACCGGGCGCCCCGCTTCCTTGGCGCCGGGAGGGGATACCGGCGCTACCTCTGTCCGGGTGGCTGGCGGGATTGGGGGATGACAGCCACCTTCATGCGACAGTGTGCGTTTCATTTACGCCGGTCCTCGTTCGGGCTCAACTTAAGACTTATTAACCTCTTCGGCTTATAGGATAACACTCCTAAGCAACGACGCGAATCTTGCAGGTCATCCGCCCGCTGCCTACCTGACCCTCAATCCGGCGGGGAAATCGATGTTCGACTGGATATACACGCTCGAGGGCTGGCTCAGCCTCGTCACGCTTACCGCGCTCGAAATCGTCCTCGGCATCGACAACCTCGTCTTCCTGACCATCGCTTCGCAGCGGCTTCCGGCCGAGCGGCGCCCCCTCGCCCAGAAGATCGGGCTCGGCGGCGCGCTCGTCCTCAGGATCATCATGCTGGCGCTGCTCGTCTGGATCATCCGCCTCACGCAGCCGGTGTTCTCCGCGGCGGGACTCGAATTCTCCTGGCGCGACATCATCCTCATCGCCGGCGGCCTCTTCCTACTCTACAAGGGCACTCACGAGATCCACAGCGAAGTCGAACGGCAAGAGGAGTCTGCGAAGGAGCCGCGCGCGGCAAGCTTTTTCGGAGTGATCGCCCTCATCATGGTCATCGACTTCGTGTTCGCGCTCGACTCGATCATCACCGCCGTTGGAATGACGACGGTGCTGCCGGTGATGATCGCCGCAAACGTCTTCGCGATCCTGGTGATGATGCTTGCGGCGACCCCGATCGGCGGCTTCATCGAACGCCACCCGACCATCAAGATGCTCGCCCTCGCCTTCATCCTGCTCGTCGGCGTAGCGCTTATCGCCGACGGTTTTGGAATGCACATTCCGCGTGGCTATATCTACTTCGCGATCGCGTTCTCGATAGCCGTCGAGTTCCTCAACATGCTCGTGAGACGGAAACGACTCTGATCAGGGCACCCTGAGCCAGGCGCGCTCGCGCGATGACCGGATCGCGGTGTCGATCACTTTCTGGATCTCCCAGGCTTCGCGGAAATCGGGCCCGCTCTTTTCGCCGCCCGCGATGGCCTCGAGGAATCCTGCGACCTCGATCGTCTTCAGATCGTTGAAGCCGAGCTGATGGCCGGGCGCGAGGCAGAAGAGGCCATAAGGGGAATGCGCAGGGCCCGATTCGATCTTCAGATAGCCCTGATGCCGCGCGTTGCCGCCGGCTCGATAGAAATGGAGCTCGTTGAAATGCTCCTGGTTGAACACGAGCGAGCCCTTGGCGCCCGACACCTCGAAGCCCAAGTTCATCTTGCAGCCGGTGGCGACCCAATTTGCTTCGATGGAGCCGCGGCAGCCGCGCCCGAACGTGACGAGAAGCCGCGCGGCATCGTCGACCTCGACTTTGCGGCGCTCTGCCGAGCCCGGCGCGATCGGCCTCGAGGTGACGATCGTCTCGAGGTCGGCCATCACTTCGTCGATGGGGCCGAGCAGGAACCGCGCCATACCGATGATGTGGCTGCCGAGATCGGCGAGGGCTCCGGCCCCGCCCGATTTGTCGGCGCGCCAGTTGTAAGGCCCCTCGGGGTCGGCCATGTAATCCTCGGCATGTGTGCCGCGGAAGCCGATGATGTCGCCGAGCTCGCCCGCGGCGATCATCTCGCGCGCCAGCCCCAGCATCGGATTCTTGATGTAGTTGTAGCCGACCTGGGTCACGATGCCTTTCGCCTCGGCCGCCTCCATCATGGCGCGCGCGTCCTCGGCGTTGGGCGCGATCGGCTTCTCGCAATGAACATGCTTGCCCGCGGAGATGGCGGCGAGCGCCATCTCCCGGTGGACGACATTGGGCGTGGTGATCGAGACGATCTCGACCTTCCGGCTGTCGACAAGCTCCTTCCAGTCGGTCGTCATGCGCGTGAAGCGGAGCTGGCGATAGGCGCGCTCGGCGGCTTCCTTGTCGTTATCCGCTACCATCTCGAGCACCGGCACGAGCTTGACCGGAAAGATGCCGGCAACCGCGCGATAGGCGAATGCATGGGCCTTGCCCATGAACCCGGTGCCGATGATCCCGACGCCGATGTCGCGCATCGGGCTAAACCTTCACGCGCTTGCCAGTCTGTGCGGATTCCAGAGCCGCATCGGCGAGCCGCAGCGCCTGGCGGCCGTCGCGCGCCGTCACCGGCATCGGCGCGCCGGTCTCCAGGGCATCGATGAAGGCGTCGAGCTCGAGGCGGTAAGCCGCCTCATAACGTTCGAGGAAGAAGTTGAGGAGCGGCTCCCGCTTTTCGGTGTGGTCCTCGGCGTAGCTGCGCAGTGTGGTCGCCCGCAGGTTATCGTTGAGCAGCATGCCCCTCGAGCCGAAGACCTCGAAACGCTGGTCATAACCATAGACGGCCTTCCGCGAATTGTTGATGTGGCATTGGCTGCCGGACTCGGTTTTCAGGATCACCATCACCGTGTCGTAGTCGCCGCCCGCTCCGATCGCGGGATCGACGAGACAGCTACCGGACGCCATCATTTCGACCGGCTCCTCTCCCAGGAGGAACCTCGCCATGTCGAAGTCATGGATGGTCATGTCACGGAAGATGCCGCCCGAATTGGTGTAGGTGGGCGGCGGCGGCGAGGGATCGCGGCTGGTGATGACGACCTGGTGCACGTCCCCGACGGCACCGGAGGCGACTGCCTGCTTCAGAGCCGCAGCGCTCGGATCGAAGCGGCGGTTGAAGGCGATCATCACCTTGGCGCCGAGCTTCTCGATCTCGGCGACCGCCGCATCGGCCTTGCGGATATCGAGGTCGATCGGCTTCTCGCAGAGCACGGCCTTGCCGCGGCGGGCCGCTTCGAGCGTGAAATCTATGTGCGTGTCGGTCGGCGTGCCCACGACGATCGCATCCACGTCCTGGTGTGCGATGGTCGCGCCGGCGCTCGCCGCGGCCTCAGCCCCGAGACTCTCGGCGAGAGCGCGGGCGG
>JBJMRA010000022.1:0-12471 GCA_045802365.1 Hyphomicrobiales bacterium | reverse complement strand
CAGGCGATCGAGCAGCTCCCCCGCCCTCTTGCGCGCTGCCGAGATGGGCGAACCTGCGATGAGCTGCGGGATGATCACGTTCTCGAGTGCCGAAAACTCGGGAAGGAGATGATGGAACTGATAGATGAACCCGATCCCGACGCGGCGGATCGCGGTCCGCGCCGCATCATCGAGCGAGGTGCAGTTCTGGCCGCACACCACGACCTCGCCGGCGGAGGGCGCCTCGAGGAGCCCCGCGATGTGCAAGAGCGTCGACTTGCCGGCCCCGGACGGGCCGACGAGGGCAACGATCTCACCCGGATGCACGCTGAGATTGGCATCGAGGAACACGTCGAGCCGGCCCTTGCCCTCGGCATAGCTGCGGGCGATGTGCCGGAGTTCGAGAACCGGCTTCATTCGTATCTGAGCGCCTCTACGGGATCGAGGCGGGCGGCTCGCCACGACGGATAAAGGGTCGCGGAAAACGACAGGATGAGCGCCATCGCCACTACCCAGGCGGTTTGCGAGGAATCGAGATCGGCGGGAAGGCTCGTCAGATAGTAAAGCTCGCGCGGGAATACGCGCGTTCCCGTCGCCTCCTCCACCCAATGCTGGATGTGCGCGATGTTGGCCGCGAAGAGAACGCCGATCAGCAGCCCTGCGAGCGTGCCCGCCAATCCAATCGCCGCGCCGGTCATGAAGAACACCCGCTGGATGGCGCCGCGGCTCGCACCCATCGTGCGCAGGATCGCGATGTCGTGGGACTTGTCCTTGACGAGCATGATCAGCCCCGAGATCACATTGAAGGCGGCGACGAGAATGATGAGCGTCAGGATCAGGAACATGACATTGCGCTCGACCGCGAGCGCCGTGAAGAAGGTCTGGTTTCTCTGCTGCCAGGTGGTGATCACTAACTCGGGCCCAACGACGCCGGCGATGCGGGGAAGCATGTCGGCAATGCGCTCCGGGTGGGCGACGTTGATCTCGATCGCCGAAGCGCCGCCCTCCGAGGAGAAGTACTCCTGAGCGTCCCCGAACGGCATGTAGACGAGCCCGTCGTCATAGATCGACATGCCGATCTCGAAGATCGACACGACTGTGAAATCCCGCATGCGCGGCGTATTGCCGAGCACGGTGTCCGGACCCTCCGGCGCGACGAGCGTGAGCGTGCTGCCGAGACCGAGCAGATGGTGATCGGCGAGACCCCGCCCAACCGCAATCCCCCCCGCCTTATCGAAGCCGTCCAGCGAAGCTTTTTCGTCGGGCGTTCCAGGCTCGCGGATCGCCGTCGCGAGGTCGTCGTTGTTGAGACCGCGGATACGCTTCAGGTCGGCTTCCCGGACGCCGCGCACGAGCACGCCCGTATTGTTGTAAATGGAGGAGGCAAGTGCCTGGCCCTCGATGAAGGGTATGGCGCTAACGACACCATCGAGCTTGAGAAGCCGATCGGTAAGTTCGGCGTAATTGGCGATCCCGCCGCGGTCCTTGGCGACGATCGTCGCATGCCCGCTGAAGCCCAGGATCTTGTCGAGGAGCTCAGTGCGGAAGCCGTTCATCACGGCCATGACCACAATAAGGGTTGCGACGCCGAGCATGATCCCCAGGAAAGAGAAGATCGAGATGACCGAGATGAACCCTTCGCGCCGGCGCGAACGCAGATAACGCAGCGCCAGCATCCATTCGAAGCGCGCGAAGGGCGGTGTGTCCGCGAGGGCGCTCGCCATCAGGGCCTGATATGTGTGGCGATCTCGGCCAACGAAACGCTCTTGCGCTCGCCGGTCTTGCGGTTCTTGAGCTCGGCGACCCCATCCTTGAGCCCGCGTGGACCTATGATCACGTGCCAGGGCAGCCCGATCAGGTCGATGGTTGCGAACTTGGCCCCCGGGCGTTCGTCGGTATCGTCGTAGAGCACTTCGACGCCGCGGCTGGCAAACTCGTCGTAGATGCGTTCGCAGGTGGTATCCGTCTGGCGATCGCCCGGCTTAAGATTAATGAGCGCAAGCTTGAAGGGGGCGACCGGCTCCGGCCAGATGATGCCCGCTTCATCATGGCTGGCCTCGATGATCGCTCCGACCAGCCGTGACACGCCGATGCCGTAGGAGCCCGACTGGACGGGAATCCGCCGTCCGTCGGGACCCTGGACGGTGCAGTCGAGGGGCTCCGAATACTTGGTCCCGAAAAAGAAGATGTGGCCGACTTCGATGCCCCGCCCCGTAACCTGCCGGGCGGCGGGAACACGCTCTTCGAACTCCTTCTGGTCGTGCATGTCATCGGTCGCGGCGTAGGCATCGGTCAGAAATTGGACCAGCCCGGCAACGGCAGCGGGATCGTCGTAGTCGACCGACTGCGTCTTCCAATCGAGCTTCAGGAGTTCGCGGTCGAAGTAGACTTGACTCTCTCCTGTCTTGGCGAGGATCAGGAATTCGTGGCTGTCCTTGCCGCCGATCGGGCCCGCCTCGGCCCGCATCGGAATGGCCTGGAGTCCCATCCGGTCGAAGGTCCTGAGATAGGCGACAAACATCTTGTTGTACGAATGTTGCCCGGCTTCCCGGGTCAAGTCGAAGGAGTAGGCGTCCTTCATGAGGAACTCGCGCCCGCGCATGACGCCGAAGCGCGGCCGGACTTCGTCGCGGAACTTCCACTGAATGTGATAGAGGTTGCGCGGCAGCTCCTTATAGCTCCGCACACCCTGCCGGAAGATGTCGGTTATCATCTCCTCGTTGGTCGGACCATAGAGCATGTCGCGATCATGCCGATCCTTGATCCGCAACATCTCCCTGCCATAGGCCTCGTAACGCCCCGACTTGCGCCACAGGTCGGCCGATTGCAGCGTGGGCATCAGCACCTCGATCGCGCCCGCCTTGTCCTGTTCCTCGCGGACGATCCGCTCGATGTTCTTCAAGACTCTCAAGCCCAAGGGCAACCAGGAGTAGCTTCCTGCCGCCTCCTGGCGGATCATTCCCGCCCGCAACATCAGCTTGTGCGAGACAATCTCCGCTTCCTTGGGATCGTCTCGCAATATCGGCATGAAGTACTTCGAGAGGCGCATCTCAACCCTGCCTGAGAACGTGTCGGACCTTTTAAGGGAAACCCTCCGGAACTCAAGCGGGGCGGGCTGCCCGGGGACATGGGCTACCCGCCGAATCTCTGTCATAATTCACGTGACACGTGCCGGAAATCTGCTAGCGTCCCCGACCAAGAACAAGCAAAAGGACAGGGTCCTATGGTGGTACCCAAGTCTGGGGAGGAGCCTTCCCGCGGCCCCGCGCGCTAATCCTTACCGGTCAATGGCATGGATTGAGCCGCACGGGCGTGCAAGCGAGAAGCGATATCTTGAAGCAAGGCGCGAGCCTTGCTTTTTTGTTAAACTGGGAGGCTCACGCCGCTTGCTCCGGCAGAATGTCCTCTGGCCTCAGCGACTGGGCTTCGCTCCGCTCTGCCCGGGCCGCAACGTCGGCGATTTCATCGATCCGCCTCATCGACTCGCGGAGGATTTCGGCATCGCGCTCGAACTCGTCGGCTCGCCTCTGCCACGACCGCGCGAGGTCGGAGCCTCCGCGTTCGGCAGCCTGCTCTTCGAGCCTGCGGGAGACGGCGGCACGCTCGTCGAGAACTCTCAGGGCGCTTCCGAGTGCGCGATTCAAATTGGCATCAAGCGCGACGTTAAGGAGGTCTACGCTGTAAGCGTGGCCGACATGGCAGCGATAACGGACGAGTTCGCCGTCTTCGATTTCCCACATCACGCCATGACACTCGGGACAGGCGATGACCGAGCGCCTTCCGATCTCATCAAGATTCATCATGCTCGAGCGTCCGGTCCTAGCGATTTCCACTTCAAACTTGATGTTCCCGGGGACCTCGACGGGCTCGCCCGCAGGAAGGTGAACCAGTCCGTCGAGAAGCGCCGGGATGCCGGCCAAGGCCTCGACGTAGTCGATCCTCATTCGGCTCAGCGCGGAACGAGGCATGCTCGGGAATTCCGCGTCATCTGGATCTTGGACGACGGTAATCCCGCCGCATTGCTTCAATGCCTTCAGCCCCGAACTCCCGTCGCCCAGGGCGCCGGTGAGCACCATCCCAATCGAACGCGGTCCGCAGCACACCGCAAGCGAGCGAAAGAGCGGATCGATCGCCGGTCGCGCATTGTTTTCGAGCGGTCCGACACCGAGCTGAATGCGCCGGCCATCGACCAGCAGATGCTTGCCCGGCCGGCCGAGATAGATGTGGCCGCGCTCCATTTCCACGCCATCTTCGGCGAAGGAGGCGGGCAGCGGTCCGGACCGCGATAGTATCTGGTCGAGGCTCGAGTTGAACCGCCCAGGCAAGTGAATGACGGCCAGAATCGATGCAGGAAAATCGGGAGCGAACTTGCTTGCTAAATACTTGAGCGCCTTTATGCCGCCGGCAGACGTTCCAATCGCAACGATGTCCCGCTCCGCCAATACGATCTCCTGAAAAAGACGGCATCCGCTTGACCCAACGCCCGATCAGGTGAACTGTTCCACCGGCGAGCAGGTGATGCCGGAACAAGCCGCTCTCCCAGAGGATTAGTCAGTTTGTTCCTAAGAAAAAAGATGGCGCCTTTAAGAAGTGCCATAAGAGTATGTCACCATGAGCCCTGACGACAATTTGCAACAGAAGGGCGGAGACTCTGACGAGCAGTTGCGCAATCCTCCCGTCGTCGGCATCGGCGCATCGGCGGGCGGAGTCGCGGCGCTCCAAACATTCTTCGAAAGCCTTCCCGACCGCGTTGGTGCGGCTTTCGTTGTGATCATTCACCTTGCCCCCGATTTCCGGAGCGACCTCGCCGGCCTTCTCGCCAACTGGACGCGCCTCCAAGTGTCGCAGGTTGCGGAACCGCGGCGGCTCGAGGCCGATCATGTTTATGTCATCCCGCCCAACCGCCGCCTTCACATCACCCGCCAAAAGATTGCCGCCGCAGAGTTCGACGAGCCGCGCGAACGCCGCGCCCCGATCGACGGATTTTTCCAGTCGCTCGCCGATCAGCATGGAGACGCCTTCGCGGTCGTTTTGACCGGCGCCGGCTCGGACGGGACGGCCGGAGTAAAGGCCATCAAAGAGGCGGGAGGTATCATTCTCGTTCAAGATCCGAGAGAGGCCGAATACGCGTCCATGCCGCGAAGCGCGATCGCGACCGGTCTTGCCGATTTCGTCCTCCCCGTCGGCGAGCTTGCTCGTTGCCTCGTCGAACTCATCGAGACGAAGGACAAGGCCAGGACGGTGCCTGGGGGGCAGGTCGATGACGAATTGCTGAGGCTAGTGCTCGGCTATGTCCGGGCGCGGACAGGGCACGATTTCGCCAAATACAAGCGCTCGACCGTGCTCCGGCGGATCGCACGCCGCATGCAGGTCGCAAAGCAGCCGGATCTACGTGCGTATTACTCCTATCTCACGGAAAAACCGGAAGAAGCGCAGCAGCTCCTGAGCGACCTCCTGATTTCGGTAACGACTTTCTTTCGTGATGCGCAAGCGTTCGAAGCCCTTGCAGCCCAGGTGGTTCCACACCTGTTCACGATAAAAAAGCCGAGCACCGGGGTGCGTGTCTGGATTGCCGGATGTGCGACCGGCGAAGAGGCGTATACGCTCGGCATTCTGCTCCTTGAAGAGGCCGCGCGACAAGAAACGCCGCCGCCCATCCAGATATTCGCCTCGGATCCCGATATCGGCGCCCTGGCCACCGGCCGCGAAGGCCGGTACCCGCTCTCCATCGAGGCCGATCTGACCGAAGATCGTCTGGGGCGATTCTTCTCGCGCGAGGACGACCACTATCGCGTGAAGCAGGAGCTACGGGACATCGTGCTCTTCGCCAGCCACAGCATTCTCAGGGATCCGCCGTTCTCTCGCATCGACCTCATCTCGTGCCGCAACCTCCTGATCTATCTCGACCGCGACCTTCAGCAACAGGCCTGCACGGCCTTCCATTATGCGCTTAATCCAGGTGGATTTCTGTTTCTCGGCGCGTCCGAAAGCGCCGACAGTCCCGCCGGGCTGTTCCGGACAGTGGATCGGAAGTACCGGATCTACCAGACGACCGCCCAGAGCGGAGACAAGCCGCGGCTTCCCCCTCGTCTCCTCGGCACGCTTGCCACGAGGGAGATCGCACCGGCAAACCGGCCAGCAGCGCAGGGAGAAATGGCGCTTCACCGGCAGGCCCTCGAGGCCACGGCTCCTCCGAGCGTGCTCGTCGATGACGTTCATAGAGTGGTGCACCTCTCTGACAATGCCGGGCGTTATTTCCAGCCCGCCGGCGGACCGCTGACGGGCGATATCGTCGACCTCGTCAGGCCCGAACTACGCTTCGAACTCAGGTCCGCCCTGCACAAGGCCTTCGAACGTCGGCAACCAACGCTGACCATGCCCATCCTCGTCAAGTTCAACGGCGCTCCTCACCGCGTCTATCTTCAAGTGAAGCCGGCCGATCAGCAGAGCGGCCCATCCCGGTATGCAATCGTGCTCTTTATCGAGGGCGATGCGATTACTCCGGACGTGACGGAAATCGGCGGTTCGCAGTCACAGGCCTCCTCGGTCGACAATACCCTGCACGCTCTCACGGAAGAACTGGAGGCGACCCAATCGCGCCTGAGGACCATGCGGGAAGAGTCGGACGCGGCGAACGAGGACCTTCGCGCCGCCAACGAAGAGCTGCAGTCGACCAACGAGGAGTATCGCTCGACGTCGGAAGAGCTCGAAACCAGCAAGGAAGAGTTACAGTCGATCAACGAAGAGCTGCAGACGGTGAACAACGAGCTCAAGCTCAAGCTCGAGACGGTGTCGCGCGCTCACGGCGATTTGCAGAACTTGATGGCTGCGACGGATTTCGCCACGCTCTTCCTCGACCAGAGCCTGCGCATCAAAAGGCTCATCTCCCGGGTTACCGAGCTCTTCAACATTACGAGCAGCGATGAAGGCCGCCCGATCACCGACTTCACCCACAACCTCGAATACGGCGCCCTTGCCGAGGACGCCCGTGCGGTGCTCGGCAATCTCATCCCGATCGAACGCGAGGTCCAGAGCCGCAGCGGACGGTGGTACCTCATGCGCATGCGGCCGTACCGCACGGTCGAGGACAAGATCGACGGCGTGGTGATCACCTTCCTCGACATCACCGAGCGCCTTCGGGTCGAGGAGGCGCTGCGGCACAGCGAGGAACAGCTGCGCCAGAAGCAGCGTCTCATCGATTTGTCGCGGGAGGCGATCTTCATCTGGGACTTCGATGACGGGATTGTGGACTGGAATCGGGGCAGCGAGCGCCTCTACGGTTACACGCGCGAGGAGACGCTGGGCCAACGCAAGGACCAGCTCCTAAAGACCTCCGTGCCTGGATCTTCATTTCTGGCATTGACGCGCGTACTCCTCGACCAGGGTACTTGGAGCGGGGAGCTACTTCATCGAACCAAAGATGGCCGGGAGCTCATCGCCGAAAGCCGGCTCGAGCTTCGGCTGGTGGCGGGCCGGCGACTTGTCCTCGAGACCACGCGCGACATCACCGATCGCAAGGAATGGGAACGGCAACAGCAGATGCTCCTCGGCGAGCTCACGCACAGGGTCAAGAACACGCTCGCCATCGTCCAGTCGATCGCTCACCAGACGCTCACCACCAGCAAATCGAAGGAGGACTTCGTCCGAAGCCTGGATGGCCGTCTGGCGGCTCTCGCGAGCGCGCATACGCTGCTTGTCGACACGAACTGGCGGGGGGCCGACCTTTCCGCCCTCGCCCGGCACCAACTCGAGCCGTTGACGGAGGGTGACCTGTCCCGACTGAGAATAGATGGGGAGCCTATCGTGCTGCCATCCGATCTCGCGACCCCGTTTGGCCTGGTTCTCCACGAGCTCGCGACAAATGCGACCAAGCATGGCGCTCTTTCGAACGGAGAGGGCACGGTCGACCTGAGCTGGCATATCGAAAAGACTGAGCCTGCGCCCAAGCTGGTGCTCGTCTGGCGCGAAACGGGTGGCCCGCCACTGCCCGCCGACCGGACACGCGGGTTCGGAACCTCGCTCATCGAGCGCGCCATTCCCAATGCCAAAGTCCGTCAGGAATATCTGCCCGACGGTCTTGTCTGTACGATCGAGCTGCCCGTCCCCGAGCGGACTGTACTCGGGGTCATCTAGCCGTGGGCGGAACCGGTTGCGGAGGCTGGGGAGCGGGCGGAATGGGCTCGGGCGGGGCCGGCGGGGTGGGATTGGGGGGAACCGGCTGGGGCTGTCCGGGCTGGCCGGGCGTCGGTATTACTGCCATGTCGCGCTCCTCTGATTGAATACTCAAGTGGAACGCGCAGACTTCGATTGGGGTTGCCTATCGGCAGAGAATGCCCGCCAAACGCATACAGATCGACGATCAAGTCTGGCAGGCGCTCGCCCTCCTTGCGAGCGACCGCAAAGTCGGCTTGCAGGATCTGGCCGATGAGGCTTTTCGCGACCTTCTGCGGAAGCACAACCGGCCGCCCGATCTCAAGTCAGCGTTGCGCCAGAGCGTCGGCGGGAACAGCAACGTCCACCCGTTCCCTAAAAAGGGGACGCCGAAACGCAAGCGAGCAAAACAGGACTAGCCGGCGACCGCTTCCCTCGCTTCGGTCTTCATCGTGGGACCGGAGTCCTTGCCCCGCTCGGAGGTGTCGCGATCGACAAACTCGATCACCGCCATGGGCGCTGAGTCGCCATACCGGAAGCCGGCCTTCAGCACCCTCGTGTAGCCGCCCTTTCTTTCGCTGTATCGAGGCGCAAGGACCGTGAAGAGCTTTCTCACCTGGGCTTCGTCGCGCACCTGCGAGATCGCCTGACGGCGGGCATGGAGCCCCCCTTTTTTCGCGAGAGTGACAAGCTTCTCGACCACGGGGCGAAGGTCCTTCGCCTTCGGCAGAGTCGTCACGATCTGCTCGTGCTTGATGAGCGCCGCCGCCATGTTGGCGAACATCGCCTCCCTGTGCGAGGCGCTCCGGTTGAACCGGCGGCCTGCAAAACCGTGACGCATGGACCTTTCTCCTCGAGCTGCTGAGCGAGCCGCCGCTGGCGGCCCCCGGGATCAATAGTGTTGCGACTCGTATTTCTTGGCGAGCTCGTCGATGTTCTCGGGCGGCCAATTCGGTACTTCCATGCCGAGGTGGAGACCCATCTGCGCCAGCACCTCCTTGATCTCGTTCAAGGACTTCCGGCCGAAGTTCGGGGTCCGCAGCATCTCCGCCTCGGTCTTCTGGATGAGATCGCCAATGTAAACGATGTTGTCGTTCTTCAGGCAGTTGGCGGAGCGCACCGAAAGCTCGAGCTCATCCACCTTCTTGAGCAAGGCCGCATTGAATTCGAGCTCGGGATGGAGTTCTTCGGCCACCGCGCGCGAGGGCTCTTCGAAATTGACGAATACCGAGAGCTGGTCCTGAAGAATCCTGGCGGCATAGGCGACGGCATCCTCGGGGCTCATCGAGCCGTCGGTCTCGACCGTCATCGTAAGCTTGTCGTAATCGAGGATTTGGCCTTCGCGGGTGTTCTCGATCTTGTAGGAGACGCGCTTTACCGGGCTGTAGATGCTGTCGACCGGGATCAACCCGATCGGCGCATCCTCGGGCCGATTGCGCTCAGAGGCGACATAGCCTTTGCCGGTATTGACCGTGAACTCCATCCGGATGTCGGCATCCTGGTCGAGCGTGCAGATCACGTGCTCGGGGTTCAGGATATGGATGTCGCCTGTCGTCTGGATGTCGCCGGCCTTGACCACACCTGGACCTTCCTTGCGCAGCACGAGGCGCTTCGGGCCCTCCCCCTGCATCGAGATCGCGATCTCCTTGATGTTGAGGACCATGTCGGTCACGTCCTCGCGTACGCCGGCGATCGAAGAGAATTCGTGGAGAACGCCGTCGATCTGCACCGACGTGACGGCCGCACCCTGGAGAGAAGAGAGGAGCACTCGTCTCAGCGCGTTGCCGAGAGTGGTTCCGAAGCCGCGCTCGAGCGGCTCGGCGATCAGAGTTGCGATGCGGCGGCGGTCGCGCCCCGCGCTGACTTCGAGTTTGGCGGGGCGGATCAGCTCCTGCCAGTTCTTGTGATTGACTTGCATCTTATCGTCCTGTCCGGGGCCCGCATGCGGCTGGAATGCCGGGCCCTCCTCTGCAAATGTGAAACGTAAAAAGCCTTCGTCAGACGCGACGGCGCTTCGGCGGCCGGCACCCGTTGTGGGGGATGGGCGTCACATCGCGGATCGAGGTGACTTGAAGCCCGCAGGTCTGAAGCGCACGCAGAGCCGATTCACGGCCCGAACCGGGGCCGCTCACCTCGACGTCTACCGACTTCATGCCGTGCTCCATGGCCGCGCGGCCCGCCTGCTCGGCGGCGACCTGGGCGGCGTAGGGAGTCGACTTTCTCGACCCCTTGAAGCCGAGCTTGCCGGCCGAAGCCCAGGTGATCGTGTTCCCCTGGACGTCGGTGATGGTGATCATGGTGTTGTTGAACGACGCGTTCACGTGCACGACGCCGGAGGTGATGTTCTTGCGCTCCTTGCGGCGCGGGCGGGCGGGTTCCTTCGCCATGTCCTGCTCCTTCTTCGATCTCGTTACTTCTTCTTGCCGGCGATGGCGCGCGCCGGGCCCTTGCGGGTGCGGGCGTTCGTGTGGGTCCGCTGGCCGCGGACCGGGAGGCCCTTGCGATGGCGAAGGCCCCGATACGTCCCCAAGTCCATCAGCCGTTTGATGTTCATCGCGACCTCGCGCCGAAGGTCGCCTTCCACAACGTAGTCGCGGTCGATCATCTCGCGGATCTGCAGGACCTCGGGGTCGGTCAGCTGGTTCACCCGTTTGCCCTCGGGAATGTTGACCTTCTCGCAGATCTTGCGCGCATTCACCGGTCCGATGCCGTGAATGTAGCGGAGCGCAATAACCACCCGCTTGTTGGTGGGTATGTTGACGCCTGCAATTCGGGCCACGCGGCTTTTCTCCTGGTCTAACGAGCGGTTATGCGCCGATCTTCGCCTAGCGGACGAAATCCGAAGCGATCGTCCGCAATGACATAAGGCCGCGCTTCCAGAGGACAATCCTCTCGAAGCCAGCCTTCAATTCGGTGGTAACCGGGGTGATGTAGGCTCCAATCTTCACGCAGTCAACCCGTCGACTGACGCTCTTTCCGGAGCCTGCTGAAGAATCTGCTCGATCTGGCGGGTCACGCTCTCGATGCGCGCCATGCCGTCAACCGAACGCAACAGGCCCTCCGCCCGATAATGGGCGATCAGGGGCGCCGTCTGCTTGTGATAGATGGCGAGCCTGCTCCTGACCGTCGCCTCGTTGTCATCCGGCCGGCGAATGAACTCGGTCGACCCGCAGATGTCGCAAATTCCGGCCGAACTCGGCCGCTCGAAATGGTCGTGATAGCCCTTTCCGCACTTGGCACAGGTGTAACGTCCGGCGATCCGGTCTACAAGCGCCTCGTCGTCCACTTTCATCTCGATCACGGCGTCGAGCTTCAAGCCCTTGGCCGCGAGCATCCGGTCGAGCGCCTCGGCCTGGGTGGCATTGCGAGGGAAGCCGTCGAGGATGAAGCCGTTCTCGACGTCGGGTTTGTCGAGCCGCTCGGCGATGATCGAGACCACGATATCATCGGACACGAGTTCGCCGCGGTCCATGATCGCCTTCGCAGCCTTGCCGAGGTCCGTTCCGGCCGCCACCGCGCCGCGCAGCATGTCCCCGGTCGAGAGCTGTTTCAGGCCATGGCGCTCCTCGAGGAGCTTTGCCTGAGTGCCTTTGCCGGCGCCTGGCGGGCCGAGAAGAATGATATTCAACGCCTGGCGCCCCTGAGCTTCGCGCGCTTGACGAGCCCTTCATACTGTTGCGCCAGCAGATGGCCCTGCACCTGCGCGACCGTATCCATAGTCACGCTCACGACGATGAGAAGTGAGGTGCCGCCGAAATAGAACGGCATTGCCGCATAACCGATGAGGAGCTCTGGAAGAAGGCAGACCAAGGCAAGGTAGAGGGCGCCGATGACGGTGATCCGGGTCAGGACGTAATCGATGTATTCGGCCGTGCGCTCGCCCGGACGGATTCCCGGGACAAAGCCGCCGTACTTCTTGAGATTGTCGGCCGTCTCCTTCGGATTGAACATGATCGAGGTGTAGAAGAACGCGAAAAAGACGATGAGCACGACATAGAACAGCAGGAAAAGCGGCTGCCCATGGCCGAGCATGGCCGTGATCGTGTTCAGCCAATCCGGCCCCTGCCCCTTCGTGAAGTTCGCCACCGTTATCGGCAGCAGCAGGAGCGACGATGCGAAAATCGGCGGAATGTCGCCCGAGGTGTTGAGCTTGAGTGGCAGGTGCGAGCTGTCGCCCTGCGTCATTTTGTTGCCGACCTGGCGCTTGGGGTACTGGATGAGAAGGCGGCGCTGGGCGCGTTCCATGAAGACGATGAAAGCGACGACCGCGAGCGCCATGACGATGATGCCCAGGATCACGATGGTCGACATCTGACCGGTCCGCCCGAGCTCCAGCATGTG
>JBJMRA010000220.1:0-8042 GCA_045802365.1 Hyphomicrobiales bacterium | reverse complement strand
GACCCTGCACAATCCGACGACGATCACGACGCCCAAGGACCGCCGCGAGGAGATCGCCGAGGTCGCCAAACGCCACGACCTAATCATCATCGAGGACGACGTGTTCCGCTATCTCGCCGATGACCCTCCGCCGACACTCTATTCGCTGGCGCCCGAGCGGACCTACCACATCCAGAGCCTGTCGAAGACCATGGCGCCCGGTCTTCGCGTCGGCTTCACGGCGCTGCCCTCGGGCAGCGTCGCCGATGTCGTGCGCCAGCAACTCATTCTTGGCGGCCGCCCTGTGAGCCTCGCCGTCGAGCTTGCGCGGCGCTGGATCGAAAGCGGAGCGGCTGAGCGCATCCTGCGCGCGATCCGGGCCGAGACCAAGGCGAGACGTGACATCGCACTCGACGTGCTCGCTCGTCACGAGTTCAGCTGCGGGGCGGGCGCCCTCTATCTCTGGCTGGCGCTCCCCGGCCGCTGGCGCCCGGCCGAATTCGCCAACGCCGCCCAGGCGACGGGGATCAAGATGACGCCCGGCACCGCCTTCGCGATGGACCACGCCGCGCCGAACCGCGTCCGCCTCTGCCTCGGGCCCGCCGCCTCGCGCGAGGGCCTGCGCGACGGCCTCCAGCGCCTCCGCGGCCTCCTGGAACGCGGCCCCGTCGAAGAATTCCAGACCATGGCCTAGAATATCCGGGTGCGATGTTGAACCTGATTAAGATCGTTCTAAAGCTTCTGCCCATGAAGAGGGTGAAGCCCAATAGCCTTCCCCCGCTGCCGACTTTTCGAAGCGGCGGCGATCTCGTCGATGTGGCCAACAGAGACGAGCTCTACGCCGCGATGGAAGACAGCGACCAGAATCGATCGACATAGCCGGCCGTGTCCTCGCAGCGCGGCAGGCCGCTATTTTCGCCGGCAGCCGGGATCCACTTTGCAACGTTGCCGGGAGTGCGATCCTGCGATCCGTCACGTGCCGAAAGTAGGCTCCGGCTTTTCGCCGGAGTGACGGAAGTGGAGTGACTACCCCCGCCCGATGAACGGCATCTTGGTCGCCATGACGGTGACGAACTGGACGTTAGCCTCGAGCGGCAGGTTGGCCATGTAGAGGACGGTCGACGCGACGTGGGCGACGTCCATCGTGGGCTCGGTCTTGATCGAGCCGTCGGCCTGAGGCACGCCGCGCGTCATGGCGGAGGCCATCTCGGTCAAGGCATTGCCGATGTCGATCTGGCCGACGGCGATGTCGTACTTGCGGCCGTCGAGGGCCGATGATCTGGTCAGGCCCGTTATGGCATGCTTGGTCGAGGTGTAAGGCGCCGAATTGGGCCTGGGCGCATGCGCCGAGATCGAGCCGTTGTTGATGATGCGCCCGCCCTTGGGCGACTGCGCCTTCATGATCCGGAAGGCCTCCTGCGTGCAGAGGAAGGGGCCGGTCAAGTTCGTGGCGACCACCGCCTGCCACTGCTCGAACGACAGGTCTTCGAGAAGGATGCTGCCCGGCGCGCCCGTGCCGGCGTTGTTGAAGAGTATATCGAGGCGCCCGAAGCGCTCCCCAACCTTCTCGAAGAGTGATCTGACCGCGGCGGGATCGGTCACGTCGGTCGACACCGGAAGCGCGTGATCGTGGCGGTCGCCCGCGAGCCGTGCCGTCTCCTCGAGAGCATCGGCGCGCCTGCCGGCAAGTCCGACATGATAGCCGTCGTTCAGAAAAGCGAGCGCCACCGCGCGTCCGATGCCCGATCCCGCGCCGGTGATGATTGCGACCTTGTTCTGCCCGGCCATGAAGACTCCCCCATTTGACGCTCTCCCGGCGCCATCATAAACACCTCTCATGTCGTACAATACCTTCGGACACATGTTCCGGATGACGACGTTCGGCGAGAGCCACGGGCCCGCGATCGGATGCATCGTCGACGGCTGTCCGCCGGGCATCCCGCTCGAGGCCGAGGAGATCCAGGTCTATCTCGACAAGCGCCGCCCCGGGCAGTCGCGCTTTACGACGCAGCGGCGCGAGGCCGATGCCGTGAAGATCATCTCGGGCGTGTTCGAGGACGACCGCACCGGCGGCCCGGTGACCACCGGCACGCCGATCATGCTCATGATCGAGAACACCGACCAGCGCTCGAAGGATTATGCCGAGATACGCGACAAATTCCGCCCCGGCCACGCCGATTACACCTACTTCGCCAAATACGGCGTCAGGGACTACCGCGGCGGCGGCCGTTCCTCGGCGCGCGAGACGGCCGCGCGCGTCGCGGCGGGAGCGGTGGCCCGCAAGATCATCCCTGGGGTGACGGTGAGGGGCGCGCTCATCCAGATCGGCCCCCACAAGGTCGACCGCACGCGGTGGGACTGGCACGAGGTCGAGCGCAATCCGTTCTTCACGCCCGATGCGAAAGCAGCGCAGGAGTGGGGCGACTATCTCGACGAGGTCCGCAAGCGCGGATCGTCCTGCGGTGCAGTGATCGAGCTCGTGGCAAGCGGCGTGCCGGCCGGCTGGGGGGCGCCCGTCTACGGCAAGCTCGACCAGGACATCGCCGCGGCGCTCATGAGCATCAACGCCGTCAAGGGCGTCGAGATCGGAGCGGGCTTTTCATCCGCCGCCCTCTCGGGCGAGGAGAATGCCGACCAGATCCGCATCCATCATGGCAAGCCCGAGTTCCTCTCCAACAATGCCGGCGGCATTTTGGGGGGCATTTCGACCGGCCAGGAGATCGTCGCGCGCTTCGCGGTCAAGCCGACGTCGTCGATTCTTGCATCGCGCCAGACCGTGACCGTGCAAGGCCGGGACACCGATATCAGCACCAAGGGACGGCACGATCCGTGCGTCGGCATTCGCGCGGTGCCGGTCGGCGAGGCGATGCTCGCAATCGTGCTTGCCGATCATTTTCTCAGGCATCGCGGACAGATCGGGAGCTCCTGAGTCGGGAGACATCTCGAGCTGTGACCCTTTGCAATACTCCGTCACTCCGGCGAAGGCCGGAGCCTATCTCTACATGTGACGGAACGTTGCGAGAGCTGCATCGCGAATGGCCGCGTTGATTGGGACGCCACGGATCAGACCCGTCACGCTGGTAGATGGGTCCCGGCTTTTCGCCGGGATGACGGATGGAGCAATCCTCTCTCAGATTTTCCTGCAGGCGACGAGCTTCGATAGGAAGACAGGCTCGACCGTCACGACCTTGAAGCCCGCCGCGGCGAACAGGTCGCGAAGATCATCGGCGATGTAGTCCGCGTAGTAGGGCTCATGGAAGTTGCGCGGGAAGGCTTCGAGGAGCGGATCGTATCTGGGTACATCCCCGAGCTGCAGCGAGTCCATGAACACGAGGAGCCCGCCCGGTTTGAGGACACGCGCGAATTCCGCTGCCGCCGCGCGTCTGACATCGTGCGGTAATTCGTGGAAAAGGTAGATCGAGGTCACGATGTCGAAGGACGAGCTTGCATAGGGGAGCGACTCGGCGGCCGCGACGTCGCTCTTCATCCGATAGGGTTCGAGATGGTGGCGGGCCTCCTCCAGATAGCTCGCAGAAAGATCGCAGCCGGTTACGTTGAGCTTCGGGAACGCTTCCTTGACGGCGCGCAGAAACCGCCCGGTCCCGCAGGCCACGTCGAGCAGCTCAAGCTTGCGCTGGTCTCTGCCTCGCAGAAACTCGGCGATCGGAACGAGACACTGCCGGCGCATCGCATTGGCGCTGCCGGAGAACAGCACCTCGACCTGCATATCGTAGAGCTTCGCCGATTCGTCGGTGAGATACCCGCCAGTCTGAAAGTGGAAGTTTTGGAGGAAGTACGGAGGCGGCGCGCCTTCGCCGGACGGAGTCTCGGGGATATCGGAGGCGTGCTCGGATTGCTGGCGCTCGAACACGCGCGGAAGATCCTCGAAGTAGAGGCGGCTCGTCGCGATCGTTTCGCCAAAGCCGCCATCGTGGTCGCGCGGCAATGGATAATAGCCGCGCTCGACATTGGCGAGATCGCGGGCGAAGAGCTGGCCGAGCGCGCCCAAAATGTCCTCCCGCGCGGGGCCGCGCCTCGAGGCGCTCGTGCCTTCGCCGTGTCGCCTCGGCGGGCGCATTCGCTGCGAAGCGAAGTAGTGGCCCATGTACCATGCGACCCGAGCGCCTTGGCGGGCGATGTAGGAGAGGCGGTCGACGGGACTCAGCATGGTTTTTCCGCGGCGATCAGGAATTCCTTGTTGCCGTCTCCGCCCTCGATGGGCGAGGGAACGACGCCGACGACTGTCCAGCCCTGATCAACGAGGAACTGGGCGATTTCGTTGCAGGCGCGTTCACGAAGGGAGGGGTCGGTCACGATGCCAGAGCGATCGATCCCGTCTCTGCCGACTTCGAACTGAGGCTTGATGAGGGCTACGAGTTTGGCGCTGGGGGCGGCAAGATCGAGGGCGCGCGGCAGAGCCAGCTTGAGCGAGAGGAAGCTGACGTCAGCCGTGATGAACTGAGGCGGCGCCCCCACGTGCTCGGCGGTGAGATCACGAGCGTTGAGCCCCTCGATCGCGGTCACTCGCGGATCATCGCTCAGATGCGCGGCGAACTGCCCATGGCCGACATCGATCGCGATGACATGGCGGGCGCCGCGTTCGAGCAGCACTTGCGTGAAGCCGCCCGTCGATGCCCCGATGTCGAGCGCATTCAATCCCTCGGGCGACCATTCGAAATGATCAAGCGCGTCGATTAGTTTGAGCGCCGCGCGCGATACATAGGATCGCGCGTCGTCCCTGACCTCGATCCGAGCATCGGGATCCATCGGCTGCCCGGGCTTGGTCGCCGTCACGCCCGAAACGGCGACTGTCCCGCGGAGGACGGCATCGCGGGCTCGCGAGCGCGCCGCATAGAACCCGCGCCGAACCAGAAGCTCGTCGAGCCGAATCCGCTGCTGTGGGCGGGCCGAGCTCACTTCACGTCGAGCGGCTCGGTTCCGATCGGCGCGCCGTCGGGCCGAAGCGTGATCTTCTCGATGCGAATCTCCGCCTCCTTGAGCAGGCTTTCGCAATGTTTCTTGAGCGCTTCGCCGCGTTCGTAGATGGCGATCGAGGCCTCGAGATCGACCTTGCCCGTCTCGAGCCGCTCGACGATCTGCTCGAGCTCGGCGAGCGCCGTCTCGAAGCTCATCCCCGCAATATCATTCATCTGTCTGGTCCTCTTCCTCGACCGGCACCTCGACAGGTCCAATATCCCCCGTTCCGTGCATGAGCGCCAACACGTGCATGGCGACCGATGAGCCAAGCGCCCTCAAGTCGTAACCACCCTCCAACACCGAAACGAGGCGCCCTTGAGCGTATCGGTCGGCTCTGTCCATGAGATGGAGAGTCGCCCACACGAAGTCCTCCTCGGTAAGCTTGAGGCCGCCCAGCGGGTCGTCTTCATGGGCGTCGAACCCGGCGGAGATGATCACGAGATCGGGACGGAACCGGTCGAGGGCGGGAAGGATCGCTGTCCGCATGGCCTCGCGGAAGCGGTCGGAGCCGTCCCCCGCCCGGAGCGGGGCATTAACGATGTTGCCGACCCCTCGTTCGGTGAGGGCGCCGGTTCCGGGATAGAGCGGCATCTGGTGGGTCGACCCGTAGAAGAGGTTCTTGTCCGACCAGAAGATTTCCTGCGTGCCGTTGCCGTGATGCACGTCGAAATCGACGACGGCAATGCGCTCGGCATTGTGACGGGCACGCGCATGAAGTGCGGCGATTGCCGCATTGTTGAAGAGGCAGAAACCCATGGCGCGGCGCGACTCCGCGTGATGGCCCGGGGGGCGCATGGCCGAGAACGCGTTCGCGGCCTCGCCAGCGAAAACGGCATCGACTGCGGCGACCGCGCCGCCGGCGCCGCGCAGCGCCGCCTCGAGCGAGCCCGGCGACATCCAGGTGTCGGGATCGAGCTGGGTCCATCCGCGATCCGGATCGGGCGATGCCCGTCTGATCCGTGCGATGTAATCCTCGGTATGGGCGAGGGCGATGTCGTCGTCCGAGCCTTCCGGCGCCTCTTTGCGAAGAAGGGGCTCGAACTGCGGTTGCGCCAGCACTTTGTTGATGACCTTGAGCCGATCGACCCGCTCGGGATGGCCAGGAGGCGTCAGATGCTGGAGCGAGGCCGGATGCGTGAGGAGAAGGGTCGCCATGAGCCGTCATTACTTGGGTTGCTCTCAGCCCTCAAGCCACGGCCTCCAGTGGGGTATTCCTTTGCGTGGCGCGCCGGAGAAGCTACTGCTATACCAACTGGCATGGACCGGCGCGTCACCGAAGAGGACATCGCCCACGCCGCGGAAGCGATCAGGCGGGGAGAGCTCGTCGCGTTTCCGACCGAGACGGTCTACGGTCTGGGTGCAGACGCGACCAACGATCTTGCCGTTGCGCGGATCTACGAGGCTAAGGGCAGGCCGAGCTTCAACCCTCTGATCGTCCATGTCGCGTCGCTCGGAGATGCACTGGACCTTGCGCAATTCACGGATACCGCCCGCGCCTTGGCAGAGGCATTCTGGCCCGGACCGCTCACTCTCGTTCTGTCACGCGGGCTAAGCGCGCCCGTATCGGAACTCGCCTGCGCCGGCCTGCCGACGGTCGCGCTTCGCATGCCCCGTCACGCGGTGGCGCGAGATCTTATCCACGCCGTGGGACGGCCGATCGTCGCCCCGAGCGCCAACCCTTCGGGGCGGATCAGCCCGACATCGGCAGAGCATGTGCGTGCGGGCCTCGGCGACAAGGTGGCCTATGTTCTCGACGCCGGACCGACGCCCGTCGGACTCGAATCGACCATCCTCGATTGCCGCGGGAAGCCCGTCCTGTTGAGACCGGGAGGGCTCTCGCGCGAGGAGATCGAGCACTCGATCGGCAAGACGCTCGCGGCGGCGAGCGACGAAGAGGTGCTCGCGCCGGGACAGCTCGCGAGCCATTACGCGCCGCACGCGCGACTGAGGCTCAATGCAGACCGGGCCCGGAATGGGGAAGCCTATCTCGGATTTGGGCCCTCGCCCGAACGGCCGCGCATGCGCAATCTTTCCGCTGCCGGAAACCTCACGGAGGCGGCCTCCAATCTTTTCCGGATGCTGCACGAGCTCGATGCGATGCAGCCTGAGACGATTGCGGTGGCGCCCATTCCCCATGAAGGTCTCGGAGAGGCGATCAACGATCGGCTGAAGAGAGCCGCCGCGCCGCGCCGGTGACCCCCATGAACGACACCGTCCGCGAGTTCTCTTCCGTTGCTCCCGCCGCCGAGACCCTCGATCGCTTGGCCGCCGTCGTCGGCGAGAGATATGCGATCCGGAATGCCGCCGATATGGCGGCCTACATGCGCGAATGGCGCGACATTTGGCACGGGCGCTCGCCGTTGGTGCTGCGGCCCGGCAGTACCGAAGAGGTGTCGCGGATCATGGCCATCGCGGCCGAGACGCGGACGCCCATCGTTCCGCAGAGCGGCAACACCGGCCTCGTCGGCGGGCAAATCCCCTTCGATGAGGTACTCCTGTCGCTCGATCGGATGGCGCGCGTGCGCGATGTCGATTCCCTCGACAACACGATGGTGGTCGAGGCCGGTGTCACCCTCAAGCACGCCCAGGACGCGGCGGAGGCGAAGGGCCGCATCCTGCCGTTGAGCCTTGCCGCGGAGGGCTCCTGCCGCATCGGCGGCAACATATCCACGAACGCCGGCGGGGTGAATGTGATCGCCTACGGCAGCACGCGCGACCTCTGCCTCGGCCTCGAGGTGGTGCTGGCCGACGGCCGCATCTGGAATGGCTTGAGCCGGCTCAGGAAAGACAGTACCGGATACGACCTCAAGGACATCTTCATCGGGGCGGAGGGAACGCTCGGGATCATCACCGCCGCGGTGCTCGAAATCTTTCCCGCCCCCGAGGAGAAGGCCACCGCGCTGTGCGCCGTTCCGTCGCCGCAATCCACTTTGGAGCTCTTGTCGCTCGGAGTGGGATCGGGCCGGATTGCCGCAATCGAGCTCCTTCCGCGGCTCGGAATCGAATTCACGATGCGCCATTTCGCGGTCCGCGATCCTTTGTCCGCATCCTCTCCCTGGTACGTCCTTATCGAAACCTGGGGCGCG
>JBJMRA010000219.1:0-11762 GCA_045802365.1 Hyphomicrobiales bacterium | reverse complement strand
TCGCGCGCAAGGCTGGCGTGCGACTCTCCTCAGTCGCGGTTTCGCACATTGATACTGGCTGGGTTTATCCGGGCGATGGCCGGTACGATGGACTGCTCGCGATGGAGGACCTGACCCAGGATGCGCTCGGCCGGGGCAAGGAGGTGAAACAGTGGATTGTGGAAGCGCATGCGGTGGTTGCGCAGCCCAAGGAGCCCAAGATGGCGATGGGCAGCCACTGCTCCGATCCCTTCGAATGCGGATTCCAGGCTTATTGCGGGAAAGGCACGCCGAATGCCGAGCATCCGGTCGAATGGCTGCCGCGGCGCTCCAACGCATTGAAGGAAATGATCGCGGAGAAAGGCATTCGCGACATGCGCCGGGTGCCGGACTCGATGTTGAGCGAGCGCCAGCTCCGGGTCAAGCGCTGCACGCTCGCGAACGAGACCTTCTTCGACCAGGGCGGCGCGGCCGAGGTGCTCGCGCCGCACGGGTTTCCGGCGTACTTTCTCGATTTCGAGACCATCTCGTTCGCCGTCCCCGTTTGGAGGGGCACGCGGCCGTACCAGAACATTCCCTTCCAGTTCAGCGCGCACCGGCTGTCCGCCTCGGGAGCGCTCGAGCACCAAGCCTTCATCGACCTCACGGGCGAGGATCCCTCCGAAGCGTTCGCCAAGGCGGTGACCGCCGCCTGCGGCGACGGCGGACCGGTTTACGCCTATCACGCGGTCTTCGAAGCCGGGCGCCTCGAGGAGCTCGCGCAGCGCTTCCCAAAACTCAGGCGCGATCTCCGGGCAATCATCGAGCGCATGATCGACCTCCGCCCGATCGCCGAGGAGCATTATTACCATCCGGGCCAACGAGGGAGCTGGAGCCTCAAGGCGACCCTGCCGGCGATCGCCCCCGAGCTCGATTATGCGAGCCTCGAGGGCGTCGCCGACGGCGGCATGGCCATGGCGGCCTATCGCGAGGCGGTCGCGCCTGAGACTGCGGCTGAGCGCCGCGCCTCGATCCGCTCGGAGCTTCTCGCCTATTGTCGGTACGACACGCTCGCCCTCGTCCGCCTCTGGCAGCACTTCTCCGGCAAACGAGGGGAATCGGCACAGTAATGGCGAGACGCCCCGACGCCCTCGAAACGTTGGGCGTCGGCACAGCGCCGGCGACAGTGGTTTCCCTCATCCGATGGGCGTCCACGATGCCCGTGGCGCTCGTTTCACCCGGAGTGTGCTAAGAGCCGATAAGAGCGTGGACGCGCCGGAGTTCCTTGGGCGTGGCCGGACGCTTCACCACGCGCCGCCCTTGTGGGTCGGTGAGTTCGAGCATGCCGTTTCGGATCGCCTCCCGGAAACCGTCCGGGTAAAGGATTGCGATGCCGGTGCGGCCGATCTCGATCGTCTCGCCGTTAGGCCCGAGCCGGTATCTGTGCTGTTTATCGGCCGGCGTGCCCTTTCGGCTGCTGCCGCTCGCCGGTGAGCCGTCCTCGTCATCGCCGCCTTTGCCGCCGCCCCGGCCCGAATCATCGCCTCCACCGCGGCCAGAGTTGTCGCCGCCGCCCGGGCCAGAATTGTCGCCCGACCCCGAGCCACCCTCGTTCGCGAACGCGGCGAACTCTCGACGGTCGATCTCGAGCGGAAGCGCGATGAGAAGGCTCGCGAGGAAAATCGCCTGGAGCAGCCGGGAACCGTAATACATGGTCGTTTCCAGGGTCAGGCAGGACAGGGGGAGGGAGCTCCTCCTGTCCTGCGCTGGTTCGTATTGATCAGGCGTGGTTCGGGCCGTCGTCGTTGCCGCCGCGCCCCTTGCCGTCTCTGCGACCACCGCGGTCGTCGCCCTTGTCGTGGTTCGCGCCATCATCGGCGCCATGGCGGGCGAGGAGCATGAGTTTCGCGGTCGCGGGCTTGGACGTGCTCGCCGCAACATCGGGCTGCTCGCCGGCGGTCGACTGGGCGAGCACCGGCGCTGCGAAAGCAAGTGGTGCCGCGCAGATGAGGATCGAAAGAAGTTTGGTCATTGGTCGTCTCCTTGAGTTGAGTGATCCGAACCGGTTCGGATGGCTGCAAGGTGATGGAAGCAGCCCGCGAGTGGAACCGGCCTAGGACCAATCCTCGTCGAGACGACCCTTGAGGCTGAACCGTGCCGACCATGGTCGGAAGACGCCCTGACCAAAGTCGGTGCGGACGGCTCAGTTCGCTTTCTTCGCGCCTGGAACCGAAATGGTCTGGCCTTGCACCTTGATCCCGCCGCTCGGGGCGGCGGCCGGCTTCTTGCTTTTCTCCTGTTTCGGCTTTTTCTTCTCGCGGTTGCTCTTCTGCAAACCTTTGGGCATGTGTTCCTCCTCTGAGCATCGGCGCTTCCCAGTGTAGCAAAAAATGGCCGATCAGACCTAGAGTCTAAGACATGTCCCCTTCGCCGCACGCGCTCCTCACGCCGGCCGAGATGTATCGCGCCGACGCACTCGCCGTCGAAACAGGCGTGCCCTCGCTCACTCTCATGGAGAATGCCGGGCGAAGAGTTGCCGAGGAGATCGTGCGCCGCTTTGGAGCCCGTCCGACGCTCGTCCTCTGCGGGCCCGGGAACAACGGCGGCGACGGCTTCGTCGCCGCGCGCTATCTGCGGCAATGGGGATGGCCGGTGAGGCTCGCGCTCGCAGGCGACCTCGCCCGCCTCAAGGGCGATTGCGCGATCATGGCCAACCGTTGGGGAGGACCGGTCGAGAAGGTGACGTCTGTCGCGCTCGATGCCGCGCTCGTCATCGACGCGCTGTTCGGCGCGGGGCTCGACCGGCCTATCGACGGCGAGCTTGCCGCTCTTCTTGGCAACCTGAGCCGGCTTGCCCCCACGGTCGTATCGATCGACATCCCGTCGGGCATTCTGGGAGCGACTGGAGAAGTCGCCGGCATCGCCCTGCGGGCCGCGCTGACCGTCACCTTCTTCCGGAAGAAGCCGGGTCATCTTCTTCTGCCGGGGCGCGTTCACTGCGGCGAGACGGTGGTCGCGGACATCGGCATTCCGGAGGGAGTACTCTCGACAATCGTGCCGAAAACAACCGAAAATTCAAAGCCACCGCCGGTCTTCTTCAACCGGCTTCCGAACGAGCACAAATATGATCGCGGGCATGCGGTGGTGGTGTCAGGCGGCGCTTGGCATACCGGGGCGGCGCGGCTGGCGGCGGTCGCGGCGCTGAGGGCCGGCGCGGGCCTCGTGACGATTGCGTCCCCGCCCGATGCCATGGCCGTGAATGCCGCCCATATGACGGCCGTCATGTTGGCCGAAGCGGCCGGAGCCGAAGCCCTTTCGTCCCTCCTCCAGGACCGCCGGAAGAATGCCGTCCTGATCGGCCCCGCGGCGGGCGTAGGACGGGAGACCCACGCAAAGACGCTCACCGCGCTGAGGAGCGGCGCGGCGGTGGTCATCGATGCCGACGCGATCACCTCCTTTGCCTCGTGTCCAGGCGACCTCTTCGAGACCGTCGCCGGCCCCGTCGTGCTGACCCCACATGAGGGAGAGTTTTCACGGCTCTTCGACATCCGCGGCTCGAAGCTCGAGCGTGCACGGCAAGCCGCGCACGAGAGCGGCACGGTCATCCTGCTCAAGGGCGCCGATACCGTGATTGCGCATCCGAACGGCCGGGCCGCGATCAACGGCAATGCGCCGCCATGGCTCGCCACCGCCGGTTCGGGCGATGTGCTCGCCGGGATGGTCACGGGCCTCCTGGCGCAGCGGATTCCACCGTTCGAGGCGGCATGTGCGGCGGTTTGGCTGCATGGGGAGGCTGCGAGCCGCTTCGGTCCCGGCCTCATCGCCGACGACCTGCCCGGTCTTTTGCCTGAGGTGCTCCCGGTCTGACCTTTGCTCCCGGCAATCAAACCCGTTGGCAAGGCGGAAACCGCTTTGCTATAGAGCGGCGCGTCGCGAAGCCCGGGTGCTCACGCGCGCGGGCGTGGTGGAATTGGCAGACACGCAGGATTTAGGTTCCTGTGGGGAAACCCGTGGGGGTTCAAGTCCCTCCGCCCGCACCAGTCAACCCCTCTGGAAGTCGAGCTCATCATGCAGGTCACGGAAACGCTGAGCGAAGGTCTGAAGCGCGAGTATCAGGTTGTCGTCGGAGCGGATGACCTCGACCGCGAGCTCAATCGCAAGCTGACCGAGCTTGCGGGGCGCGCCCACATCAAGGGCTTTCGGCCCGGCAAGGTGCCCGTCCCGCATCTGAGGCGCGTCTACGGCAAGTCGGTCATGGCCGAGGTCGTCCAGGAGCAGCTCGATCAGGCGAGCAAGAAACTCCTCGAGGAGCGCAACCTGAAGCCCGCCTACCGGCCCGAGGTCACCCTTCCCGAGGACAAGGAGGAGGTCGAGCGCATATTCTCGGGCAAGAGCGATCTTTCCTACAAGGTCGCGTTCGAAGTGATCCCGCCCTTCGATCTGGCCGATCCGGGGGAACTTGTCCTCGAGCGCTATACGGCCGAGGTCACCGACGCACATCTCGATGAGACGCTGTCGCGGCTCGCGGCCAACGCCAAGAGCTGGGAGCCCAAGGACGGCTCTGCCGCCCAGGGCGACCGCGTGACCATCGATTTCGTCGGAAAGGTGAACGGCGAGCCGTTCGAAGGCGGTACGAACGAGGACGTGCCCGTCGAGATCGGCTCCGGCCAGTTCCTGCCGGGGTTCGAGGAGCAACTCGTCGGAGCGACCGCCGGAAGCGAGCAGAAGGTCAGCGTGACCTTTCCAGAGGATTATGGAGCGGCGGCGCTCGCCGGCAAGCCGGCCGAGTTCGAGGTCAAGGTGAAGTCGGTCGAGGCCGCCAAGGAGACCGCGATCGACGATGAGCTCGCCAAGCGGTTAGGCTTTGAGGACTTGGGAAAGCTCAAGGACAACGTCCGCCAGCGCCTTGAGCATGAATTCGCGAATATGTCGCGCATGAAGCTCAAGCGCGATGTGCTCGATGCGCTCGACAAGGTTTATACCTTCGCGCTGCCGGAACGCCTCGTCGAGGGCGAATTCTCAGGCATCTGGAACGCGCTCGAAGCCGAGATGAAGCGCGGCAACAAGTCGTTCGCGGATGAGGGCACGACGGAAGAGGACGCCCGCAAGGAGTATCGCGCGATCGCCGAGCGGCGTGTTCGCCTGGGGCTCGTGCTCGGCACCATGGGAGAAAAGGAAGGCATTACGGTGAGCGAGGACGAGCTGCGCAACGGCTTGATCAGCCGAGCGAGCCAGTTCCCGGGCCGGGAACGCGCGATTCTCGAATTCTATCGGCGCCGCCCCGAAGCCCTGGTCGAGATCAGGGGTCCGATCTTCGAGCAAAAGGTCGTGGACCACATCGTGTCGAAGGCGAAGGTGACCGACAAGGCTGTGACGCGCGAGGAGCTCGCCGCCCTCGTCGAAGCCGAGGACGAGCACGATCATGTGCATGATCACGATCATGATCACGCCGGCCACGACCACGCGCTGCATGATCACGACCACGATCACGCCGGCCACGACCACGCGCTGCATGATCACGATCACGACCATGCCCCCCGACCGGCAGAGCATGAGAAAAAGGATCTCTAGAACCAGCCCCGCCATTTGAACCAGATGAGCGGGACGACCGCGCTGAGCGCGATCAAGGCGAGGCCGAAGGGATAGCCCCAGGCCCAGGCGAGCTCGGGCATGAACTTGAAGTTCATCCCGTAGACGCCTGCCACAATGGTCGGCGGAATGCCCACCACCGAGACGATGGTGAGAACCTTGAACAGGTCGTTTTGCTCGATCGTGATAAAGCCCAGAACGGCATCGAGCATGAACTGGACCTTGTCCGAGAGCTGGTCCTCGTAACTCCTCAACGACGCGACGTCGGTCACGACGGCCTGAAGTCTCGCTACGAATTCCGGCCCGATCCACTCCTGGCCGGCGCTGAGGGCGAAAGGAACGATCCGGCCAATCCCCAACAACACGTCGCGTGCCTGGGCGAGGCGGTCACCAATCATCCCGACCGCACTCAGCGTTCGGCGGAGCGCCTCGGTTGAACGCACGAGGTGGCGCGGGGAATTGGGCTTGCCGCGGAACAACGATCGCGATATTTCATCGAGCTCGCCCGCGAGCCTCTCGAGGAGGTCCGCTCCGCGGTCGACAAGCGTATCCATGAGCGCCGTGAACACGCCGGTGCTGTTGCCGAGCGTCTCGTCTCTGCGGATTCTTTCGAGGACGACCTCGAAGGTGACGAGGTCGGTGAAACGCACCGTGATCAGAAGAGCCGGCGACAGGATGAAGCCAGCGGGCGTGAGGAACGGATCCTCCGTATCGCTTTTGGCGACGACCGGAGTGCTCAGGGAAACGACCCCGTTCTCGACGATAAGGCGGCTTGAAGATTCGATCTCCCGCAGGGCATCGAACGAGGGCACAGTTATGCCAGTGCGGTCCTTGACGAACTCCTTCTCCTCCTCGGTCGGATTGACGAGATCGATCCAGATGACCGCGCCGGGCAGACCGCGTCCCTTGCCATGTCGCGCGGCGTCCGCCGGGTCACGATGGATGGTGAGCACAGGGCTTCAGCCCATCACGCCGAGCGCAGCACTTTCGAGCGCTGGGGGAGGCGTCTCGCCAGAATTTTGTCGATCCGGCGGCCGTCGAGGTCCACGATCTCGAAGCGCCAGTCGCCTGAATCGAAGGTCTCCCCGAGCTCGGGGATATGCCCGAGCTGCTCGAGAGCGAAACCCGCCAAAGTGTGGAAGTCGCGTCGCTGCGGCAGCTCGATCGCCGTGATGTCGGTCAACTCGTCGACCGGCATCGTGCCCGAGAGGAGCCAGGATCCATCGTCGCGCTGCACCGCATTGGGCTCAGGCTCGCCTTCGGCGGTGCGGAAGGCCCCGGCGATCGCCTCGAGCACGTCCGCCGAGGTTACGACCCCTTCGAAATGGCCGTATTCGTCGTGAACGAGGCCCATGTGGACGCCGGAATTCTTGAGTTTCTCGATCACCTCGAGCGCATCGAGCGTGTCGGGAATGACGGGAGCGGTTCGCACGAACTGTCGTGCGTCCACCTTGCGGCGCTTGAGATAGGCATCGAGCATGTCCTTGGCGTGGATGACCCCGATGATCTCGTCGGCATTGCCGTCGTAAGCGGGGATGCGCGAATGGACGCTCTCGACGATGGTTCGTCTGATCTCGGCCGGAGTGTCGGAGAGATCAACCATATCGACTTCGGTCCGCGGGGTCATCACCGACCGGACCGGCCGGTCGCCGAGCCGCATGACGGCGGTGATCATCCGCTTTTCCTCGGGCTCGATCACGCCCGCCGATTCGGCTTCAGCCACGAGGACGCGGATTTCGTCCTCCGTGACTTCCCGGTTGCCCTCCTGCCGGCGGCCGAGCAGCAGAAGGATGAGACTGCCGGAGCGATCGAGAATCCATACGAATGGCGAGGCGATCCTCGCGAGGACGACCATCGCCGGCGCTACGAAACAGGCGATCCGCTCGGCGTGTCTCAAAGCGAGCTGTTTCGGAACGAGCTCGCCGATCACGAGCGACAGGTAGGTGATGAACGTGATGACGATCCCGAAGCCTAAGGGGTGGGCGATGCCCGGGGAGAGGCCGGCGCTTACAAGCCAGTCGCCGAGGCGGCTCCCAAGCGTCGCGCCCGAGAAGGCGCCGGCGAGAATGCCGACCAGAGTGATACCGATCTGAACTGTCGAGAGAAAGCGCCCGGGATCGGAGGCGAGTCTCAGCGCGCGTCTGGCACCCCGCACCCGGCGCTCGATCATGCCCTGGAGCCGCGACCTGCGGGCCGAAATCACCGCAAGCTCGGACATCGCGAGCACGCCATTGATGAGGATGAGAAGGAGGACGATGAGAAGCTCGAGCACCGCCATGGTGGGCTATTATGCCGGAGTGCGGCGCCTGTGCGCAAACGGGCCAGGGAATTACCGAAGCTAAAGCCGGGGTGCCGTTGGATAACGTTACGGCAAGAAACGCGAGTTTGGGTGAGTTATTCCTGTTGCGCATAGCCTCTTTCAGAACGGCCAGTCATGCCCTATCTATGCCCTCGAGGCTGGCAAAGATTCCATATCCCATGCGCGACCCAATCGACACGCTCAACAGTTTCGTAATCCCTTCCGTGGAGGAGACGACCGCGCGCGGCTCTTACCGGTACGATATCTTCTCGCGTCTTCTGAAGGAGCGCATCATCTTCGTGACGGGGCCGATCAACGACGAGATCTCGACGCTCGTCATCGCACAGCTCCTGTTTCTCGAAGCCGAGAATCCGAAGAAGGAAGTCGCGATGTACATCAACTCGCCCGGCGGGGTGGTGACGTCCGGTCTCGCGATCTACGACACCATGCAGTTCATTCGTCCGGCCGTATCGACCACTGTCATCGGCCAGGCCGCCTCGATGGGCTCGCTTTTGCTCGCCGCCGGCGAAAAGGACATGCGTTTCGCGCTCACCAATGCGCGCGTCATGGTGCACCAGCCTTCCGGCGGATACCAGGGTCAGGTGACCGATATCCTGATCCACGCCCGCGAGGTCGAGAGCATCAAGAAGCGGCTCAATGAAATTTACGTGAAGCATACCGGACGGGACATCAAGCTCATCGAAGACGCCCTCGAGCGCGACAACTTCCTCGATGCCGAGGGCGCCCAGGCGTTCGGGATCGTCGACAGGGTGATCGAGAAGCGCCCGATGGGCCTTGAATCCAAATAAATCGCGGCGCAGGGCGAGGCTGACGCCAGGCCGCCCAGCGTGGCATGAGGACTGAATCAAGTCTTGATTAACTATCGCGGCGCATGCTCAACTGAGCGGCCGGTGGTAGCAGGCGGGGGAGGGCGCCGGCGGGCGCACGGGGTATGTGCCGGCCGGGTGTAGCAGAGTACTGAAGGAGACGTGATGAGCAAAGCCAGCGGTAGCGACAGCAAGAACACGCTCTATTGCTCCTTCTGCGGCAAGAGCCAGCATGAGGTGCGCAAGCTCATCGCGGGGCCGACCGTGTTCATCTGCGATGAATGCGTCGAACTATGCATGGACATTATCCGGGAGGAGAACAAATCCTCGTTGGTCAAGTCCAAGGACGGGGTGCCGACCCCGCACGAGATACGCAAGGTTCTGGACGACTACGTGATCGACCAGGGCCACGCCAAGAAGGTCTTGGCCGTTGCCGTTCACAACCACTACAAACGCCTCAACCACGCCCAGAAGAACAACGACGTCGAGCTTGCGAAATCGAATATCCTGCTTGTCGGTCCGACCGGCTGCGGCAAGACCCTCCTCGCTCAGACGCTCGCCCGAATCCTCGATGTGCCGTTCACCATGGCCGACGCGACGACGCTCACCGAGGCGGGCTATGTCGGCGAGGACGTCGAGAACATTATTCTCAAGCTCCTTCAGGCCGCCGATTACAACGTCGAGCGCGCTCAGCGGGGCATCGTTTACATCGACGAAGTCGACAAGATCAGTCGCAAGTCGGACAATCCTTCCATCACCCGCGACGTCTCCGGCGAGGGCGTTCAGCAGGCTCTCCTGAAAATTATGGAAGGGACCATCGCCTCGGTGCCGCCGCAAGGCGGGCGCAAGCATCCCCAGCAGGAGTTCCTGCAGGTCGACACCACCAATATTCTGTTCATCTGCGGAGGGGCCTTCGCCGGCCTCGAGAAGATCATCTCGCAGCGGAGCAGGGGGTCCGGCATGGGTTTTGGAGCCCAGGTCAAATCGGCCGACGACCGCCGCACTGGCGAAGTCCTCCGCGAACTCGAGCCTGAGGACCTTCTGAAATTCGGACTGATCCCCGAGTTCGTCGGACGCCTGCCAGTCGTGGCGACGCTCGATGATCTCGATGAGGAAGCGCTGATCCTGATCCTGACCGAGCCGAAGAATGCGCTGCTCAAGCAATACCACCGGTTGTTCGAACTCGAAGGGGTAAGGCTGACGGTCGCCGAAGAGGCGCTGAAGTCGATCGCCAAGCGAGCCATCGAACGCAAGACCGGCGCCCGGGGCCTGCGCTCGATCATGGAGGCGATCCTCCTCGACACGATGTTCGAGCTGCCCGCCATGAACGGCGTTCAGGAGGTGGTGATCTCGAAGGAGGTGGTCGACGGCGATGCCAAGCCGCTGTTGATCTACTCCGATCGGGAAAAGCAGTTGCCCAAGGCGGCCCCGGTTTCCGCCTGATCCGACCAGCCGTTTGTCAAGGGATTGAAAACGGCTGCCGAGGCATCCATCTGCGGCGTCGAGGCTCGAGGTGAGGCACCGTCGATTTTCTCGTGCGTAAGACAGGCGCCGGCGGCGCCTGTCCTTGAAGCTTCGGGGCGCCAGAGATCCGCGGCCTAGAAAAGCCCGAATGTGCCCGGCATCATTTGGCGGTGCGTGAGGGCCGGAGCGGATCGCAAGCAGCGGCCCAACCCGCGAAAGGAAAATGAATGACCTTGACAACTTCACGGCCAACTTCAGGCGAAGCCGAGCTTTTTCCGGTTCTGCCGCTCCGCGACATCGTCGTATTTCCACACATGATCGTGCCGCTTTTCGTCGGCCGCGAGAAGTCGATTCGCGCCCTCGAGGAGGTCATGCGGGAGGAGAAGCGCATCCTTCTCGTTGCGCAGAAAAACCCGGCCGATGACGATCCGACCCCGGCCGCGATCTTCGAAACCGGCACGCTCGCCCAGGTGCTTCAGCTTTTGAAGCTGCCCGATGGTACCGTGAAGGTGCTGGTCGAAGGCGTCGAGCGAGCCAAGATCGAGAGCTATTCCGAGCGCACCGATTTTTTTGAGGCCAAGGCCCACATTCTCGGCAGCGAGGTCGGCGAGGCGCAGGAAACCGAGGCCCTCGCACGCACCGCGGTCGCCCAGTTCGAGAGCTATGTCAAGCTCAACAAGAAGGTGCCGCAGGAGGTGATCGCCACATTGGGCCAGATCACCGACTATTCTAAGCTCGCCGACACGATCGCCGCTCACCTCGCGATCAAGATTCCCGAGAAGCAGGAGCTTCTGGAGATGACCTCGGTCGCGCAGCGGCTCGAGAAGGTGTTCGCGCTCATGGAGGGCGAGATTTCGGTTCTCCAGGTCGAGAAGCGCATCCGTTCACGCGTCAAGCGCCAGATGGAGAAGACCCAGCGCGAATACTACCTGAACGAGCAGATGAAGGCCATCCAGAAGGAGCTGGGCGATGGCGACGAGCGCGACGAGCTGAACGAGCTCGACCAGAAGATCAAGAACACGAAGCTTTCCAAGGAAGCGCGCGAACGCGCCGAGGCCGAGCTCAAGAAGCTTCGGCAAATGAGCCCGATGTCTGCCGAAGCGACTGTCGTGCGGAATTATCTCGACTGGCTGCTTGGCATTCCCTGGGGCGTCAAGAGCAAGGTCAAGCGCGATCTCAAGTTCGCCCAGGACGTGCTCGACAACGATCACTATGGCCTCGACAAGGTCAAGGAGCGCATCGTCGAGTATCTTGCCGTGCAGAGTCGGACCAACAAGCTGAGAGGCCCGATCCTTTGCCTCGTCGGCCCTCCAGGCGTCGGCAAGACCTCCCTCGGCAAATCGATCGCCAAGGCGACCGGCCGCGAGTTCGTGCGCATGTCCCTGGGCGGCGTCAGGGACGAGGCGGAGATCCGCGGGCACCGGCGCACCTATATCGGTTCGATGCCCGGCAAGGTCATCCAGTCGATGCGCAAGGCCAAGAAGCAGAACCCGCTCTTCCTGTTCGACGAGATCGACAAGATGGGGATGGACTTCCGCGGCGATCCTTCGGCGGCGCTCCTCGAGGTGCTCGACCCCGAGCAGAACTCCTCCTTCATGGATCACTATCTCGAGATCGAATACGAT
>JBJMRA010000218.1:0-27956 GCA_045802365.1 Hyphomicrobiales bacterium | reverse complement strand
TGGCCGCACCGAGTAGGAGAGCGACGGTTTCGCCTTTCCTGAGCCGGATGCCCTGCACTTCGACGTCTTCGAGCGCATAGCGGGTGAAGAGATGGAGCGGCGCATCGAAGCGGAGCATCTCTTCGATATGGCCCGGGCCGACAGCGGCGATACGGTTCTCGAGAAGCGCTTTAACGCCGTTCCCGATTGCATGCACCGTCGCTTCGTGGCCGGCATTTAGGAGAAGGATAGCGGTCGTGACCAGCTCGTCCTCGGTGAGTGCCGAGCCTTGCGCCTGGGCCGAGATAAGATACGAGAGCAGATCCTCCCGCGAAACGCTCCGCCGCGCCTTGATGTATGCCCGCATGAACTCCGAAAACGCCATCGTCGCCTCGACGGCTCGCGTTTCAATCTCGCGGTCGCGCCGCGCCTGGTACATCGCGACCATGTCGTGAGACCATGTGAGGAGCTGGGGAGCCATTTCCGCAGGCACGCCGAGGAGCTCGGCAATAAATTCTCACTGGTATCGGTGTCGCGAAGGTCTCGATGAGGTCGGTCTCGCCTTTCGCGATGAAGCCGTCGATCAGCGCATTGGCGAGGTTCGCGATCCGCGGCCGCAGGCGTTCGACCTGCCTTCCGATAAATGCGCGGTTCACGAGGTTTCTCAGTCGGGTGTGAATGGGGGGCTCGGTCTCGAGCAGGGAGTGTCGCTCAAGGGCGTAGAACGGCCGCAGGTGCTCCGGAATGTCCGCCCAGCCCAGCTCCTCTCGGGACATGAGGTGAAGGATCTGCCGCCCGAACCGGCGGTCGCGCAGGAGCGCGCTCACGTCGTCGTAGCCGGCGAAGCACCAATGGCCGTACTGCTCCCACTTGAACACGGGCACCGCGGCCCTGATCCGGTGATACGCGGAATAGGGATCGTTGAGGAACTCCGGATCGCGCGAGTCGAGCGACACGGATCGGCGGCCGGCATTGATTTTCATGCGGGTCATGATGAAGGATAATCCGGGTCTGGCGAAGCCGGTTCTCCGCCGCTAAGGTCCGCGCCCTTCCTGAAGGACCCGCACGTGACCACCGGCACCCGGCGCTCCGGCGTCGAATTCATTGCGCTCATCGCGTTGTCCATGTCGCTCGTGGCGATGTCGATCGACTCCATGCTCCCGGCATTGGGCAGCATCGCCGCCGACCTCGGCGCGCGCGCGCCCAACGACCGGCAGCTCGTGCTCAGCGCCTTCTTCGCCGGTCTGACCGTCGGGCTCCTCGTTTACGGCCCCTTGTCGGACAGCTTCGGCCGCAAGCCCGCGATGTACGCCGGACTGGCGCTCTATGTCATCGGCGGGCTCCTCTGCGCGTTCACGACGGATTTCGACCTGATGATCGCGGGCCGCGTCCTCCAGGGCTTCGGCGCGGCGAGCCCGCGCATCGTGGCGATCGCCATGGTCCGCGATCTCCATGGCGGCCGTCGGATGGCGCGGATCATGTCCTTCGTGATGGCCGTGTTCATTCTGGTTCCGATCCTCGCGCCGTCGATCGGGCAGGCCATCCTGTTCGTGGCGCCATGGCGTGTGATCTTCCTGGCATTGATCGCAGTGGCGCTGATCTTTTTCTGCTGGTTCGGTTTGCGGCAACCCGAGACGCACCCGCCGGAAGCCCGGTCCAAATTCTCCCTGGCCACTATCCTCAACGCTGCGCGGCAGACGTTCGCCCATCCGATCACGTCGGGCTACATGATCGCGGGCGGACTCATCTTCGGGGCCTTCATCAGCTATCTCGGAACCTCGCAGCAGATCTTTCAGGAGCAGTACGGCCTTGGCGCGCTTTTTCCGGTCTTTTTCGGAATCCTGGCGGCCGGCATCGGCGTCGCATCGATCACCAATGCGCGGCTCGTCATGCGGCTCGGCATGCGAACGCTGTCGAAATGGGCGCTGCGCACCGCTTGCATTCTCTCGGCCGGATTCCTGGTGATCGCCTGGGCTCTGGGTGGCCATCCGCCGATCGTCCCTTTCATGGCGTACATGCTGCTCTGCTTTTTCTGCAACGGGCTTCTGTTCAGCAACTATAATGCGCTTGCGATGGAGCCGATGGGGCACATCGCGGGCGTTGCGGCGGCGGTCACGGGCGCGGTGTCGACCCTCGTTGCGCTCCTGACCGGCACGCTGATCGGCCGCTTCTATGACGGTACGGTCGTTCCGCTCATCGCTGGATTCGCGCTCCTCGGCCTCGGGGCGCTCATCGTAACCGAATGGGCGGAACGCAATCGTCCTGTCGTTTCCCCAACCGCAAGCCAAGCTAAAGTATGATGATTTTTGTCTCGATTGACCCATACATTGTCACCCCGGCGAAAGCCGGGGCCCATCGCGGCCACAGAACGCGTGATGACCATTACCCGTTATGCATCTCGGTGGGTCCCGGCTTTCGCCGGGAAGACGGGCAGAGTGAATTCGGTGCAGCCCCATTTCGCTCTAGACTTGCGAAGCCCGATGCGCGCCCTCGTGATCATCGTTATGGTCGCGGTTCTGTGGTCGGCCAGCGCCACTGAGGAGGTCGTGGATCTCGAGCTTGCGCTTGCTGTCGACGCTTCGGGAAGCGTCGATGACCGCGAGTTCGCGCTGCAGCTCGAGGGCATCGCCGCTGGGTTCCGCGATGCCGAGGTGAAGAAAGCGATCCGCTCGGGTCCTCTCGGACGTATAGCCATCAATCTCGTGATCTGGGCCGAACCGCAGGTGCCGAAAGACATGTCCGGATGGCGCGTCCTCGCCGGAGACGAGGACGCCGAGCGCTTCGCCGCGCTCGTCCAGCGCTTTCCGCGCCGCGTGACCGGTGCGACCGGTATCGGGGAGGGCATTGCGAGCTCACTTCGCTCGATGGACGCCAACGGCATCACCGCGACGCGCGAGGCGGTCGATGTGTCGGGCGACGGCCGCGAGACCGCGCCGCGCGAGCCCACCGTGCTCATCGGCCAGGCGCGCGCCATGGCGGCGGCCCGGGGTGTGATCGTCAATGGGCTCGCCATCCTCAACGAAGAGCCCGATCTCGCGGAGTGGTACGCCCGCTACGTGCAGACCGGACCGGGAAGCTTCGTGATGGCGGTCTCGACCTACGAGGATTTCGCCGAGGCGATGCGCCGCAAGCTCCTGAGGGAGATCGAGTACCGCCCCCGCATCTCGTCAATACCGTGATCTTTCCCTCTCCCGTCGCGGGAGGAGAAAATATCAAAAGAGCCGCGCGCCGTTGGGCACGGATCGCTCGATCGCGGCCAGCACCACTTCGCCTTCGGCATCCGGGAAGCCGAGCGTCAGCACCTCCGACATGAAGCGGCCTATCTGGCGCGGCGGGAAGTTGACCACTGCAGCGATCTGACGGCCGATGAGGGTCTCGAGCGTGTAGTGATTGGTGATCTGTGCGCAGGACCGCTTGATCCCAATCTCTGGCCCGAAGTCGATCCTGAGCTTGAAAGAAGGCTTGCGAGCTTCGGGATAGGATTCAGCGGAGATGATGGTGCCGGCGCGGATATCGACTCTTAGGAAGTCGTCGAAGGCGATCACTTCTTCGGCCTCACTCGCCGGCTTCATGGGGAGAGGTGCCGGTGGGTGCCCGCCGCTGCGCCCGGAACTCGCGGAAAACGCGTGCCAAGCTCGAGCAAAAGGCGATTGGCGTCTCGAGCCGGCGCATGATCGCTTCGCCGTCTCTGAGGCTGCGGTCGAGCGCCGCCATCGTGCGCGCGAGGCCGGGATCGTCATCGTCGATCCATACTCTGAGCGTCGAGGCGTGGACGCGCGCGAGCCCGAGCTTGTGAATATCGCCCCTGACGCCTGGGCTCTCGAGTCCAGCCGCCGCGAGCATCCAACCCTGGCTCGCTAACGCCGAGGCCAAAACTTCGAGCCATTCGGACGGGCCGCCGTCCGGCGCCCGTACAATGCTGGCGATGGCCCCTTTGTAGGGCGCGAGGAGCTCGAATCTTCGCAGCATCACGTCGAACAGACGGTCATGCGCGTCCCCTTCGAGCGGGTCGCTCTCGAGCGAAGCGAGGAGACGCTGGTCGGTCATGCGCATGAAGGCCTTGAGGATGTCGGTCTTGCCCGACACATGGGAAGCGAGCTCGCCGAGAGGCATGCCGGCTCGTTCGGCGATGTCGGCGAGGGAAATATCGCGCCACGGCCGCTCGGCGGCGAGCGCCAGGGCCGCCTCGACGATGCGATCTCTTTCGGTGTGATCGGTCATGACCCTCGAGTCTAGCGGGAAAGCTTGGCCGCGTCAGCTCGCGAGTTCCCGTGCGCGCCTCGTCGCGGCGGCCACGGCTTCGATCATGAGCGGCTCCAGGCCATTGTCGCGCATGAGCACTTCAAGCGCCGCATGGGTCGTGCCCTTGGGCGAGGTCACGTTTCGCCGCAGCTGGTCGGCTGGAAGCCCGGTCACGCGCATGAGCTCCCCTGCCCCAGCAACGGTTGCGCGGGCGAGCTGGGTAGCGACGTCATGGGGTAGCCCGGCCACCGTCCCGGCCTTGGCGAGGCACTCCGTCAAGTAGAAGACGTAAGCCGGACCGGACCCGGCGACCGCGGTCGCGGCGTCGATAAGGCGTTCATCCTCGACCTCGACCACCTCGCCGACCGCTGAAAGGAGCGCCCGCGCCAGCTTGAGCTGAGCCGGCGACACGTGCGGATTGGCGGCGATGGTGGTGATGCCACGGCCGACCGCGGCGGGCGTATTCGGGATCGTGCGGATGATCGCCGCATCGGCGCCGAAATGACGGGCGAGCGAGGCGACCGTCTTGCCGGCCACGACCGACAATACGAGCGGCCGCGAGGAGCCGAGACGAACCACCCCCGGCAGGACCTCGTCCATGATCTGAGGCTTGACCGCAACAACCACCACTTCGGCCGCTCCGATCGCGCCGACGTCTGGGTTGTGCCGAACCCGATGGCGCGCGATAAGCCCGGCGACCTCTTCAGGGGGCGCGGGGTCGAGTGCCACGATCCGCGCCGGGTCCACGCCGCTTCGAAGCCAGCCCTCGAGGAGCGCGCCGCCCATCTTGCCGGCGCCGAGGAGAACGAGCGTCCCCGCGATCATGCCTCGCCGACCGTTTCGAGCAGGCTTGCCTCGAGCGCCTGCTCCGCCGACTTGCCCGCCCAGATCACGAACTGAAAGGTCGGGAAATAGCGTTCGCAGGCCTTGGTGGCGATGCCGATCAGCGTCTCGCATTGGGCGTCGTTGGCGCCCGCACCCCCGACGAGGATGAGGCTGTTCCGGAACATGATCGACCCGTCGTGCCGCCAGAGGTCGAAATGGCCGAAGTAGAGCTGCTCGTTCACCAATGTGAGCAACCGCCCGATCTCCTCCCGCCGATTGGCCGGGACGCGCAGATCGAAGGCGCAGGACAAATGCAGGCTTTCGACGTCGTCCCGCCAGTTGAGGCTGACCGTCAGGTCCCCCCATTGGGCGGGCACGATCATGTTGACCTCATCCTCGCCGCTGCGGTCGAAGAACCACTCCCGGTTGCTCGCCAGCCGCTCCACGCGATCGAGCGGTGATAGCCGTTCCCCATGGATCGAGTAGATTTCAGCCATGCCCTGCCCTGATTGCGAATCGGTCGTGAGACCGAACGTGCCCGAGCTAGCGAGTCGCGGCAAGGCCGCCTTCCCGTTGTGCCCCCAAGCGCGTCTGTTTCAGTGCGTCATGGCTTCTGGACCTGCCGGAAGTCTGGCCTCCAGTTCGGCGATGCGTTGCGTCAGGCGCTCGTTCTCCTCGCGGGCGCGTTGCGCCATGTCGCGCACCACCTCGAACTCCTCGCGCCGCACCACGCCCGCGTCATTGAGCACGCGTTCGACCTGCGCCTTGACCAACGTGTCGATCTCGCGCCGCACCCCTTGAGCGGCCCCGGCGGCATTGGACATGAGCTTCGCGAGCTCGTCGAAGAAGCGAGACGACGTCTGGGGCATGAGCTTGTTCCTTTCACCAGGAACCTAGGAACATCCTTCCCCTGCTTCAAGGACGCCGGCCTTGACGCCCTTTGCCCCGCTCGCCAAGCTCCGCGGCAATGCTGCCGCCGGCCGTCATCGCCTACCCGAACATCGATCCGACGGCCTTCTCGATCGGGCCTTTTGCGGTGCGCTGGTACGCCCTCTCCTACATCGCCGCCCTTCTCTTCGGTGTCTGGTATGTGCGGCGCCTCGTCGCGACGCCGCGTCTCTGGGATGGACGAAAGCCGACGGCCACGCCCCAGCAGATCGACGACGCCTTCGTCTGGATCACGCTCGGCGTCGTGCTCGGCGGCCGGGTCGGCTATATCCTTTTCTACAATTTCGACCGGTTCCTCGCCGACCCGCTCGCCATGCTCCGATTATGGGAGGGCGGGATGTCTTTCCACGGCGGCTTTCTCGGCGTGGTCGTCGCACTTCTGCTTTACGCCAAGAAGCTCGGCACCACGCTCGACCGGCTTCTCGACCTCGGTGCGGCGGCCGCCCCGGTCGGCCTCGGGCTCGGCCGGCTAGCGAATTTCATCAATGGCGAGCTCTATGGCCGCCCGAGCGACGTTCCCTGGGCGATGGTGTTTCCCCATGATCCGACTCAGGTGCCGCGCCATCCAAGCCAGCTCTATGAAGGGCTGCTCGAAGGCTTGGTGCTGTTCGCGGCCGTGCGGATCGCGACGCATCGCTACAAGGCGCTCGCCCATCCCGGCCGCGCCTCCGGAATATTCGCGCTCGGCTACGGCCTATGCCGGATTGCCGTCGAGTTCTTCCGGGAGCCCGATGTGCAATTGGGCTATTTCCTGGGGTTCATGACCATGGGGATGATCCTGTCGGTGCCCCTGATTGCGATCGGCATCTGGCTGTTGCTGCGCTCCCGGCGCACATGAGCGGGACGCCGCTCACAGGAGCAATCGCCCGGATGATCCGCGACGAAGGCCCGATGCCGCTCGACCGATACATGGCTCTCTGTCTTGGTCATCCCGGGCACGGCTATTACACGACACGCGACCCTTTCGGCGAGACGGGTGATTTCATCACCGCTCCCGAAGCATCCCAGATGTTCGGAGAGCTGATCGCGGTGTGGTGCGTCAGCGCGTACCGCGCCCTCGCCGCTCCGTCGAAGATCAATCTGATCGAGCTCGGGCCCGGCCGCGGCAGTCTGATGCGCGATCTCATCCGCGCCGCCAGGGTCGCGCCAGACTTTGGCCGCGCTGTCGAGATTCAATTCGTCGAAACCAGCCCGGCTCTCCGAAAGGCTCAGGCGGATGCCGTCCCCGGCGCGACGGCATGGCATTCGCGGCTCGATACTGTTCCGGAAGGTCCGCTGATCCTCATTGCCAACGAGTTCTTCGACGCGCTTCCGATCCGCCAGTTCGAATTCCGGGAGGGGCGGTGGCGCGAGCGTTGCGTCGGTCTTACGGAGGACGGGAAGCTTGCTTTGGGCCTGGTCGAGACCGCGCGACCCTTTGGGCCCGCTGCCGAGGGCTCCATCCTCGAGGTCTCACCCGAACGCGAGGAAGTTGCCCTCCATATTGGCCGGCGTCTCGCAAGCAACCCCGGCGTCGCCCTCATAATCGACTACGGCCACTTGCGCTCAGGATTCGGAGACACTCTGCAGGCAATTCGCAACCACCGGGCCTGCGGCATTCTCGACTTTCCGGGCGAGAGTGACCTGACCGCTCACGTCGATTTCGGGCCGTTGGCCCGTGCACTTTCCAAGGGCGGCGCTGTGGTCCACCGCGCCATGACTCAACGCGAGTTCCTTCTTGCAATGGGGCTGGAGGCTCGCGCTGCGGCCTTGTCGAGGAATATCTCCGGCCGCGATCGCGATATGATCGCCCGCGCCGTCGAGCGGCTTGCAGGCCCAGCGCAAATGGGTAACCTGTTCAAGGTCGTTGCCGCAACCTCGCCCGGGCTTCGAGCCCCCTACCCGTTTGGAACCGATGATCGAGGCCCGTGAACTCTCCCGACACGCCGTCATCCGGCATGGTTTCTTTACCCGCGAGGGGGGACACTCCACCGGCCTCTTTACGTCGCTCAATTGCGGCTTCGGGTCTGGCGACGATCTCGGCGCGGTTGCGCGGAACCGGCGGGTCGTAAGCGAGAAGATCGGCGTCGTTGCGACGAATCTCCTCACCGTCTGGCAGCACCACAGCGCAGATGTTGTCGCCGTCAGCTCGGCATGGGCTCCGACGGAGTCGCCACGTGCCGACGCCATGGTGACCTCGACCGCGGGTCTCGCCATCGGCATTCTCACCGCCGACTGCGCGCCCATCCTCTTCGTCGAGCCCGCCGCGAGGGTGATCGGGGCCGCACATGCCGGCTGGAAAGGCGCTCTCGCCGGCGTAACGGATGCGACGGTCGCCGCCATGGAGCGGCTCGGCGCGTTGCGCCCGCGCATGACCGCGGTGATCGGCCCGACGATTTCGCAACCCGCATATGAGGTGGGCCCCGAGCTCTACGAGCGCTTCGCCGACGATCACCCGGCAAATGCCAGGTTCTTCTCGCCCTCGCTGCGGCGTTTCCATCACTACTTCGACCTTCCCAAGTACCTCGAGAAACGGCTGTCGGATGCGGGAATCCCCACAGTGGTGGACCTTGGGGATTGCACCTACCGCGACGAGCAGCGCTTCTTCAGCTTCCGTCGCGTGACGCATCGCGGACAGGAGCGCTACGGACGCCAGATCTCAGCGATCTCTCTCGTCGAATAGGCCCGAGGGCAATCCCACTCGCGCCAAATGATGCCGAGCGGGACCGTCCTGCGCTAAGATGCCGCGAATCAGATGCAACGCTGGTGGTGCACTGATCGATGTTGATGCGCTTTGATCTTCGCACGACTCTTGGTGGCCGCGCGGCCTTGTGCCTCGTTTTCGCGATCCTTGCATGTGCACTCGCGAGTTGTGGAACGGGCGGCGGATCACGGCCGTTTGCGAAGCTCGACAACAGCCGTTCCGGCAAAACCGTGCCTCCGATCTTTCTCGTCGAGGTCAAGGGCGTGCCGAGCGAGAAGCTTCAGAGCTTGAAGGATGCGCTCTCGGTCGCTGCGGGCAAGCGCGACATGGCGATCGTCGAAGGCAAGTTCGAAAACGACGGGTTCGGCCTCTCGGGCAATTTCCAGATGCTGCCCGAGTCCGGATCGGCGCGGCTTGCGTACAACTGGACGCTCACCGACAAGGCTGGAACGGTCCTCCACACGATCGCATCGGAGGAGCCGGTGCCCGGAGCCGCGTCAACCGATGCTTGGGCAGGCGTCACGCCCAGCGTGTTCGAGCGGGTCGCGCAATATACGGCGGAAAGCCTGTCCAATCGTCTTGCCCAGATGGGATACGCGACCCAGCTCGGCGGACTGCCGCCGCCCATCGACAACTATGCGATGGCCGGGCCCGAAGCCGAGCACGAGATCGATTATGAAACTCTGCTCGGTCCCGGACACACCATCCCGGCGAGTGCTGCAGCTATTCCGGCAAGCGCCGCCGCGACCGCCACGACGAACGTCAGCAATTTGCCGCCCGAACCGGACACACCGATGACGCCTGCCGGCAAAGAAACGAGCGGACGCCAGGAGATCAGGGCGGTCGCGGTGCTCGACGTGTCGGGCGCCTCGGGCCAGGGCAATACCGAGCTCACGCAAGCGATGCGCGAGGCGCTTTCCTCCGCAGGCTGGCCGATCGTCAGCAGTCCGCGCAAGGATGCTCTGACCCTTAAGGGGAAAGTCGATATCGGCGCCGAAGAGGGAGGAGCTCAACGCGTGGCGCTCGCCTGGACTCTGGTTTCTCCCGACGGTGAGACGCTCGGCACCGTGAACCAGGCCAATACGGTCCCCACGGGATCGATCGACGCCGGCTGGGGCGATACCGCCATCTATGCCGCGCAGGCCGCCGCCAGCGGGATCTTCGATCTCGTCAAGACCTTGCGCTGAAATTGCCTAGGCCTCCGGCGCTTGATATAGACCGCGCACGCGGGGTGAAGGGCGCGTCTTTCCGGATGAAGATTCTGAGCGGCAACAGCAATCGGCCGTTGGCGGAGGCGATCTGTTCCTATCTCAACATGGCGCTCTGCAAGGCGATCGTCCGCCGTTTCGCCGACCTGGAAATCTTCGTCGAAATCCAGGAGAACGTGCGCGGCGAGGACGTCTTCGTGATCCAGTCGACGTCCTTTCCCGCCAACGATCATTTGATGGAGCTCCTGATCATCATTGATGCCCTCAAGCGTGCCTCTGCGCGCCGGGTCACCGCGGTGCTTCCCTACTACGGGTATGCACGGCAGGATCGAAAGGCCGGTCCCCGCACTCCCATCTCGGCGAAACTCGTCGCCAATCTCATCACCCGCGCCGGCGCCGACCGCGTTCTGACCCTCGACCTTCATGCCGGTCAGATCCAGGGCTTCTTCGACATCCCTACCGACAACCTGTTTGCCGGGCCGGTGATGGTGCGCGACATCCGCGAGCATTTCGACCTGCGCAGCACCGTCGTCGTGTCGCCTGATGTTGGCGGCGTGGTCCGCGCCCGCGCACTCGCCAAGCGGCTCGGGACCCCGCTCGCGATCGTCGACAAGCGGCGCGAGCGGGCGGGAGAATCAGAAGTGATGAATATCATCGGCCACGTCGAGGGCCATTCCTGCATCCTCCTCGACGACATCATCGACTCGGGCGGCACTATCTGCAACTCCGCCGAAGCGCTGATCGCGCAGGGGGCCAGGGAGGTCGCCGCCTATTGCACGCACGGCGTCTTATCGGGAGGTGCGGTCGCCCGCGTGACATCCTCCACACTCAAGCAGCTCGTGATCACCGACTCGATCCAGCCGACCGAGGCCATGCGGGTTGCTCGCAACATCCGCGTGATCCCGATCGCTCCCCTGATTGGGGAGGCGATCGGCCGAACATCCCGAGAGGAATCCGTCTCGAGCCTCTTCGATTAAATGATTAAGACTGCCTCTCTCTGTCAAGCCGAGGCCATCGGGTTGCGCCGGATGCTCCGGAAGCCTATAGGCAGCGCCGCGCGAACGCCGGTCACCCCTGGAGGAAGGTTCGCGCCGGAAAGCGGAGCCACGTGGCTCCGTTCGACTTTCAGATGGAGTAGTCATGTCCAAGATCGTTCAGCTCAAGGCTGCCGCGCGCAGCGGGGCCGGCAAGGGGGCCGCCCGCGCAGTCCGCCGCGAGGGCCGTGTTCCCGGCGTCGTCTATGGCGACAAAAAGGAGCCCCAGACCATTTCCCTCGCTTATGGCGAGCTTTCTCCGCACGTGAACACCGGGCGTTTCCTCGCCACTCTCGTCGACCTCGACCTTGACGGCAACGTCGTCCGCGCCATTCCTCGCGATATCCAGTTCGAACCGGTGCGCGACTTCATCACCCATGTCGATTTTCTGAGGCTCGGGCCAAATGCCCGCATCCATGTCGAGGTGCCAGTCCACTTTCGCAATCACGATCAGTCGCCGGGCATCAAGAAGGGCGGCGTCCTCAACATCGTCCGCCACGAGATCGATCTCTACTGCCCCGCCGATTTCATTCCCGAGACGATCGAGATCGATCTTGCTGGAACCGAGCTCGGCGATTCCATACACATTTCCGCGGTGAAGCTGCCCGAGAACGTGACGCCCGTCACCCGCGACCGCGATTTCACCATCGCGACGATTGCGGCTCCGGCCGGCCTCAAAGAAGAGGAAGAGGGTGCCGCTGCCGCCGCCGCTGAGGCTGGCGCTCCTGCGCCCCAGGAGACCCCAGCAACAGCCCAGAAGGCGCCCGCAGCCGCCCAGAAGGCGCCCGCAGCCGCCGCTCCGGCTGGCACCGCGGCGGCCGCCGGGAAGGCCGCCCCCGCCAAGGACGCAAAGCCGGAAAAGAAAAAGTAGGAACTTTCTTTCTCTCGCGGAGGGTTCGATGCTCCTGTTCGTCGGACTGGGGAACCCCGGTCCGCGATATGCGCACAACCGCCACAATATCGGCTTCGTGGCGCTCGACGCGATCGTCGCGCGCCATGGCTTCGGCCCCTGGCGGAAGCGCTTCCAAGGGGCAACCGCCGACGGCACCCTCGCAGGCGAGAAGGTGATCGCCCTCAAACCGATGACCTACATGAACGAATCCGGCCGGTCCGTAGGACAAGCGATGCGCTTCTTCGGCCTCGAGCCCAAGGACGTCGTCGTCTTCCACGACGAGCTCGACCTCGCACCGGGCAAGGTGCGCGTGAAAACCGGCGGCGGGGTTGCCGGCCACAATGGCCTGCGCTCGCTCGGCGCCCACATCGGACCGGATTTCCAGCGCGTACGCATCGGCATCGGCCATCCCGGCGTCAAGGAGCTCGTCCAGTACCACGTGCTTCACGACTTTGCCAAAGCCGACGAAGAGTGGGTCCGGCCCCTCATCGATGCGATCGCGGAACACGCTCCGCTGCTCGCCGAAGACAAGGCCGCGTCGTTCCAGAACAAGACCCACCTTGCCCTCAATCCGGAGCCGCTCGAGCGCGAGCCCGCCGGAGACCGACGCTGATGGGCTTCAAATGCGGCATCGTCGGACTTCCGAACGTCGGCAAGTCGACGCTCTTCAATGCCCTGACCCAGACCGCGGCGGCTCAGGCTGCGAACTATCCCTTCTGCACGATCGAGCCCAATGTCGGCGAGGTCGGCGTTCCCGACCCGCGGCTCGATGAGCTCGCCCGAATCGCCCGCTCGGCAGAGATCGTTCCGACCCGGCTCACATTCGTTGATATTGCCGGACTCGTGCGCGGCGCCTCGCAAGGGGAAGGGCTCGGCAATCAGTTCCTCGCCAATATCCGCGAGGTCGACGCCATCGCCCACGTGGTGCGCTGCTTCGAGGATTCGGACGTGACTCATGTCGAGGGCCGGATCGACCCGATCGCCGACATCGAGACGATCGAGACCGAGCTCATGCTTGCTGATCTCGAGTCGCTCGAAAAGCGAGCGGCGAACCTCGAGAAGCGGGTGCGGGCCGGCGACAAGGACCTCAAACTGCAATACGAGCTCGTTCTGCGGGCCTTGGCTCTCCTGCGCGAGGGCAAGCCCGCGCGCCTCGTAGAGCGCAGTGTCGAGGAAGAAAGCGCGTTTCGCCAGCTGGGCCTCCTCACCTCGAAGCCCGTGCTCTACGTCTGCAATGTCGATGAGGTCTGGGCTGAGGCGGGGAACCCCTATTCTAGAAAGGTGTTCGAGCGGGCCGAGGAGGAAGGCGCGAAAGCGGTCGTCGTTTCCGCGAAGATCGAGAGCGAGATCGCGGTCCTCCCGCCTGAGGAGCAGAAGGAGTATCTCGACGCCGTTGGGCTTTCCGAGCCTGGGCTAAACCGCGTGATCCGCGCCGGCTATGACCTTCTCCATCTGCTCACATACTTCACGGCGGGTCCGAAGGAGGCACGCGCATGGACCGTGACGAGGGGCACGCGCGCCCCGCAGGCGGCGGGCGTGATCCACACCGATTTCGAGAAGGGCTTCATCCGCGCCGAAACGATTGCCTATGACGATTATGTCGGCCTCGGTGGCGAAGCCGGAGCCCGTGATGCCGGCAAGCTCAGGCTCGAAGGGAAGGACTATGTCGTCGAAGACGGCGATGTGATGCATTTTCGCTTCGCGACCTAGGGCGCGCATGGCTCTCCGGCACTACGAAGATTTCGAAGTGGGCGAGACGCGTGAGTTCGGCCGTTACGAGGTTACCGCCGACGAGATCAAAGCGTTCGCGTGCGAATTCGATCCGCAGCCTTTTCATCTCGATGAAGAGGCGGGGCGAAACTCGATTCTCGCGGGCCTTTGTGCATCGGGCTGGCACACCTGCGCGATGCTGATGCGGATGATGGTCGATGGCTATCTCGGCCAGTCGGCGAGCTTGGGTTCACCCGGTGTCGATGAAGTGAAATGGCTGAAGCCGGTCTTTCCCGGCGAGACACTGAGCGCGCGCTATACCGTGGTCGCGAAACGCCAGTCGTCGAAGGATCCCAAGACCGGGATCGTGACCATGCGCTGGGAGGTTTTCGCCGGGCCCGAGAAGAAGATGGAGGTCACGGGCATCAACCTGATCAGGGCCGCCCTGCCGTGATGGGCCGCTTCTTCGACGAAATCGAAACCGGCACGGTTTGGCCGCTGGGCGAGCATGAATTCACGCGTGAGGCCATCCTTCGGTTCGCGAACGCCTACGATCCGCAGCCCTTTCATGTGAACGATGATGCCGCGGCCTTAAGCCCTTTCGGCGCGCTCATTGCGAGCGGCTGGCATACAGGGGCCGGATGGATGCGCTGCTTCGTCGCTACGAACGAAAGAGAACGGCGCGATCGCGAAATGCGGGGCGAGCCGCTCCCGGAGATCGGGCCCTCCCCCGGCCTCTCCCAGCTCAGATGGCTCGAGCCCGTTTATGCGGGGAATGTTCTTGCTTTTTCGCTCACCGTCACCGGCAAACGTCCACTGGCGACGGTTCCCAAATGGGGCATCGTCGAGATGCGCACGGAAGGCCGGAAGCCTGATGGCAAAATCGCGTTCGCCTTTGACGGCAAGGTGCTCGTCGCCCGCCGCGAGAGTTAGCAGCAGAGACCAACCCAGGAACAGTGGATGACCGGCACACCAACCGTTGACGCGCTGCTGGCGCAGTGGATCGCTGCGTTCAACAGTCACGATCTCGATGCGCACATGAATCTCTACACCGAGGACGCGACACTTTTCGGCTCTGTCAATGAGCTGAAGGTCGGCCGCGAAGCAATTCGGAACTACTTCAGCGGCAGAGGCCCGAACGTACATGTGAAATCCTATCCGTTGCCGCGGGTTGCGATGCTAGGTTCCGAAATCGCAGTCACGGCCGGATACGTGGAGTTTGCTGATGGCGATGTGCCATTGCCATATCGAATGACATGGGTTCTTGTGAAACGCGAGGGCAATTGGCGCATTCTCCAGCACCATGGCTCGCCCCGCAGCGCGGTCTGACTCAAATGGGAAATTTCTGATGCCCACAGTTTTCATCACCGGCGCCAATCGCGGCATCGGACTCGCTTTCGCGCAAAGCTATGCCGCCAGTGGGTGGCGAGTTCTGGCAACGTGCAGGGCGCCGGAGAAAGCCGGCGCACTGAAAGCCGTGAAGGGCGACGTCGCCGTACATGCACTTGAGGTGACCGATGAAGCGCAACTCGCCGCGCTCGCCAAGTCGCTGAGCGAGGAGACGATTGACGTACTGATCAACAACGCCGGCGTTGGCGGCGGGGAGAGCACCGAGGCATGGTTGCGCACGCTGCACATCAACTGCATCGCGCCGATTCGGATCGCGCAAGCGCTGCTTCCGCTCGTGCTGCGCAGTGAGCGGAAGGTGATCGCCAGCATCACCAGCGGGATGGGCAGTATCGGCGACAACACGAGCGGCGGGTCATACGCCTACCGCTCGAGCAAGGCTGCATTGAATGCGGCAATGAAGAGTTTGAGCGTGGATCTGGCCAAGCGCGGCGCATCGGTGATCGTGATCAATCCAGGCTGGGTAAGGACCGATATGGGCGGCGCCGGCGCGAGAATGACTGCGGCCGACAGCGTCGCGCGGATGCGAAAGGTGATTGACAGTGCCGGTCCCGCGCAAAACGGCAAATTCTACAACTATGACGGTGCCGAATACCCTTGGTGACGCATAGGATACCCGTGCGCCGCGTTACACAGGTATGGTCACCACCGCCCGCAAACCGCCGAGCGGGCTTGCCGCAAGAGTGATATCGCCGCCATGGGCGCGGGCGATGTCGCGGGCGATCGACAATCCGAGGCCAGTCCCGCTCTCGTCCTGATTGCGCGCGGCGTCGAGACGGAAAAATGGACGGAAGACATCCTCACGCGAGGCTTCAGGAATGCCCGGCCCGTCGTCGTCGACGGTGACCATGAGGCTCTGGCCATCGAGCCGAGCCATAACGTCCACCCGTTTCCCGAAGCGCCCGGCGTTGGAGAGGAGGTTGGTAATGAGTCGCCGGAAGGCATTGGGTTTCACTTTTGCCGATAGGCCGTCGGGAGCTTCGATCCGGGCCTTGAGAGTCCCCCGTGCAGCCGTTTTGGCGGCTGCAAGAAGAGAGCTTGGGATATCGGTCGGCTCGGCTTTCTCCCCGCCATCTCCCTTTACGAAGGCCATGTAAGCTTCGAGCATCCGCTGCATCTCTTCGACGTCGTCCTCGAGGGCCGCGACCTTGGGGCCCTTGAGGAGTGCCAGCTCGAGCTTGAACCGGGTCAGGATCGTCCTCAGATCGTGCGAGACGCCGGCGAGCATGGCGGTCCGCTGCTCAACATGCCGTTCGATCCGATCCTTCATGCTGAGGAAGGCGCGCGCCGCCTCCTGGACTTCGGTTGCTCCTTTGGGCGTGAACTTGCCGACGTCGTGTCCCATCCCGAAGCTTCGCGCCGCCCGGGCGAGGTTGAGGATGGGCTTGATCTGGTTGCGCAGGAATATCACCGCGATCCCGAGGAGTATGACCGAAGAGATCGCCATCCACGACAGGAGCGCGTACGTGTTGGCGGCGTACGCTCGCTCCTCGTCGATCAGTATGCGGAACACTGTTCCAGGCTCGACTTCGATGCGAATTTCGACGAAACCGCTCTGGCCGGAGCTATCGATCCAGAAGCTCTTGCCGACGTCGCGGGTCAGATATTTCGCGAGCTTGCTGTCGACGAGCGAGAAGAGAGGCGGCGTGACGGGGTCAGGCAGCCTCGCATTGCGGTCGATAGTGAGCCTGAGCCTCAGTGTCCTGTTGGCCATCTGCTCCACTTCGGCCAGCGCCTGGGGCGTCTTGGGCGAGCTGTCGTAGACGTCGATGACGAATCCGATCTCGCGCGCGAGCGACTTGGCGAGCACCTGGGTGACGTTGTCCCAGTGCCGGTCGAGGATCATGCCCGCCATGATCGCCTGCATGAGCACCATGGGAGCGATCACGATGATGAGGGAGCGCTGATAGAGTCCGGCCGGCAGGTGTTGCTCGAGGAACCTGTTGAAGTGCCAGTAAAGCCCCCGCCGGGGCGGCCGTTCGAGCTGTTCTGCGATCATCATCGGCAGACCTCGTCAATCGACGTGAAGGGTATAGCCTGCCCCCCGCACCGTTTGGAGATAAACCGGATTGGAAGGGTCTTCTTCGATTTTCTGGCGGAGCCGGTTGACCTGGACATCGACGGTACGCGTGTTTTCGTCGCCTCCCGGGGGCGACAGCATCTCGCGTGCGACCGGTCTTCCGGCGTGTTGCACCAGAACCCGAAGCAGATCGCGTTCCCGCGTGGTCAGCCTGACGCGGTCGCCGCCGCGGCGGAGCTCGCCTCTTTTGACGTTGAACACGCAATCGCCGAAACGCGCGTCCTCCGCTTCGGCGGCGGCGGGAGCGGCGCGCCGCAAAAGGCTGCGGACCCGAAGCAGCAACTCGCGCGGTTCGAAGGGCTTCGACAGATAATCGTCGCTGCCCGACATCAGGCCCTCGATCCGGTCGGAGGGATCGGCGAGCGCGGAAAGCATCAGGATCGGAATCGCGCCGTTCTGGCCCCGGAGCGCTCGGGCGAGAGCAAGGCCGTTTTCTCCCGGCATCATCACGTCGAGGATCAGGAGATCGAAGGCCAATCCGCGCATGTTCTCGCGGGCTTCGGCGGCATCGCCAGCGACCGTGACCCGGAAGCCGTTCTCGCTCAGGAACGACCGGAGAAGCTCGCGGATGCGACGGTCGTCATCGACGAGGAGAATATGCGGAGAGCCGTCGATCATAGGGAGTGAACCGCATGGTGAGCGCCCAGCCACTCGCGCACGGCATGCCGGTTATCGGGGCTGATCAGGTGGTAGAGGACGTTGCGGTAATGACGCGGACTCCCCTCTCCCGATTCCTCGAGCGCCCGCCTGATCCGCGCGATCTGCGGCGCCATGAGCCTTTCTTTGAGCTTCTCCCCGCTTCGCGTGAGATAGAGAAGCCGCTGCCGGCGATCCTGTTCGCCTTCGCGCTGATAGACATAGTCCTGCTCGATGAGGTCTCTCAGCACCCGGCCGAGGCTTTGCTTGGTGATGCGAAGGATGTCGAGGAGCTGGGCGACGGTCATTCCGGGATTGCGCCCGATGAAGTGAACGAGCCTGTGATGCGCGCGGCCAAAGCCGAGCTCGGCCAGGATCGCGTCCGGATCGGAGATGAAATCACGATAGGCGAAGAACAAGAGCTCGATGAGCTCGACCACCTCCTGCTCGTCGGTATCGATTATGTCAGCCATATTGACATATTTCCGTGAAGCGATTAGTCTCGATCTCATTCATCGGGAGTGTTGCCGATCCGGCGGACAACGGTTCAAGATATAGGGCAAAGCTGTCCGCCCCTGCAAAATCATTGCGCTTACCGGGAGGTATCTCATGTCCGCCGTCCCCTTCGACCAGCGCGAAGGCGTCATCTGGTTCAACGGCGAATTCGTCCCCTGGAAGGACGCCAAAGTCCACGTCCTCACCCACGGCCTCCACTATGCGAGCGCCGTCTTTGAGGGCGAACGCGCCTATGGCGGGGAAATCTTCAAGCTGACCGCGCACACCGAGCGCCTCTTCGCCTCCGCGGAGATGCTCGATATGAAGATCCCTTACACCGTGGCCGAGATCGACGCGGCATGCCGCGAGACGTTGCGCCGGCAGGGTTTTACCGACGCTTATGTCCGTCCGATCGCCTGGCGCGGCTCCGAGATGATGGGCGTCGCCGCTCAGTCGTCTCGCATCAACGTTGCGATCGCCATCTGGCAGTGGCCCGCCTATTTCGATCCGAAGCTCATCGATGCCGGCATCAAGCTCGACATCGCCGAATGGCGCCGGCCCGATCCCGCGACCGCGCCCGCCAAGGCCAAGGCAGTCGGCCTCTACATGATCTGCACGCTCGCCAAGCACACGGCCGAGCGCAAGGGCTATGCCGACGCCATGATGCTCGATTGGCGCGGCCGGGTCGCCGAGTGCACCGGCGCCAACATCTTCTTCGTCAAGAACGGCGAGCTCCACACTCCGATCGCCGATTGCTTCCTCGATGGGATCACCCGCCGCACAGTTATGGATCTGGCACGCCAGCGGCAGGTCAAGCTGCACGAGCGGGCGATCATGCCCGAGGAGCTTCCGAGCTTCGAGCAATGCTTCATCGTCGGCACCGCCGCCGAGGTGACGCCCGTATCCGAGATCGGCCCTCACCGCTTCAAGGTCGGCGACCTGACGCGGACTCTCAGGTCAGACTACCTGGCCGAGGTTCAGCCGAAGAAGAAGGCCGCCTGATCGGTTCCGCTTCGTTCTCCTGCCTTTATTTGCTTGCGGAGGCCGAGAGCCCAAGGCGAGCGGTAAACCCGGTGGCCCTGTTCTGATTGGCGACGCGGAGCCTGCCGCGTCGCCACCTCCTCAGGCGGCGCCTCAGGGACTTTCGGTTTTTCTTATCAAGAGTTCGATGCCGTTGTTCCCGCAGGTCACATGTGACACCGACGTATAGACCGGGTAATCAGGACGCTTGATGATCGCCCATTGGGTCTTTGGACCCACTCGATCGGCCGGTTTGCAGAGATCTGACGGGTTCTCAGACAGCAACTGGCCATCCTTGATGAAGCGTTCGGACTTGAAGTCCGATAGGAAACTCGGGTTCTCCGCAATCGTGCATCTGTCGTTGGTGCAGCTTGCCGGAAAGAAGGCTACTCGCTGAACCTTGGCCGGCGAACCCGTGGTCTGCACCGTCGAGCTCGGACCCCCGAAGCCGCCGTTCCTCCCCTCGGTCCCATCCCAGACGTTGATCACGAGCTTAAGTTGACCCTCCCTCAACAGCGTATCGAACTTGGAGTAATTCACATTGTATTGGCGAACGTCCATCTGGGCGTCCTCGGTTCGCGACAGTACGTTGTTCCCCTGGACTTTCCATTCGATTTTGTCGGGGAGAACAAGAAACTTGTAAGTTTGATACTGAGAATAAGGATCGACCTTCAGGTCGTAATAGACCTGATTGTCGGATGGGAACGTGTTGAATGATACGGCTCGCAGATTGCCGTTCACTCTCGGCGGCGGATTGGGATGATAAACCTCGCAAGTGGAATCACTTGTACAGCCGTCCTTTATCCAGCGCCGAGCCCCGGGATCGTTGCCGGTGGGAGTAAACTCAGGCCCGTCCACCTCGAGATGACGCGTTTCGTCTGGGTTGTACAATATGCAGCTTTGGTAATTGTTGTTAGCGTAGCAAAGATTGAAAAATCCTGTGATGCTGCCTGCTCCGGTGCTGGCCTTCAGCGTCACTTCGTAGCGCCCATAACCGAATCCATTGCCGGCCACCGGCGTCTGATTCGCCTGAACTTCACCGCCCCACCACGAGTTGCCCACAGCATATGCAGGGCTCGAGAGCCCTATCGCGAGCAACAATATCGTCCAGCCCGCTTTGCCCGTGCTCATTCAGTTCTCCTTCTTTAGCGCCCGCCTGCCTGGCATAGCCACCGTGAACTAGACCGAGATTCGAACGGATGACAAGCCTTTTGTCGATCACTTTTGGTCCAAAATCGAAGGGCTCGATGTTGATTTCAGCAAAGGCGTTGGCGCAATCGGGAGCATCAGGAGCGCTTTGAGTATTTTCGAATGAGGCTCGGCGGCCCCGGCTGACGCTGTTCGCGCTGCCATTTGGACGAGGGCCGAGTCTCCTCAACGGGTCGACGTCGGCAATGGCGCACCAACATCGGCGCCGGCGAAAGGACGTGCTCAGCGCTCTCTTTGCGTTCGCCCTACCACAGCGATGGGCATAAGAGCCTCGTTTCTTCTCGCTGTGCGTTCGAGGCGATCGGTCGTTTTCTCGAGGACTCGGATTCGGCGGCCCCCACCACTCTGTGTGTCGAGTGATCGACCGCTTTCGCCCGTACGACAAGCCGCGATGGTTTGCGCTCGGGAGCTGCGCTCACCCGCCGGTGACGGGCGGAAAAAAAGCGATCTCGCGGGCGCCCCTGATCGGGGCATCGTGAGGCACGTGCGTCTGATCGACCGCGGCACGGATGATCCGCGGGTCGGCAAAGGCATGCGCATAGGTCTCGTCCCGATCCGTGAGCCAGGACATGAGATCGGACACGGTGGCGAGAGAAGCGGGAAGCTCGAGCTCCTCTTCACCTTTGCCGACGATCTGCCGCACCCGGGCGAAATAGAGGAGCTTCGTCATTTGACGACGTGGCCGATCCCGGCCCGCAGATAGTCGTACCCCGTATAGAGCGTGAGCGCGGCCGCGACCCAGAGCCCCGCGAGCCCGAACTCGCTGACATGCCCGAGGATGCGGTCGCCCGCCGGCCCCGCAATCAAGAAACCGATCGCGACGAGCTGCACCGTCGTCTTCCATTTGGCGACCTTGGTGACGGGCACCGAGACCCGGAGCTCCGCCAGGAACTCGCGCAAGCCCGAAACCAGCACCTCGCGGGAGAGGATGATGATCGCCGCCCAGACATTGCCGCCGGCGATCGTGCGGTCCACCGTGAGCACGAGCAGCACCGCCGCGACGAGCACCTTGTCGGCGATCGGGTCGAGCATCCGCCCGAGGTCTGACTGTTGCTTCCACTTGCGGGCAAGATAGCCGTCGAAGAAGTCGCTGATCGCCGCGGCGATGAAGAGGGCAAGCGCCGTCCAGCGCGCCCAGTCGCCGCCCCACAAGAGGAGGCCCGCCACCACCGGCACCGCCACGATACGCCCATAGGTCAGGATATTGGGCAAGCTCCAGGCGCTCGCCGGCTGCGCCGGCGGCTGCACCTCAATCTTGCTCGCGATGTCGCTCACGGCCGAGCCTCGTGGAAATGGTCGTAGATGGCCTGCGCCAACGATGAGCTGACGCCTTCGACGGCGGCCAGATCCGCGACGCTGGCCCGAGCCACAGCCTTTGCCGAGCCGAACGCCTGAAGCAAGGCCTTTTTTCGCCTAGGACCGATCCCGTCGATCTCATCGAGCGGATTGGCGGCAATCCCCTTGGCGCGCCGCGCGCGGTGGCTGCCGATTGCGAAGCGATGCGCCTCGTCCCGCAGCCGCTGGATATAGTAGAGCACGGGGTCGCGCGCCTCGAGCATGAACGACGGCCGCCCCGGCAGGTAGAAGTGCTCGCGCCCGGCGTCCCGGTCCGGTCCCTTGGCCACCCCAGCGATGCAGAGATCAGCGATCCCGAGGTCAGCCAGCACCGACTTCGCCGCCGAAAGCTGGCCCTGCCCTCCGTCGATCAGGACGAGGTCGGGCCACACCGCCGCCTCTTCCCTATCGGCATCATCGCGACTGAGCCGTTCGCCGTGCTCCTTAAGGAGCCGGGAAAAACGCCGCGTCAGGACTTCGCGCATCATCGCAAAATCATCTCCGGGGGTCAGCTCCTCGGAGCGGATGTTGAACTTCCGGTATTGCGACTTGATCAACCCTTCGGGGCCGGCGACGATCATGGCGCCAACCGGGTTCGAGCCCTGGATGTGCGAGTTGTCGTAAACCTCGATCCGCCTCGGCGGCTCGGCCAGATCGAAGACGCGCTGAACGCCGGCAAGGAGCTTCGTCTGCGACGAGGATTCCGCCATTTTCCGCCCGAGCGCCTCGCGCGCATTGGCAAGCGCGTGATCGACGAGCCCCTTCTTCTCGCCGCGCTGCGGAACAAGAACCTCCACTCTGCGGCCGGCACGTGCCGAAAGCGCTTCCTCGACAAGCGCCCGTTCATCGATGTCATGCGAGAGAAGCATGAGCGCCGGAACCGGCTTGTCGTCGTAGAACTGGGCGAGGAACGATCCCAGGATCTCCGATTCGCCGAGCGACTTGTCGGCTCGCGGAAAGTAGGGGCGGTTGCCCCAGTTCTGGGCGGCGCGGAAGAAGAACACCTGGATGCAGGTCTGCCCGCCTTCCTGGGCCACCCCGAAAACGTCTCCTTCCTCGAAGGTCTGCGGGTTGATGCCCTGTTGCGCGGTGACGAAGCTCATCGCCTGGATGCGGTCGCGATAGCGCGCCGCCTGCTCGAAATCGAGCCGCTCTGAGGCGCCTTCCATCAGCCGCGCGAGCTCGTCCTTCACGGCCCGGCTCTTGCCGTTGAGGAACGCTTCGGATTCGTTGACGAGCTCCTCGTACGCCTCGCGTCCGATCTCGCCGGTACAGGGGGCCGAGCAGCGTTTGATCTGATGGAGAAGACAGGGCCGCGTTCGGTTCTCGAACACGCTGTCGCTGCAGGAACGGATGAGAAAGGCCTTCTGCAGCGCATTGATCGTGCGGTTGACGGCGCCCGCCGAGGCGAACGGCCCGAAGTAGCTGCCTTTCTGCGATCGTGCGCCGCGATGCTTGCCGATCGCCGGCACGGAGTGGTCCTTCCGGATGAGGATGTAGGGGAAGGACTTGTCGTCTCTGAGCGTGACGTTGTAGCGAGGCTTGTGCTTCTTGATGAGATTGGCCTCGAGGAGGAGCGCTTCGGCCTCCGTTTCGGTGGTGACGAACTCCATGTTGCGGGTGTTGGCGATCATCGCCGCGATGCGGTTCGTGTGGCCCCCGAGTCGCGTATAGTTCATCACCCGGTTCTTGAGGCTGCGCGCCTTGCCGACATAGATGACGTCGCCCTTCGCATCGATCATGCGATAGACGCCCGGCCGGTTGGGCAGCATCTTTACCAGGGCGCGGATCACCGCGGGACCGTCGCCCGCCTCCCGTTCCTCGACCGCGATATCCTGCTCCTCGCTCATCGCCCTAATATCGGGATTGTCGGCCATAGGTGCAATTTTCTGCAACGGGCCCTAAAGGATGGCAGCCCTGCACCCGGGCCTGGAGGGGTTGCCCCCGCAGCAGCGCTACGGAATGTGGCTTCGCGTACAGCCTCCTCGAATATCGTTGCGACAGCTCACGAGGCAATATACGTAAAGCCTGGGTCAGCTTTGGGGGGGCATCAATGTTCAAACGAACGTCATTCTTGCGCGCCGCATTTCCGATCGTGGCATGCGGCGCATTGTATTTGTGTGGCAGCCTGGTTTCGCTCGCGCAGGAAAAGAGCCGATTTACTTTAGGACTCGATGATCCGCGCTCCGGAGCGAAGCTCAATCTTCTGGCTGCCAAGCGGCACGGACCGGCACGGCCGGGATCCCCCGGAGCGCGAACGATTCTTCCGGGGACGGTGAACAACCCGAGCGCGGATACCACGGCGCAAGATACCCAAAGCGAGACCAGCGTGGTGGACTTGGGGGGCGGCAGGCTGATCGCCGCGTTCAACGACTCGGGCTCGTTCATCGGAGGCGCCAGTCATTTTACCGGCTTCGCCTTTTCCTCCGACAACGGCAAGACGTGGACGGATGGAGGCGCGCTGCCGGCCAGCAGCGGCGGCGACGCAGGCGATCCTAACCTCGCCTATCGCAGTGTAAGCAACAGCGTCTTCCTGGCGACACTCGGCTTCAATACCGGCAACACGATCCAGGTTTTCAAATCGACCGACAGCGGCCATACCTGGGGCGCGCCCGTCAATGCCTTCCCGGGCATCGTCGGCGGCGATTTGGACAAAGAATGGATTGCGATCGATAACTTCGCCGGCTCAGGGAACGGAAACATATATGCCTGTTCCACGAACTTCGGCGGGGTCGAGAACATCGTGTTCAGCCGTTCCACGGACGGTGGCGCGACCTTCGGTCCGGCAGGCGCTACTCTCATTTCCACAGGCGGCCAAGGCTGCTTCGTGGTGGTGGCGCCAAACCACAATGTGTTCGTGTTCTACTACCGCGGCACCGGCAGCGGCGGCCAAGGGGGCGACAACAAGCTCTTCGTCCGCCGGTCGACAAATCGGGGAGTGAGCTTCGCCGCTGAAGCCCAGGTGGCCGACCTCAATACAACCACCGTCAACGGCGGCCTCCAGCTCAACGGCGGGCTGCGCTCCAACTCGTTTCCGCATGCCACGGCGAGCGCCAACGGAAATCTCTACGTCGTTTACAACGATGATCCGAACCTTGCCGATGGTTCCGACAATGGCGATGTGTTCTATGTAAGGTCCACCGACAACGGCGCGACATGGAGTGCTAAGACGCGCGTTCCTGGAAATGCCAACAGAGACCAGTTCTTCCCCACGATCGCCTTTTCCGGCAGCGGCCGGGCGATGATCGGCTACTACAGCCGTAGTCAGGATCCGTCGAACTTCATGTTCCATCGCCGCGCAGTCCTTGCCAGGGTTGATGCCGCGGGCGATCTGGCCTTCAACAGCAATACGTTTCAACTTTCGCCCAACACCCCGATTGTGATCGGCCAGGATCCCGTCATCAACTCGACTTATATGGGAGACTATGACCAGATCGCCGGAGGAACTGCGTATCTGTCCGGAACGTGGTCTGACAATCGGCTGGGCAACGGCTTCCATGCCCGGCAGCCGGACGTGCGGTTTGCGAAAATCAAGGCCCGTGCACCCATTGCGGATCTTGCCGTCCGTCTCAGGGCGTCCGCTACCAACATCAATGTTGGGGACAATACAACGATAACGGTCACTCTTTCCTCCACTGGAGGTGTCGCCAACGATGTATTCTTCAACGCAAGTCCAACGGTAGGATTGCCGATTCAGTCGCTCAGCTCGGGGTCATGCGCTCTCATCAACGGTTTTGCCGGGTGCTCGCTTCAGTCGATCGCCGACGCCGGCTCAAAGACGGTCCGCATTGTTGTCAACGGGCAGTCGGCGGGCGTCAACTCTTTCATCGTAACCGGTACGACCTCGAGCAACGACGGGGCAGCCGGCAACAACACCGACACGATCAATATCACCGTGTCGCCGTGATGCAGCCGCCCAAGAGGGCGAATGCTTCCTTCTGATCGCTCATTCGTGCGCGGTCGCAGCGCGGAATGCGGCGACGAAGGCCTCGAGTTGGGCGCGCTCCGTGTCCGAGACTGCCCAATAGGTGAACCCATTTCCATTCCAGCGCACCAGGCCAAACCCACCCGAAGCGAGAGACTCGGGCGCGCGGGTCTCTCCTTCGGGGTCGGGGATAGCGATAAGCGTGATCAGATGCTCTCGGTGCCTATAAGCGAGGGCAGGAACGGCGCGTTCGCCCACGACCTCGACGCGTCCGCCAAGTAAGGCGAAACCTTGGGCCGCGAGATCGGGCGCGGGCGGCGAGACCCCGATTCGGGAAGCAAGCCACGGCTTGACCGTGTGCCGGTCGGACGAGGCGACGTCGACCGGGCTCGCCGCCAACAGGCTTCGCCGATGGTCGGCCGCCACCAAGGCTGCAGTCGCGTTCCGTGAAGGAGGAGCGGTGACGAGATAGGTGGCGCTGCTCGCCACGAGTGCGCTGACGATGATCGAAGCGGCGAGTGCGCGCCTATCCGTACGTCTTTCCCCTCTGAATAGTGGGGACGCCGGCTCAGCCCTTCCGCCCGGGGGCCCGGCTATGCGGGATCGAAATGCGTCGCTGACCGTCGGCCGCGGCAACGCTTCGACGGCGTTCTTGACCGCAACCACGTTTTCATAGCGGCGGGCGAGATCGGGATCGGCCGCGATCCTCCTCTCGACATCGAGCGCCGTGGCCGCATCGAGCTCTCCATCGGCAAGAGCGTGCAGAAACAGTTCGATGTCGTCGCGCTCGGTCATCGTGTGTCCGCCAGTCGGATCGCGAGAAGCCGTCGCGCCCGCGCCAGGCGGGACATGACCGTACCCATGGGGATGCCGATCATGGCGGCGATCTCGCGGTAGCTCATGCCGTTTATATCGCGCAGGACGACGACCTCGCGAAAAAGTCCGGGAAGGCCGGCGATCGCCGCCGTGACCGTTTCGCTGTCGGCTCTCGCGATGAGCTGTGCTTCAGGCGTGGGCGCGGCCTCGCCGGGATCGGCTCCATCGGCAAGTTCGGTTGGATCGGCGGTAAGAACGAGGCTCTTGGGCCGATGCTTGGCGAGCCAGGTGAAGCACGCGTTCCGGACGATGGCGAGGAGCCAAGCCTTGGCGCTTCCGCCGGCATAGGTGCCGATCCCGGCGAGCGCTCTCAGGCAGGCTTCCTGAACCACGTCTTCGCCATCATCGCGGCTGCCGGTCAGATAGCGTGCGAAGGCGAGCGCGTCCGCGAGATGCGGCAGCACTATCAGGCGGAACTGCTCGTCCCTCTGCTCCGCGTTCACCCTCGCCCTCGCGATTGCGAGAAGCGGCGTCCCAGCGACTGCCGCTCCAAGCCTCATGGTTCGACCACCACCTTGCCCACCATATGCGGATGAAGGGCGCAGAAATAGCCGTATTGGCCGGCTTTCTCGAAGGTGAAGGAGAATGCGTCCCCGGTGTCGAGCGCCTTGGATCGGAAGGCCCCGTCGTCGGCCGCAACGAGATGCGGAATATCGTCTCGGTTCACGAACGTGACTGTGGTACCGGGAACAACCTTGAGAGTTGCCGGGTCGAATGTGAAGTTTTCGATCTGGACCGACAGGCTCGCTGCCGAGGCGCTCGCCGAAGCGAGCGCCAGGGCCGCTGCGGCGCAGACATATCCGATACCGGTCATGGCGTGGCAAGCGTAGTGTCTGCGATCGCCAGCTCTTCCCTGCCTTGGTTGAAGGTGACACTCGTGATCCCAAGCAGGTTTCTCAGCTCTCCGGCGGGGACGGTCATCGGACCAGGGGCCTTCGCCTGTCCCGGCGCAGGCTGGGGAAACGCGGTCGAGCGGGCGGTATGGAAGGTCACGTTGCCCTCGACCTTCTGCATGATCTGGTGGATGTGCCCGTTGAGCACGGTGACGGAGCCGAACCGCTTGAGGAGCGCGAGCGCCTGAGCGCTGTCGTCCGTTCCCCATCCCCACTCCGGGTAGACGGTCCAGAGCGGAATGTGGGCGAATACCACGATCGGGGCCGAGGACGGGCGTGTCTCGAGATCGTCGGCGAGCCAAGCGAGCTGTTCGGCCCCCAGATTGCCGAGCCCTCCCGACCTGAGATTGACCACGTTGACGAGACCGATGAAGTGCACCCCGTTTTGATCGAACGAGTACCAGCCGGCGCCTTTCGTATTCTTGCCGTAGCGGTCGAGATAGGCCCGCCCGTTCGTCTCGTCGACGACATCATGCTCGCCTGGCACATAGTGCACGTCGAGCCGAGGCGAACCGATGATCTCTCTCGCGGTGTCGAACTGCTCGGGCTTCGAGAGATG
>JBJMRA010000217.1:0-11956 GCA_045802365.1 Hyphomicrobiales bacterium | reverse complement strand
CTGTTGTTTGGCCGCCAGCTCCGCCTGCCGCTTGGCTTCCGCCTCGGCCTGTTGTTTGGCCGCCAACTCGGCCTGCCGCTTGGCTTCCGCTTCGGCCTGCTGTTTGGCCGCCAGCTCAGCCTGCCGCTTGGCTTCCGCTTCGGCCTGCTGTTTTGCTGCCAGCCCGGCCTGCCGCTTGGCTTCCGCTTCGGCCTGTTGTTTCGCCGCCAACTCCGCCTGCCGCTTGGCTTCCGCCTCGGCCTGTTGTTTGGCCGCCAACTCAGCCTGCCGCTTGGCTTCCGCCTCGGCCTGTTGTTTGGCCGCCAACTCGGCCTGCCGCCTGGCTTCCGCTTCGGCCTGCTGTTTGGCCGCCAGCTCTGCCTGCCGATTGGCTTCCGCTTCGGCCTGTTGCTTGGCAGCGAGGTCAGCCAGACGTTTGGCTTCGGCTTCGACCTCTTGTTTCGCCGCCAGCTCTGCCTGCCGCTTGGCTTCCGCTTCGGCCTGTTGCTTGGCCGCCAGTTCCGCCTGCCGCTTGGCGTCGGCCTCGGCCTGCTGTTTTGCCGCCAGCTCGGCCTGCTTCTTGGCGTCCGCTTCGGCCTGCTGCTTCGCCGTCAGCTCTGCCTGCCGCTTGGCTTCCGCTTCGGCCTGTTGTTGCGCCGCCAGCTCCGCCTGCTGCTTGGCTTCCGCTTCGGCCTGCTGTTTTGCTGCCAGCTCAGCTTGCCTCTTGGCTTCCGCCTCGGCCTGCTGCTTCGCCGTCAGCTCCACCTGCCGTTTGGCGTCCGCTTCGGCCTGCTGCTTGGCCGCCAGCTCGGCCTGTCGCTTGGCTTCCTCCTCGGCCTGTTGCTTGGCCGCCAGGTCGGCCTGCCGCTTGGCTTCCGCTTCGGCCTGTTCTTGCGCCGCCAGCTCGGCCTGCCGCTTGGCTTCCGCCTCGGCCTGTTGTTTGGCCGCCAACTCCGCCTGCCGCTTGGCTTCCGCCTCGGCCTGTTGTTTGGCCGCCAACTCGGCCTGCCGCCTGGCTTCCGCTTCGGCCTGCTGTTTTGCTGCCAGCTCCGCCTGGCGCTTGGCGTCCGCTTCGGCCTCCTGTTGCGCGGCCAGCTCCGCCTGGCGCTTGGCTTCCGCCTCGGCCTGCTGTTTTGCCGCCAGCTCCGCCTGCTTCTGCGCGTCCGCTTCGGCCTGTTGCTTGGCCGCAAGCTCCGCCTGGTTCTTGGCCTCGGCCTCTTTCTGGCCCGCGTCCGTCGGCGGTGGCGGTTCGCTCGCCCCGTTCAGGGCAGCCACCTTCTCGGCGTCCTCGCGAAGGAAAGGAAGCTCGGCGCTCGACAGCACCTTCCCCGCCGAATCCGCCGCCTCGGCGCGGAGCTGATGCTTACCGGACGCGACCTCCTTGCCGGCAGCGAAGCTCCAATTCCCGGAGTTGTCCGCGATCGCTTGGCCAAGAGGCCGGCCATCGACATAGAGCCGGACGGCGCTCCCAGGCTGGGCATGCCCCGCAAAGACGATATCGCCCCGGTCATTGTAGTCGACCACGTCAAGGGTGACGGGCTGCCCCGTCTGCTGCGGGGGCTCGGTCTTCTGTTGCGCGAGAGGAGATTGCTTGGTCTCCTCAGCGGCTTTTGGTTGTTCGGCGGTGGCGAGCTTGGTTTCGGGCGGGGCCTCTTTGGACTCCTTCGTAGCCACTTCTGGCTTGGTTTCGGGCGGGGTCTTTTCGGGCTCCTTCGCTGCCGTTTCGGGCGGCTTCTGCTCAGACTTGCTCGTTCCGGACGGAGGAGACGATTCGGGCGGCTTGGCCGCGCTCCCCTGGATGACCTTGGTTTCAGCACCAGGCTCGAGGAGAGCAATCTCGGGCTGGCTCTTGCCGTCGCCCGGCAAGGTGACCTTGACCGACTGGTCCGAAACGACCGGCGCGCCCGCCTTCTCGGCATTCTGCTCGGCCACGATCTTGTGATCGCCCTTGCCGAGGGGAGCGTCGGGCACCACTACCCAGGCGCCCTCGTCGTTGGCGCGGCCCTTGCCGATCTCCTTGCCTTCGACCTTGAGGGTGACTTCCGACCCCGGCGCCGCCCGGCCCGCCAGAATGGCGTTGCCGTCGGCCTCGACCCTGACGGTATCGAATTCGGGCTTGGCCGGCTTCCCTTCCGCGGCTTGACCCGTTTTTTTTTGGCCGGCGGGCTCGCCGAGCGGCTCCTTCGCTGCCTTGGCCGGAGGTTCGCTCGTCACCGCTCGAGGCTGATCCGCCAATTGCGTCGTCGCCGGTTGATCCCAGCGATGCATCATGACAAATACCAGGGCGACCAGGCTCGCGAGCGCAAGCCCGGTAAACAACACCAGAGGATTCTTCATCAAAGCCGTCCGAACCTGTCGATGGCGCCCGCGTTGAGACGGGCGCAAGGGCCCAATTCAAGCATTCCCCGGGGGCCCCTCCTGCCATTATCCGGTCAAAAGAGATTCTGCAAAGCTTCTCTCGAGACGTTTACCCCTCGGCCCGGTGGCCGAACCCGGGCTCATGAAAGGTGGTTAAAGTTCCTATGCGGCATCTTTGTGTTTATTGCGGCTCGGGTCCGGGACGCAGTCCGGTCTATGCGGCTTCCGCCCGGCGGCTCGGCGCGCTCATGGCCGAAGCAGGCGTGGGCCTCGTCTATGGCGGAGGCAGCCTCGGCCTCATGGGCGAACTCGCCCGTTCGGTGCTCGCGGCCGGCGGCCACGTGATCGGCATCATCCCCGAGTTCCTCGTCAACCGCGAACGCATGCTGACCGACGTCAACGAGCTCGTCGTCACCTCCAACATGCACGAACGCAAGATGACCATGTTCGAGCGCTCGGATGGCTTCGCGGCGCTGCCGGGCGGCATCGGCACCCTCGAGGAGTTCGTCGAAATGTCGACATGGGCGCAGCTCGACCGACACGCCAAGCCGATCATCCTCTGCAATATCGAGAACTACTGGTCGCCTCTCCTCAAGCTCTTCGAGCACATGCGCGCGGAGAAGTTCATCCGCGCCGGCCTCGAGTTCAAGCTCGACGTCGTGAGCGACGTCGACGAGATCATCCCGGCGCTCGATTACCGTCTCGCCCGGACGCAAGGGGTGGTGCCGCTCGAACCCGTTCGCAAGACCTTGTGAGGGCGACCATGGCTGCCGCTCCGTTGCGCTACGGACCCTCGATCACGCTCGAGGAGGCGAAGGGTGTCATGAGCGCCGCTGAAGCCGAAGCCAGCCGCAACGGCTGGCCGATGGTGATCGCCATCGTCGACACCGCCGGCCGGCTCGTGATGTTCGAACGCATGGACCATGCCCAGAACGGCAGCATCTTGATCGCGCCCGAGAAGGCGCGGACCGCCGTCGACTTCAAGCGTCCGACCAAGGCGCTCCAGGATGCGGTCGCCCAAGGCGGGGTGAACCTGCGCCTCCTCGGCGCCCCGAACATCCTCGCCATGGAGGGCGGCCTGCCCATCATGCGCAACGGCGAGATCATCGGCGGCATCGGCGTGTCCGGCATGTCCTCGAACCAGGACGCGCAAGTCGCCGAAGCCGGCCTCGCCGCGCTGTTGGAATAAGCGTAGCGCGCCTCACCGCCGAAGCGCTCCGATGGCGGTCGCCGCTGCGGGCTGCGTTCCGAGACATTGGAACGAATGCGATAGGAGGTCCGTTTTCGTTAGGACGGAATGGTATCCGCAAGGAGAAGAAATGGCAGCGAAACGAAAATACTCCAAGAGCGCCGGCAGTGACGTGAAGAAGGAGATGCATCGCTACAAGAAAGGCACGGCGAAGAGTGGGCCGGGCGGCAAAGGCGGCAAAGTGAAGAGCCGCAAGCAGGCGATCGCGATCGGGCTCTCCAAAGCTCGCAAGAAGGGCAAGAAGGTCCCCGCGAAGAAGGCGGCCTAGCTCGGGCAGGCGAAATTCAAGGGGAGGAATTTGTGCCGGCCGGACGGTGGCTTAATCTGAAGTCGTCAGAGATGCGCGGCGGCATTGCGGACAAGCTCGAGCAGCGAGGCCATCGTATAGGGCTTCTGGAGCCAGCCCAGAGGTGAGGCGGCCTCAGCGCGGTTCTGCGCCTCGCGATCGGAATGCGCGGTGGCGAATATGCTGCGCAAACCGTGCGTGCGAAAGAGGTCGAGCGCCGCATCGACGCCGTCGCGTTTGCCCGCCAACCGGATGTCCATCAACACGAGCGTCGGATTCTGTGAGGCGGCAAGCTCGAGAGCCTCTTCGGCCTTCGACGCAATGCCGGCGATTTCGAAACCAGCCTCGATGAGCGCCGACTCGGCCTGCAGGGCGACGAGGAAATCGTCTTCGACGATGAGGATACGGACGGGGCGATCTCCCGCCTGGGCGGCTGGCATCCTGACCCTCTGACTGCTCAAACCCCACCCGCTCTCAGGCAAATCTGAGCGTACAGCGCGTCGCGGGATCGCGGGTCACCTCGAACTCCGCGCGGAGCTGGCGCGCAAGACCCTGGACCAGCCCCAATCCCGAGCTCCGGCTGCGGACCGACGTCAGATCGAAGCCCGGACCGTCATCTTCCACGACGAGCCGGAACCCGTCGCCGTCGCGCGCTAGTCTCACGCGGATCGTGCCCTTCTCGCGGCCGTTCATTCCGTGCTTCACGGCATTGGTGAGAAGCTCGTTCAGGATGAGCGCGAGCGGCATCGCGATATCGTTCGATAGCTGGCCCGAATCGGCTTCGCAAACGACCTCGACGGCTTTGGGAAACGTCTGCCCGACCGTCTGACACACCGCGTTCACGAAGTCCTCGGCGCTGAACCGCGTGGCGTCGGCCGTGCCATAGAGCACGCGCTGCGCCGCCGCCATCGCGGAGATCCGGCCGGCGGCCTCTCCCAAGATGCGGCGCGCTTCCGCGCTCTCGGTTCGGGTCGCCGCCGAATAGAGCAACGACTGCAGCATCTGCATGTTGTTCTTGACGCGATGGTTGAGCTCGTTGACCAGCATGCGCTGCTGGCTTTCGGCCTGTTTGCGCTCGCTGATATCGACCAGCATGTTGATGGCGCCGGTGATGCGGCCTTTCTCGTCGCGAAGAGGAGTCGGATAGGGGATGAAGGGTATGCGGACGCCGTCAGGACGTTCGGCAATCGCCTCGGCATTGCGGATGGGACGCCCCTCCTTGAGGGCGACCGCCATCGGGCATTGATCGTGCGGAAGGGGAGAACCGTCGGGCCGGTAGAGCTTCCAGGTTACGCACCACTCGTCGCTGCCAAGCGTCGGCGTGCGGCCAGCAAGTTCGATGGCCGCCTGGTTGAAATAAGTGACCCGCCCTTGGGCATCGGTCGTGTAGATCGCGGCGGGGATTGCCGCGAGAAGCTCCTGGAGATGGCGCTCATTCTCGCGAATCTTCGCTTCGGCGAGCTTTCGGTCGGTTATGTCGCGCGCGATTTTGGACGCTCCAAAGACACGGCCCAATGCATCGCGCATCGGCGAAACCGTCAGAGAAATGTCGACGAGGGTTCCATCCTTGCGGCGCCGGACGGTCTCGTAATGATCGACCGGCTCGCCGCGGCGGATGCGAGAGAGGATTTCCGGTTCCTCATCGAGGCGCTCATCGGGAATGAGCATCGTCACGCATCTTCCGACGGCCTCCTCGGCGGTATAGCCGAAGAGCTGCTCCGCTCCCTTATTCCAGGTGGTGATGACCCCGTTGAGGTCCTTGCTGATGATCGCATCGTCGGAGGATTCGACGATCGAGACGAGTTGCTGGGCGGCGCGTTCGGCCGAGCGCCTCGCCTCTTCCGCCCGCATGCGCTCGACGCCGAAGCCGAGCTGCCGCGCAATCGTCTGGGCGACTTCAATTTCGTCCGCGCTGAAGGCGTGGGGCCGATCGTAATAAGTCATGAACTTGCCGAGCAGGCGGCCTTGCTGCCGGAGCGGGATGAATGCCACCGCCTGTATGCCTTCAGCCGCGACCGTCGCTTTGAGCGAATCCGGAATGTCGGCTTCCGCAATGCTCGCCAAGCACACGGGGATCGGATTGGCGTCGTCCGGTGCCCAAGGGGAATGGCCTTCTACCGCGCGCCGATATTCATCGGAAAGCCCGCGCCAGGCGACGAAGCGCATCACGCCGGCTTCATCGAACAGCAGGATCGAGGCGCGGTTGCAGCGGAGCGCGCGCAGAATGGCGTCGAGGGCACGTTCGCAAACCGTACCGAGCGAGTCCGCATGCTGGAGCGCTTCCGTAAACGCGTGAATGGCGGCCTGCTCTTCCATCTTGCCGGCAAGCGCTTCCTCGGCGCGCTTGCGACCGGTTATGTCGTGAACGATGCGGACGGCGTAAAGGAACCGTCCCTCTGCGTCGGTGACGCTCGAGGAATTGAGCAAGGCCCAGAAGTAGGTGCCATCCTTGCGCCGGATCCGCTTCTCGATCCAATAGCCGTCGAACTCGCCTGCGACCTGACGGCGGAATTGTTCCCGATCCGGATCGGCGTCGTCCGGATCGCTGCAGTCGAACACGACGCGTCCGATGAGCTCCTCGGCGGAATAGCGCAGCAGATTGCAGACTTGAGCGTTGATCCGAAGAAGCCGGCCCTCGCGGTCTATCTCCGAAATGCCGATCGCCGCATGCTCGTAGGTTGCCGCAAGCCGCCTGTCATGCTCGCGGAGCATTTCCTCCGCCCGCACACGATCGGTCACGTCAACGGTAAAGCAACGCGTGTTGACGAATTCCCCGTCCCTCATGCCGGCATTTGAGCTGATCAGGACATGCTTGATCGACCCGTCCTTGGCCCTGAGACGTGCCGGCCTCTGGTCCAGCCGTCCATTCTCGAGCAGACACGAAAGGATTTCATCGAGGACCGGCTGATCGATATGGAAATCGGCGATATTCCGACCGACGTATTCGTCAGCCGAGTAGCCCAAGAGCTGCAATTCGGCCCGGTTGACACGCAGGATGGTGCCGTCGCCCGCGACGAGATGCAGACCGATCGGCCCGTTCTCGAAAAAATCCTCGAGATCGTTCCCGTTCGAGTCCAAGGTCGGTGCGGGGCCGGATTCCGCTCGATCTCGGGTGCGAGTCCGAAAAGATGCGCGCTTTGATTTTCGCGTTCTTGGGACCTCTTCGATGCTCATCCTCGACTCCAACCCCGCCCAAGCAGGCCCCAGGTCGTCCCCCAATCATCTCCGATTGCCTAAGTCCCTGCCTGAACAGACTACAATGCACATGGATGATGAAGGTTCCTGTCCGCCTCGCTGAATAAGGGCCAAGGAACAGTCGTCACGAGCCTAGCGGACGTCCAGGCTAGCTGAAACATCATCGCCGTTCCAAGCCGTCCCGTCGGCGCCTAGGCCGCGGTCGGGTCCTCGACCGGCAGGGCGCGGCCACGATCCTCACGCAAGGCTACGACCGTGAAGATCGCGAGGGCCGTCCAGATGAGGACGAATGAAACGAGCTTCCATTTGTCCATCGGTTCGCCGAACACGAACACCGCGGTCAAAAACACGAGAGAGGGCGAGATGTACTGCATGAGACCGGCCGTGGAATACCGTATTCGCTTGATGGCCGCGGCGAACAGGATGAGCGCGGCCGAGGTTACGGCGCCGCAGCCCATCAGCATCAGCGTATCCCTGGCATTCGAGAGGAACGCCGCCTGCCCGGTTTCGCCGAGCCAAATCGCAAGCGCTAGCGCGGGTCCCGCGATGACGACGGTTTCCACGAAGAAGCCTTCGACCGGCCCGACGTCGACCGTTTTGCGGATGAAGCCGTAGAGGCAGAAGGTCGCCCCGAGCATCAAGCCCACCCACGGAAAGACCCCCGCGGCGAAGGTCTGGACGAGGACGCCGGCGGCGGCGAGTACGATCGCCCAGAACTGAGTGCGGCTGAACCGCTCGCCGAGGAAGAAGTAGCCCGCGACCACGTTCAGAAGCGGATTGACGTAGTAGCCGAGCGTCGCTTCCGTCGTGCGCCCCGCCTCGATCGACCATACGTAGAAGCCCCAATTGAACACAATGAGGAAGCTCGTCAGCATGAGCGTCACGAGCTTGCGGGGATCCGAGAAGACCCTGAGGGCCGCGGCGAGCCGCCCCATCATCATGAGCATGACCGCCGCGATCGGGAGCGACCACAGTCCGCGATGGATCGCGATCTCTGGCGCCGAGATGTGGCGCATGAGCCCGAAATAGAAGGCCATGCCGCCCCACACCAAATGGGCCAGAAAGCAGTAGAGCGCCCCCTTCTCCGACTCGCTCAAGCCTTTTCCCACGACCGTTTCGCTTGCTGTGACCATGGCCGGGCTCTAGCGGCCTGCATATCCGATCACAAACAAAAGGGGGTCATGGAGCGCATGAGGAGGCTGCATGGCGGCTAGGGCGACCCTCTAGCTCGCGGTCACGCCTTCTTTCATCAGCTTGAAGACGATCGAATCGGAGAGGGCCTGGAATGACGCATCGACGATGTTGGGGGACACGCCGACCGTGAACCAGCGCTCGCCTTTGCCGTCGCGGCTTTCGATTAGCACGCGGGTCGTGGCCCCCGTTCCGCCGTTGAGAATACGGACCTTGTAGTCGGCGAGCTCGAGATCGGCGATGTGCTTTTGGTATTTGCCGAGGTCTTTCCTGAGCGCGACGTCGAGCGCGTTGACGGGGCCGTTGCCTTCGCCCGCATTGATGAAGCTTTCCCCGTCGATCGCGACTTTGACGACGGCCTCCGACACCGTCACGAGCTCGCCCTTGGCGTTGTGCCGATGCTCGACCATTACGCGAAACGAGATCACGTCGAAATAGTGAGGCACGACGTCGAGCGCCCGGCGGGCCAGGAGCTCGAACGAGGCGTCGGCGCCGTCATAGGCATAGCCTTGCGCCTCGCGCTCCTTCACTTCGCTGAGCAAACGGTCGAGCCGGCGGTCGTTCCTGTCGACGGCGAGGCCAATGCGCCCGAGTTCCGCCAGCAGGTTCGACTTGCCGGCCTGATCGGAGACGAGCACGTGGCGGCGGTTGCCGACCGCTTCCGGCGGTACGTGCTCGTAGGTTTTCGGGTCCTTGACGATCGCCGAAGCGTGAATGCCGGCCTTGGTCGCGAACGCGCTCTTGCCGACATAGGGCGCCTGGCCGTTGGGACTGCGGTTCAGGAGCTCATCGAAGCTCCGCGACACGTGGGTCAAGGTCGCGAGTTTCTCCGCGGCGATTCCAACCTCGAAGCGGCGCGCGAATTCGGACTTGAGCACCAGCGTCGGAATGATGGAGACGAGATTAGCGTTGCCGCACCGCTCGCCCAAACCGTTGAGCGTGCCCTGAATCTGGCGCGCTCCCGCAAGCACCGCGGCCAGCGAATTCGCGACCGCCTGTTCGGTGTCGTTGTGGGCGTGAATCCCAAGATGCGTGCCGGGGACTGCTTTGGCGACGCTCTCGACGATTGCCGACACCTCATATGGCAGCGTCCCGCCATTCGTGTCGCAGAGCACGACCCAGCGGGCGCCCGCTTCGTAGGCGGTCTTCGCACAGGCGAGCGCGTATCCGGCGTTGGCCTTGTAGCCGTCGAAGAAATGCTCGCAATCGAGGAGCACCTCGCGGCCGCTCGCGACCGCCGCCTCGACCGACTCGCGGATCGACGCGAGATTGTCGTCGTTGGTGGCCTGGAGCGCCACCTTCACGTGGTAGTCCCAAGTCTTGGCGACGAAGCAGATGGCTTTGGCCTTGGCGGCGAGAAGATCCTGGAGGCCCGGATCGTTCGAGGCCGAACGGCCGGGCCGCTTGACCATGCCGAAGGCGGTGAAGGTCGCGCGTGTACCGCGATCAGCCGCGAAGAGCTGCGTATCGGTCGGATTGGCGCCCGGATAGCCGCCCTCGATGTAGTCGATCCCCAGCGCATCGAGCATGCCCATGACGACGAGCTTGTCCTCGAGCGAAAAATCGACGCCCGGCGTCTGCTGACCGTCGCGCAGCGTGGTGTCGAAGAGGTAGAGCCGCTCGGTCATGCACGCAACCACAGGAAATAGAAAGCGAGCAGCACCGCCGCGACGATGACCGCGATCTTCAAGGCGACGTAAGCCTTCCAATGCCGCGGAAAGGGGAGATTGTCCGTCCACGGCCTTTTGCGATCATCGCTCATGACGCCGCTCCATTCCACCCGAACGGTTGCGGAAGCTCGCGCATATCCCGCGGTGTAGCTGGATCGATCTCAGCAATGAGCGCCGGCTTCAGATCATACCGATCGGATACAGCCTCGAGCGCCTCGACCGCATCCACATTGATGCCCCATGCCGCGATCTTCTCGACGAACATGCGCGTCGTCATGATGGTCACGTGGAAGTCCACCTCGACGAACAGGGAGGCGACGCGGCGATCTTCGTAGATGACGATCGCCGCCCCCGGCTCGGTCGGACGCCAATATCCCAGGAATTCGCGCAGAGCGAGCTCGCCCGAGTCGCGAAGGGCCAGTCTTAGCAATCTCTCCTGATCGGCATTGCGCTCCCCTTCCCGCAACTCTCGGATACCATATCCGATTGCTGTATCGGCTCTGAGGATCGCATCATCCATCCTATCGATCCAGGCCGCGATTTCCCTCGCGAACGGCTTCGACCTGTCGCCGGTCACCTCGTCCTCGATACGATCAACGAGCACGATCCGCCGGTTCAGTCCGCGCAAGCTGTCGAGGAGACCGGCTGCTGCGAGGCGAATGAGCGGCCCCGCGTCGGCGACAATGATCGGCTGAGCGTTGGCAGGAGTTATCATGTACTGACCAACCTCGCCCTGCTATCCCGCTCGAGTGAGAACATCGAGCGGTAGATCTCGCCACCGCTTAGCGTTTGTCATTGCCGGATTTATTCCGGCAACCCATTGCGCCGATTCTCTCGATCCGAGTGTCGGCCCAATGGGTCCCCGCAGCAAGTGCGGGGATGACAGATTGGGCGAGCAGGAAAGCCCATTCTCCGCACGTTGAGAATTCCGAGGCACGGCCGACCGCGTTTCATCGCTTTACCTCCCATGTGGTGGTCCCGTCCTTATTGTCATGCAGCACCACGCCCATTGCGGCGAGCTCATCGCGAATGCGGTCGCTCTCCGCCCATTTCTTCTGCTTTCGGGCCGCGAGGCGGGCAGCGACAAGGCCATCGACTCGATCGGCGTCAATTCTATCGAGTTTCCGCGACGCGATCCTGCCGTCAAAACCCAACGCCTTGAGGAGGGCGGAGCGAGATCGACTCTCGTTCTTATGAAGTTCGGCAATCGCAAGCGGCGTGTTCAGATCGTCGAGGAGGGCTTCGAACACAGGGCCCGACATAACGGCCGGTGAGCCGCTCGGCTCGAGCTCGCCGAACCATCCGCCAAGAGTCTTCCAGCTTTCCTCCAGCCCCGCGACCGTCCAATCCATCGGCTGGCGATAGTGCGTGCGCAGCATGTTGAAGCGCAACACCTCGCCGGGCCAATCCTGCAGAAGCTCGTGAATGGTCACGAAATTGCCGAGGCTCTTCGACATCTTCTGGCTCTCGACCTGCAGGTGGCCGTTGTGCATCCAGACCTTGGCCATGATGTCGTGGCCGAAGGCGCAGGTCGTCTGGGCGAGCTCGTTCTCGTGGTGCGGGAAGACAAGGTCGATGCCGCCGCCGTGGATATCGAATTCTTCGCCCAGAAGCTTCCACGACATCGCCGAGCATTCGATGTGCCACCCGGGGCGTCCCCTGCCCCAGGGGCTGTCCCAGCCGGGCGTCTCCGCGTCGGAGGGCTTCCACAGCACGAAATCCATGGGGTCCCGCTTGTAGGGCGCGATGTCGACGCGGGCGCCGGCGATCATCTCGTCGAGCGAGCGGTGAGCCAACCAGCCATAGTCTCTCGTGCTCGCGACATCGAAGAGCACGTGGCTTTCCGCGACATAGGCGTGACCGCGCCGGATCAGCCGCTCGATGATATCGATCATCTCGGGGATGTTTTCTGTCGCACGCGGCTCGTAGGTCGGATCGAGCACGCCCAATGCCGAAATATCCTCCTTGAACTGACGATAAGTACGCTCGGTCAGCTCACGGATCGATACGCCCTCCTCCCGGGCGCGG
>JBJMRA010000216.1:0-11784 GCA_045802365.1 Hyphomicrobiales bacterium | reverse complement strand
CTGCGGCAGGAGACCGAGCGGCGCGGAATCATCCTCATCTTCGATGAGGTGATGACCTCGCGACTCTCTCCGAAAGGACTCGCGGCGCAGTACGGCATCGACCCCGATCTCAAGACGCTCGGCAAATACATCGGCGGCGGAATGTCGTTCGGCGCGTTCGGGGGGAGGGCCGATATCATGGCCATGTTCGATCCGTCCCGGCCTGATGCGCTTCCCCATGCCGGTACCTTCAACAACAACACGCTCACGATGACGGTCGGGCGCGCCGCAATGAGCGAGATCTTCACGCCCGAGGCCTGCATTGCGCTCAACCGGCGCGGCGACCGCCTGCGCGAGCGGCTCAACGACCTCTTCATGCGCTACCAGGCGCCGATGCGCGCAACCGGCCTAGGCTCGATGATGACCATCCATCCTCTCGGGCTCGAGCCTCGCACACCCGAGGAAGCGGCCCGCGCCGACATCAGGCTCAAGCGGCTTTTCTTCCTCGATCTCCTCCAGGCCGGCTACTACATCGCCGAACGCGGCTTCTCTGCGCTGTCCCTCATGATCGACGATGATCACTGCGACGGCTTCTGCCGCGCCGTCGAAGGTTTCGTCGGGAAGCGCAAGGCGCTGTTCTGAACAGATAGTTACAGAGAGAAACGGGAGAACCATCAAGGACACAAAGAACACGAAGGTGTTTTGCTTCGTGACCTTGGTGTACTTGGTGGTGAATTCGCAATGCGAAGCGCGCTGTCAAAACTCTTTGCACAGGCGGAGGGCGTCGTAGATGGCGGCGTGGATGTTGCGCGAGGCCACCGCATCGCCGATCCGGAAGAGCGTGAACCGGCCATCCGGGTTGGAGCGAACTGATTGCGGGCGTCCCGCGGTCAGCGCCTGGTAGTCGACTTCGCCGCGGTTGATCGATTCATCCTTGAGTTCGAAATAGAGATCGGCGAGCGGCGCCGTCCCGTTCTCGACGACGACCTGATCGATGATCCGTTCGCCGCAATCGATCTCGCCATAGGGGCTCCAGAGCAGCGCCTTGAGCTTGTTGCCCTCGCGCCTGATCGCGCGCACCCGGGTCATGGTGGTGACCCTCACGCCGCGGCGCGTGAAGATCTGCATATACGGCACGACGTTGAGGCCGCCCATCTCGGGCGCGAAGAAGCGCTCGGGCGTCACGAGCTCGAGAGCGGATCCGCTCTCGGCGATGTACTCGGCCGCCGCCATCCCCGGATGGGCGCCGTTGTCGTCGAAGAGGAGCACTTCGTCCGCGGGCTTGACCTCGCCCGAGAGGATGTCCCAGCTCGACACCGCGAGCTCGGCGCCTTCTTCGACCGCCTGGTTCTGGGGCAGGCCGCCCGTCGCCACGATGACGATCTCGGGCTCGAGCGCCCGCACATCCGCCGCCTCGGCGAGCGTATTGAACCGCATCTCGACGCCTTGCCGCTCGCACTGCTCGGCCCGCCAATCGGCGATGCCGATGAGCTCGCGCCGGCGCTTGACTTGGGTCGCGACACGGATCTGGCCGCCGGGATTGGGCGAGGCTTCGAGGAGGACGACATCATGACCCCGCGCCGCCGAGACGCGGGCAGCCTCGAGCCCTGCCGGCCCGGCGCCCACGACAGCGACCCGCCGGCGGGGACCCTCGGAGCGGCTGACCACATGGGGCATCGTCGCCTCGCGACCTGTCGCCGGATTGTGAATGCAGAGCGCCTCGTGGCCTTCGTAGATGCGGTCGAGACAGTAGGTGGCGCCGACGCATGGACGGATATCGGCCTCGCGGCCCTCCGCGACCTTGTTGACGATGTGCGGGTCGGCGATGTGCGCGCGGGTCATGCCGACCATGTCGAGCTTGCCCTCGGCGATCGCGTGTCTTGCGGTTGCGACGTCGTTGATCCGCGCCGCATGGAAGACGGGCACGTGGGTCGCCGCTCTCACGTCGCCTGCGAAGTCGAGATGGGGAGCAGACTTCATCCCGGCCACCGGAATGATCCGGGAGAGCGGCGTGTCATGGTCGATATGCCCGCGGATGATGTTGAGGAAGTCGACGAGACCCGAATCCCGCAAGGTCCGGCAGATCGCGATTCCTTCCTCCTTCGAGAAGCCCTTGCTCCAGTCCTCGTCGGCGGCAAGCCGGCATCCAACCAGGAAATCGGGGCCGACCGCTTCCCGCACCGCCCGGAGCACGGCGAAGGAGAACCGCATACGGGCCTCGCGCGAGCCGTTGTATTCGTCTTGGCGCTGGTTGGTTGCGGGCGACCAGAACGCATCCATGAGATGGCCGTAACATTCGAATTCGAGGCCATCGAGGCCCGCCGCCTTCATCCGCTGGGCGGCTGCCGCATACTCCTTCACGATGCGGACGATATCCCAGTCCTCCATTTCCTTGGGGAACGCGCGATGGGCGGGCTCGCGCACCGGCGAGGCCGAGAGCACCGGCAGCCAATCGGCCTTGTTCCAGTTGGTGCGCCGGCCGAGGTGCGTAAGCTGGATCATCACCGCGCAGCCGTAATCGTGGCAATCATCGGCGAGCCGCTTCAACCACGGCACGATCTCGTCCTTGTAGGCGAGCAGGTTCCCGAACGCCGGCGGAGAGTCGGCTGAGACGATCGCCGACCCCGCGGTCATGGTCAGCGCGATCCCGCCCTTGGCCTTCTCGACGTGATAGAGGCGGTAGCGCTCCTTGGGCATCCCGTTCTCGTGATAGTTCGGCTCATGCGAGGTGGACATGATCCGGTTCTTCAAGGTGAGGTGCTTCAACTGGAAGGGCTGGAGCAGGGGATCGGAGGAACGCAAGAGGGTGGCGGGCACGTCGGGTCCTTGGAGGTTAGCGTCGCGTCGAGAACTCGCCGATCCGCCGGGTCGTGTCGGGATCGAGAAAACTCTCGACGGTGATATCGATCTCAAGCGCGATCGCCTGCTTGAGTTCGATCGAAGCGACCCGGTTGAGCGCCTGCTTCATGGCGCGCAGAGACCTCTGAGAGAGCGTGAGCAGCTTTAGCGCTACCGACCGGGCTTCGTCCATGAGCCGATCGTCCGGCACGACCCGCCAAGCGACGCCTTTGGCGAGCAGGGTTTTCGCATCGTAGCGTTCGCCGAGAATCATCATTTCGCGGGCCACATTGAGCCCGGCGAGCGCCGGCAGGAGCGAGGTCACGCCGCCCGTAACGAACATTCCCCATTGGAGCTCGGGAAAGAAGGCCTTGGCGCTTTCCGCCCAGATCGGGAAGTCGCAGTTGATGGCCCATTCGAAGCCGCCGCCGACCGCCCAGCCGTTGATCGCACCCACGACCGGCTTCTCCCCGAAGCAAATGGCCTCGCTCACCCGCTGTATCGCCCGCACGTGTTCGCGTGCGGCCGTCTCGTCGCCGGGCTGACTGTGCTCGTTGAGATCATCGCCCGCGCAGAACGCCCGGCCGGAGCCGGTGAAGATGATGACCTGCGTCTCGCGATCGGCGTTGGCCTGTTCGAACGCCTCCGCCACATCGGCGATGAGCGCGCGGTTCATCGCATTGAGGCTCTCCGGCCGGTTCAGCGTGATGGTCCGGATCCCCCCATCCGCCGCGCTCAGCACTGTTCGTTCCATGGCCGTCCTCAATACCTGCGGATCACCCGCCGCGATTTGCCTTCGCTGCGCGGCAGCGATGCGGGCGGCAGAATAGTAACCCGGGCCGTGCTGCCAAGCTGGCGCTTGATTGCGGCTTCCAGGAAGGCTCCAAGCCCTTCAGGTGCGAGTTCGTGTGCAAGCTCGACCTCGAGGGGAAGGATGTCGTGTGGCGGCGGGGTTTCAAGCACGATCCGGTATTCGCCCGAAAGCTCCGGGAACTGCGCGACGACACCCTGCACCATCGCCGGAAACATGTTGAGTCCCCTCACCACGACCATGTCGTCGCTTCGCCCAACGACCTTGAAACGAGGGGCGGTCACGCCTCCCGGTATTGGGCCCGTACCGGTGACGGTCACGATATCGCCGGTCCGGAACCGGACGAGCGGCTGGCATTCGCGCGCGAGATGGGTAAGGACGAGCTCGCCCGTTTCTCCCTCCTGCCAGGATTTGGCGCTTCCGTCATGGGGCGCGATGAGCTGCGGATAAAGCACGTCCCCGGCGATGAAATGAAGATCGGCTGAGGTCTCGCTCTGTCCGGCCATGATCGTCAGCACATCCGACACGCCGTAGTTGGCGTTGCGGACCTTGAAGCCCCAGACGCGCTCCAGACGCTCCCGGAAGGCCGGCTGATCGAGTCCGGACTCGCCCCCGAACAGACCGAGTTCGAGGCCGAGATCGTGCGGCCGGAGGCCCGGGAAGTGTTCCGCTATCACCTGCTCGAGGACCGACGGATAAGAAGGCGTGCAGTGGATCGCGGTGACCTTCAGATCGCGGATGACGTCGATGAGCTTCTCCGAGCCGCCGATGCCGTACGGAATGACGGTGGCGCCCGTTGCCTCGAGCACGGCGTGATCGGTATAGCCTCCCATCCAGAGCTGATAATTGAGGCAGTGCACGACCCGGTGTCCCGGCCCGAGTCCTGCGAGGCGCATGGCCCTGGCCCCGACCTCGGCCCACAGCCGCGCATCGGCCGCTGAGAGCGCGATGTTCATGGCTGTTCCAGTCGAGCCCGAAGTTCGGTGGACGCGTGCTATTCGATCAGGAGTCGAAGCGAGATAGCTTCCGAAGGGAGGATGGAGGCGCTGATCCTCGCGGAGCATCTCCTTGTCGGTGAAGTAAAGGCCGGCGAGCTCCTCGATTGAGCCACTGAGCCGTCGATCGCCATAGAGGGCGGAGCGACTGCTCACGTACTCGGCTTGGCTTTTCCACCGGGCTCGCTGCATGGCGGCGAGCGTCTCGGGTTCCAGCCGCTCGGTTCCGGTGATAGGCGCGAGATCCATCGAAGCAGGCTGCCGCAACGAGCCTTCAGGCGGAAGGCGCGAAGCGGCAGATGCGCAATGAAATGCGAAGTTGGTGCAGCTCTACTGCTGGTCGCCGGACTTGTTCTCGTCCTCGCCGGCCTTGTCGCCGCCGCCGTGCTGCCAGCGCCTTTGGCCCATTTGCCGATCGTCCCGGCTCAGGAACCCGTCGCCGTTGCGGTCGTGATTGCGGACGAGATCGGCGAGCGGCCGCTTGTATTCATCGAGCGTGATCTTCCCGTCGCCATCCCTGTCGAGGAACTGAAAGTCGCGCACCATCCGCTCGCGGTGCGCTTCAAGCCAGAGCGCTTCGAACTCCTTGAGCGAGAGGCCGCCGTCCTTCTCCGCATCGAACCGCTGCAACCATTCGGTCCGATTTGTGTCGATCTCCTCCTGGCTGATCTTGCCGTCCTTGTTGGCGTCGTAGCGCTCCATCATCTGCATCGCGAAGAAGCGCGGACCCATGCCGTGCCGCCAATGGCCGCGGCCGTCCGTGTCGGCTGACGCGATGGTGCTGAGACCGACTAGAACGGCAAGAGCTGCAACCGGCGCCAATGTCGATTTTGTCATGTTGTTCTCCTTGTCATCGATGGCGCTCAGACGGTTTGGTCGGCACGATTCCGTCGCGGGCGGCGCCAATTGTAATGAAACGGACCGGCTGCCCGAACTGCGGCACGATAGGAACGTTACAGCGGCTATGTCCCTCAAACTTTCGAGGCGGCAGGTCCTCTTCGCCGTGCCGCTCATGGCCGCCCTACCGCACATGATGGCTCATGCCGCCGGAACCGAAGGTCTCCATCTCGGGCCGCCTCAGCCCTTCGACTTCGAGAAGCTCGCGGCTACCGCGCGATCCCTCGCCGGCAAGCCTTATGTTCCTCGCAAGGTCGAGGCGCGCGACATCCTGGAGCAGATCGATTTCGAGCAGCAGATCGAGATCGAGTACCGTCCCGACCGCACCATTCTCGCCGGCACGGCGACGCCGATCCGGCTCTTCCATCCGCACAAGTTCGCCACGGGGGGCGTGCGCATCTTCCTTGTCGAGAAGGGAATGGCGCGTCCCATCGGATACGATCCCGACCTCTTTACATACGGTCCCAAGGCGGCAATCGCCAAGACTCTCCCGAAAAGCGTCGGCTTTGCGGGTTTCCGCGTGCTCAATCCGAACCTCAGGGGCGACTGGCTCGCCTTTCAAGGCGCGAGCTATTTCCGCTCATCCGGCGAGCTCGATCAGTATGGTCTCTCCGCCCGCGGTCTTGCGGTCAACTCGGGTCTCGACCCGGAGGAGTTCCCGATCTTCACGGCCTTCTACCTCGAGCCTTCCAAAGGGGCAGTCGTGGTCCACGCTTTGCTCGATAGCCCGAGCGTCGCGGGCGCCTACCGGTTCGTCTGCCGCAAGCAGAAAACGGTGACGATGGATATCGAGGCTCGGCTCTTCGCGCGCAAGGACATCAAGCGGCTTGGCATTGCGCCGCTCACCAGCATGTTCTGGTATTCCGAGCTCAACCGCGCCGGCGCGCCGGACTGGCGCCCCGAAATCCACGACTCCGATGGGCTGGCGATCTGGACCGGCGATGGCGAGCGCATCTGGCGTCCTCTCAACAATCCCGCGGTCGTGATGACCAACAGCTTCGTCGGGGGCACCCCCAACGGCTTCGGCCTCCTCCAGCGCGACCGCAGGTTTGCCGACTACCAAGATGACGCCGTCTTCTATGAGAAGCGGCCGACGGTCTGGGTCGAGCCCCTGAGCGAGTGGGGGGAGGGCGCGGTCCAGCTCGTCGAGATCCCGACCGATGCCGAGATCCACGACAACATCGTCGCGTTCTGGGTTCCGAAAGAGCGTGTGCGAACCGCCGATGCTCTGAGCTTTTCCTACCGGCTGCACTGGACCGGCGAGGAGCCGTTCCCGCCCCCCGCGGCAAGAGTGGTCGCGACGAGGCGCGGACGGGGCGGCAAGCCCGGCATCGTCGACACGCGCGGTCTCGTCAAATACGTGATCGATTTCGAAGGCGGCGGGATCGCGAAATATCAAACGGGAGATCCGGTCGAGCCGGTCGTCACCGTGTCACGAGGCAGCGTAGTCGAGCCTTACGCCGTTCGGGTGAACACGACCGATCGCTGGCGGATCGTTTTCGATCTCGATGCCGAAGGCGAAGCCCCGGTCGACATGCGCGCCTATCTGCGCAAAGAGAGCGGCGAGGCTCTGACAGAAACCTGGATAGGTCAGCACCTGCCCGGCGTGCCGTAGTGAGGCTACTTCAGTTTCGGTTTGGTCTGCGGGAAGTCGCCCCAGTAGTCGCCCGTGCCCTTGCGGATCACGACGTCGTCTGGGAGCACCTCGAAAGGGGTGTAGGCCGGAAGCGGGCGAATCCTGTCGAACAGGCCGATGATGTCCTTGCCTTCAAGAAGGCGGAAGAGATCCTCGAAACGATCGATCACGAAGTAGGTCGCCTGAAAGTCGTCGATGTAGTAGCCGGTGCGGAGCACGCGCTCGAGATCGAAGGCGAGATAGTTGGCCGAGGGATCGCCGACCACATACTTCGCCTCGCCGAATGACGAGACGATACCCGCGCCGTAGATCTGGATGCCCTCGGGCTTGCGGATGAGCCCGAACTCGATCGTGTACCAATTGAGCCGCGCCAGGAACTTCACGCCCTTGCGGTCGACCGCATCGAGACCGACCCGGCCATAGGCGTTCATGTAATCGGCATAGGCTGGATTGGTGAGGAGCGGCACGTGGCCGAACACATCGTGGAAGATGTCGGGCTCTTCGAGATAATCGAGCTGCTCGCGGCTCCGGATGAAGGTGCCGGCTGGGAATTGCCGGTCGGCAAGCATCTGGAAGAAGGGCCGTGACGGAATGAGACCCGGCACCGCCCGCACCTCCCAACCGGTGAGACGCCTCAGCCGAGCATTCATCCGCTCAAAATTGGGAATGCCTTCGGGACCGATGCCAAGCGCATCGAGCCCGTCGAGATACTCCTGGCAGACCCGGCCTTTGAGAGTCGCCTGCTGGCGCTCGAAGAGAGTCCGCCAGATGCCGTGATCCTCGCCCGTATAGCGCTCCCAACCCTGATCGATGATGCAGTCTTCGCTGCGTTCGGCGGTCAGAACGGCATGTCCGGCCATGGCGTAACTCCTCGACTAGCCAACCCCATAACGTTGGGTGACCCTCAAGGTTCAGTCTTGGTGGTGCGCCTTTGGACCCTCGTACTGTTCGATGGTCTGGTCGATGGCTCCGAAGATCGACCGGCCGGCTTGGTCCTTCATCTCGATCCGTACCCGGTCGCCGAAGCGCAGGAAGGCCGTCGCAGGCTTGCCGGTCGCAATAGTTTCAACCATCCGCAGCTCCGCGATACAGGAATAACCGACCCCGCCCTCCGCCACCGGCCGCCCCGGCCCGCCGTCCGCGTCCCGGTTGGACACGGTGCCCGAGCCGATGATCGTGCCGGCCGCCAAGGGACGCGTCCTCGCCGCTTGGGCGATGAGGGTCGGGAAGTCGAAAGTCATGTCACGCGCGGCATTCGCTCGTCCGAATGGGGCGCCGTTCACTTCAACGAGCAACGGCAGGTCGAGGCGCGCGCCATCCCATGCCTCTCCGAGCTCGTCGGGGGTGACCGCGACCGGCGAAAAGGCCGAGGACGGCTTCGACTGGAAGAACCCGAAGCCTTTGGCGAGCTCCGCCGGGATCAGGTTCCTGAGGCTCACATCGTTGACCAGCATCACGAGGCGGATGGCTTTTGCGCACGCCGCGTGATCGGAGCCCATCGCCACATCGCCGGTGACGACCGCAATTTCGGCTTCGAGATCGATGCCCCAATCCTCGTCGGCCATGCGGATGGGATCACGCGGCCCAAGAAAGCTGTCCGACCCTCCCTGATACATGAGGGGATCCGTCCAGAAGCTTTCCGGCATCGCGGCTCCGCGGGCGCGCCTGACGAGTGCGACATGGTTCACATAGGCCGAACCGTCGGCCCACTGATAGGCGCGGGGCAGGGGTGAGGCGCACTCCTGTTCCTCGAACGGGAAGGAGGGGACCTCACCGCGCTCCAGCGCTTCAGCCAGCAATGCGAGTCGAGGCCCGGTCGCATTCCAATCGTCAAGCGCGACTTGGAGCGTCGGGGCGATGCCATCGGCGCGAGCGGCCCGCGAGAGGTCGCGCGACACGACGACAAGCGAACCGTCGCGCCCGGCCTTGAGGGAGGCGAGCTTCACGGGCAGCCGTCGAACCGGCGCTCGAGGCCCTTCCAGCAGTCGATGTAATCGCGCTGCAGCGTCTCGAGGCGAGCCGCATAGCGGGTCACATGCTGCGGGTATCGCGTCTCGAACATGAAGGCGAGAGTATCGGCGAGCTTGCGAGGGCCGAGTTCCTCGCTCGACGCCTTCTCGAAGGCGCTGGCGTCGGGTCCGTGCGGCAGCATGCAGTTGTGGAGCGACATACCGCCCGGCACGAAGCCGTCGGGCTTGGCGTCATAGCGGCCATAGACGAGACCCATGAACTCCGACATCACGTTCATATGGTACCAGGGCGGACGGAAGGTGTGCTCGGCGACCGCCCATCGTTCGGGAAAGATGATGAAGTCGACGTTCGCGGTGCCCTCTTCGCCAGACGGCGAGGTCATGACCGTGAAGATCGATGGATCGGGATGGTCGAAGAGGATCGCTCCGACGGGCGCGAAGGTTCTGAGGTCATATTTGTAGGGCGCGTAATTGCCGTGCCAGCCGATGACATCGAGCGGCGAGTGGTCGAGCTCGGTCGTGTAGAACCGCCCGCACCATTTGACGGTCAGCCGGCACGGCCGTTCCTTGTCTTCGTAGGCCGCGACCGGCGTCTTGAAGTCCCGTGGGTTGGCGAGGCAGTTCGCGCCAATCGGTCCGCGGTGGGGAAGCGTGAACTTGGCGCCATAGTTCTCGCAGAGATAACCGCGTGCCGGCCCGTTGGTGAGCTCGACCTTGAACTTCACGCCGCGCGGAATGACGCAGATCTCGCCGGGTCCGATCTCCATTTTGCCGAGCTCGGTGAAGAACCGCAGGCCGCCTTCCTGCGGGACGACCAGCAGCTCGCCGTCGGCATCGTAGAAATAGTCGTCTTCCATCGCGCTGTTCACGAGATAAACCGAGGCCGACATGCCCGTTTGGGTGTTGACGTCCCCGGCGGCGGTCATCGTCCGTATGCCGGTCGGGAACGTCGTTGCCGTGTTCGGCATGGGCGGCGGTCCCCAGCGCAGTTGTCCGATCGGCAGGTCCTGCTCGCGGTCGAGCGGCGCCGTTTTCCAATCGGGGATCTCGATTGCGGAGAAGCGGCCGCTGTGCCTGACCGAGGGTCGCATGCGGTAGAGCCAGGACCGCTCGTTCGCGCCTCGTGGTGCGGTGAAGGGCGATCCGGAGAGCTGCTCGGCATAGAGACCATAGGCGCACTGCTGTGGGGAGTTCTGGCCGCGAGGGAGGACACCCGGCAGCGCCTCGGTTTCGAAGTCGTTCCCGAAGCCCGGCATGTAGCCAGGCAAGATGGCACTCTGCATGGAAAGGCCTCATTGGGATACCTTGGGGTTATATAATACGGCGGGAGAACGGCCCGATGAAGCTTTACGGCTATTTCAGGAGCTCGGCCGCGTTCCGCGTTCGGATCGCGCTCAATCTCAAGGGGCTCACCGTCGAGCATGTACCCGTTCATCTTGTTAGAAACGGCGGCGAGCAGAAACATAAGCCGTTCCGATTGCTCAATCCGCAGATGCTCGTCCCGGCGCTCGAACTCGACGACGGATCGGTTCTCACCCAGTCGCTCGCCATCATCGAGTATCTCGAAACGGTATGGCCGCATCCGCGCGTCATACCCGCCGATCCGATCCAGGCGGCGCGCGCCCGGGCCGTAGCGCACGCGGTCGCCTGCGACATCCACCCGCTCAACAATCTTCGGGTGTTGAACTACCTCAAAGGCGAGCTCGGAGCGCAGAAAGAGGCCGTCGAAGCCTGGTACAAACATTGGATCGAGCAGGGCTTCGACGCGATCGAGCGGCTCATCCAAGCGGGCCCCTTCTGCTTCGGCAATACGGCCACGATCGCCGACATCTGCCTGATCCCCCAGATCTTCAATGCGAGGCGCTACAAGATGGACATCCCGCGCTTTCCCAAGATCGCCCGCGTCGAAGCGCATTGCCTGGACATGCCCGCGTTCGCAGCGGCAGTGCCGGACCGGCAACCCGACGCGGAGTAGCCGGAGTAACATTTCGCTCTGTGAGGCGTTAGAACTGCCGCACGCAATGGAGGACGACATGGGTCCCTATCCGCACGATGCACCGCCGCCCGAGATCTCTGAAGCTAATCCGATGGGCACCGATGGGTTCGAGTTCGTGGAGTTCGCCCATCCGGAGCCCGCCGTCCTCGACGAGCTCTTACGCAAGATGGGCTTCTCGGCCGTCGCCAGGCATCGCTCGAAGGACGTGACCCTCTACCGTCAGGGCGGCATAAACTTCATCGTTAACGCGGAGAAGGGATCGTTCGCCCAGCGTTTCGCCGAGGAGCACGGACCTTCAGCGCCCGCCATGGCGTTCCGGGTCGTCGATGCGCGCCATGCTTACGAGCGTGCGCTCTCGCTCGGCGCGAAGCCGGCCGCGACCCAAATCGGCCCGATGGAGCTCAATATTCCGGCCATCGAGGGGATCGGCGGCCTTCAGATCTATCTCGTCGATCGCTACGGCGCGAAAGGCTCGATCTACGACGTCGATTTCAATTGGATCGGTGAGCGCGATCCCGCCCCCGAAGGGGTTGGGCTCTATTACCTCGACCATCTGACGCACAATGTCCGCCGCGGCCGGATGGACGAGTGGGCGGGCTTTTATGAGAAGCTCTTCAATTTCCGCCAGATCCGGTTCTTCAGCATCGAAGGAAAGCTCACGG
>JBJMRA010000215.1:0-7815 GCA_045802365.1 Hyphomicrobiales bacterium | reverse complement strand
GAGGCTCTCGAAGCCGACGGCCGATCTCTATACGAGCCTCGGACAGATGATCGCGATCGCCAGCCAAGGGCTGGTGACGGCCGAGGCCGCGAAAGCCTTCGAGGCCGCGCTGGCGCTCGATCCGAAGCATCCGGCGGCGCGCTTCTTCAAGGCCCTCGGCCTCAAGCAGGAGGGCAAGACGGAAGAGGCCCTCGCCATCTGGAACGCCTTGCTGAAGGACACACCTGCCGATGCGCCGTGGCGGGCCGGCCTCGAGCAGGAGATTGCAAGCATAACCGGCGTCAAGGCGCCGACGCTTAGCCCAGAACAGATGGCCGCTGCCGAGAATATGAGCGCTGAAGATCGCCAGACCGTGATCCGCTCCATGGTGGACGGGCTCGAAGCGCGGCTCGCAACGAACGGGGATGACCTCGAGGGCTGGCAGCGGCTGATCCGGGCGCGCGTCGTGCTCGGCGAGACCGACAAGGCGAAGGCGTCCTATGGCAAGGCTCGCGAGCACTTCGGCAAAAGCCCCGAAGCGTTGTCAACGCTCGCCGCCACCGCCAAGGAATTGAGGATCGAGTGAAGCACACCGCCAAACATCTTCCTCCCACCTCCCTCCGCCACGCGAAGCGTGGGGAGGGTGGCCGTCGCAGGCGGCCGGGTGGGGTCTCTCCGCGTGACGGCTCTTCAATCGATAAGCCCAGAACACTTCGGAGAGAATTCATCACGCGGAGAAACCCCACCCGTCGCGCGTTCCGCGCGCCACCCTCCCCGCGCGTTCGCGCGATGGAGGGAGAGACCGATGCGGGGGCGCGGGTATGACCCGCAAACAGCGGCGACTCAGTATGACCCTCTCCGGGCTCGCTCTTCTCGGATTGGCAGCGGGGCTCGTGCTCTATGCACTGCGCGACACGATCGTGTTCTTCTACACGCCGAGCGAAGTGGCCGAGAAGCATGTCGGCCCGGGCGAGCGGATCAGACTCGGCGGTCTCGTCGAGGACGGCAGCCTCAAACGCGGGGATGGCATGACAGTGAGCTTCGTCGTCACCGACAAAGTGAAGAGCCTCGCCGTGACCTATTCGGGGCAGCTGCCCGATCTCTTCCGCGAGGGGCAGGGCGTCGTCGCAGAAGGAAAGCTCGACGGCACGGGTACCTTCATTGCCGACACCGTCCTTGCCAAGCACGATGAGCGTTACATGCCGAAGGAAGTCGCCGATGCGTTGAAGGCGAAGGGCGTCTGGCAGGAAGGCGGCGCGCGGTGACAGCCGAGATCGGACATTTCGCGCTCGTCCTCGCGCTTGCCGCGGCGATCGTGCAGTTCGCGTTCCCGCTTTATGGCGCCGAAAAGGGCGACCGCGGCCTCATGGCGATCGGGCCGGCGATGGCGCTGATGCAGCTCGCGCTCGTGGGGTTCGCTTTTTTTGCCCTGATGCACGCCTACGTGACGTCGGACTTCTCGGTCCGCAACGTGTGGGAAAACTCCCACTCCGCGAAACCGCTGCTCTACAAGATCTCAGGCGTTTGGGGGAACCACGAAGGCTCGATGGTGCTGTGGGTGCTCATCCTTTCGCTGTTCGGAGGAGCGGTCGCGGCGTTCGGAGCGAACCTGCCGCTCGAGCTCAAGTCGCGCGTGCTCGCGATACAGGGCCTGATCGGTGCGGCGTTCCTCCTGTTCATCGTGACGGCCTCCAATCCGTTCCTCAGACTCGATCCACCGCCGATCGAAGGCAACGGGCTCAACCCGATCCTCCAGGATCCGGCGCTCGCCTTCCATCCGCCCTTTCTCTACACGGGCTATGTCGGCCTTTCGATCGCGTTCTCGTTTGCAATCGCGGCGCTGATCGAGGGCAAGGTCGACCCCGCCTGGGCGCGCTGGGTAAGGCCGTGGACGCTCGCCGCCTGGATGTTCCTGACGATCGGGATCGCGATGGGCTCGTGGTGGGCCTATTACGAGCTCGGCTGGGGCGGATTCTGGTTCTGGGACCCAGTCGAGAACGCCTCGTTCATGCCGTGGCTCGTGGCGGCCGCCCTTCTCCATTCGGCGATCGTGGTCGAAAAGCGCAACGCGCTCAAAGTCTGGACGATCCTGCTCGCGATCCTCGCCTTCTCGCTCTCGCTCGTCGGCACCTTCCTCGTCCGCTCGGGCGTGCTCACATCCGTCCATGCCTTCGCGGTCGACCCGGCCCGCGGCATCTTCATCCTCGGCATCCTAACTTTCTTCATCGGGGGAGCGCTCGCCCTCTTTGCCTGGCGCGGGCCAATGCTCAAGGCGGGCGGGCTCTTCGCGCCCTTGAGCCGCGAAGGCGGCCTCGTGCTCAACAACCTCCTGCTCTGCGGCGCCTGCGCGGCGGTGTTCATCGGCACGCTCTATCCGCTGGCACTCGAAACCTTGACGGGTGAAAAGATCTCGGTCGGCCCGCCCTACTTCAACCTGACCTTCGGCACGATCATGCTGCCATTGTTGCTGCTCGTGCCGGTGGGTCCGTTCCTCACCTGGAAGCGCGCCGATGCGCTGGGGGCGATCGAGCGCCTATGGTTCGCGGCGGCTCTGGTGCTCGGCTGTGTGGTGGCGGTCCTCGCCTTGACGAGACCGGGCCCGTGGCTCGCTCCATTGGGCATCGGGCTCGGCCTCTGGCTCGTTCTCGGCGCGCTGAGCGAGCTTGCCGCCCGCATCCAGTTTCCGCAGGCGCCGATCGCCGTCGCCTGGGCCCGCCTCACGGGCCTGCCACGCTCCTCGATCGGCATGACGCTCGCCCATGCGGGCGTCGGTCTCATCATCATTGGGATCGTCGCGGTGAGCGCCTGGCGCGAGGAGCGCATTCTCGTCATGAAACCCGGCGATGAAACCGCGATCGCCGGCTATTCGGTAAGGTACCTGGGCGAGAGTCCGCTGACCGGACCCAACTACACGGGCGAGGCCGGCCGCTTTGCGGTGTCACGCAACGGCGAGAGCCTCGCGACCCTCGTATCGGAGAAGCGGTTCTTCGAGCCGGGCCGCGTTCCCACGACCGAGGTTGGCCTGCGCGAGACGGCCGCCGGCAATCTCTATATCGCGATGGGCGACCGCGCCGGCCAAGGCCGCGCGGTCCGCATATACTTCCATCCGCTCGTAAACCTGATCTGGGTTGGCGCGGCCATCATGTTCCTGGGCGGCCTCGTCTCGCTCACCGATCGACGGTACCGGATCGGCATACCGCGACTCGCGAGACGCGTCGCGGTCGAGCCTGCCGAATGAGCATGCGCCGGCTCCTCTCCGCGGTGCTTCTCGTCTTGCTGGTCGCTGTGCCGGCTTTGGCCGTGCAGCCCGACGAAGTGTTGAACGATCCGGCCCTCGAGGGGCGCGCGCGGGCGTTGTCGGCAGGCCTTCGCTGCCTCGTCTGCCAGAACCAGTCGATAGATGACTCCGAGGCCCCGCTCGCCCGCGACCTCCGCCTCCTTATTCGCGAGCGGCTGGTCAAGGGCGATACCGACGATCAGGTCGTGAACTTCATTGTCGACCGCTACGGCGAATACGTGCTGCTCAAGCCCCGCTTCGAAGCGAGAACGATCCTGCTCTGGGCGGGCCCGTTCGTACTGGTGCTGCTTGCGGGACTATATCTGTGGGCGACGGCCCGCCGCCCTTCTGCCGATCGAGAAGCGCCGCTCACCCCCGAGGAGCAGGCCACCCTCGAGCGGCTCCAGCGCTAGCCTGGCGACCCGGCGGCTTACGAAAGTTTCACGTCGCCGAAAGGTCGCCGTAACTCCACCCTACCTATGTTCTGCATACCAGAATTCCTGAGGAGATCATGACCATGACTGGACTACTCCACTCCCGCAAAGGCCTGCTCGGCCTCGTGGCCGCGGGCCTGCTCGGCGCGACCGCGCTCTCGACCGAATTCGTGCTCTCTCCGCCGCCCGCGGTTCACGCCGAACAGCCCTCGGCAGTGGCTCCGCAGGCCGGCTTCGCCGACCTTGCCGACAAGGTCATGCCGGCGGTCGTCAGCGTCCGCGTCGATATCGCCGACGTCTCGAACGAGGATGACAATGGCGACCAGGCTCCGCCTCAGGCCATGCCGAACCTGCCCCCAGACAGCCCCTTCCGCGATTTCTTCAACCAGTTCCCGCAGTTCCGCAACCAGCCGCAGCAGCCCCGCCGCGGAATGGCCGAAGGTTCGGGCTTCATCATCAGCCCGGACGGCTATGCCGTTACGAACAACCACGTCGTGCGGAACGCCGACAAGGTCACGGTGACGACGTCTGAGGGCGACGAGTATTCGGCCGACGTGATCGGCACCGACGCCAAGACCGATCTGGCGCTCCTCAAGATCAAGGCCTCCAACAAGACCTTCCAGTACGTGCAGTTCGCGCAGAAGGAGCCGCGCGTCGGCGATTGGGTGCTCGCGGTCGGCAATCCCTTCGGCCTCGGCGGCACCGTGACGACCGGCATCATCTCGGCCCGCGGCCGCGACATCGGCTCCGGCCCTTATGACGATTTCCTTCAGATCGATGCGCCGATCAACCGCGGCAATTCCGGCGGCCCGGCGTTCAACCTGGACGGCGATGTCATCGGCGTCAATACCGCGATTTTCTCGCCCTCGGGCGGCAGCGTCGGCATCGGCTTCGCCATTCCCGCCTCGACCGCGCAGTCGGTGATCGAGAGCCTGAAGACGAACGGCACGGTGACCCGCGGGTGGCTCGGCGTTCAGATCCAGCCCGTGACCGATGAGATCGCCGAGGGCATGAACCTCACGGCCAAGAAGGGAGCGCTCGTCGCCGACGTGACCGAGGGCTCGCCCGCTCTCGCCGCCGGCATCAAGACGGGCGACACGATCCTCAAGGTCGACGGCCAGGACGTCAGCGATCCCCGCGACCTCGCCAAGAAGGTGGCCCGCATCGCGCCCGGCAAGAGCGTGCCGATGACCATCGTGCGCGACGGCAAGACGATGGACGTCTCGGTCGAGATCGGCAAGATGCCGAACGATCAGATGGCGAGCGCCAAGCCGGCCGAAGCCGCGCCCACCAGCATGGGTCAGCTCGGATTGAAGCTTGCTCCCGCTCAGGACGGCGCCGGCGTCACGGTGGTCGATGTCGCTCCGGACAGCCCGGCTGCCGAGAAGGGCATCAAGAGCGGCGACGTCATTCTCGAGATCGGCGGCAAGGAGGTCCACCGTCCGGCGGACGTCCAGCAGGCGCTCTCCGGAATGAAGAAGGAGAACAAGCGGGTGGTGATGCTCGTCCGCTCCGGCGACAGCCAGCGCTACGTGGCTCTGCCCCCCAACAAGGGTTGATCGGATGGCGTCTCGTGCGCGCCCCTAGAGCGTTACACAGATCCCCCGCTCGCGTGTGACGCTCCGGACGCGGAGGCAGGCCAAACCTGCTTCCGCGATCCGCCTAGAGGATTAAGGCCTTTTCCGCGGAGTGCGACCATGCAATTTATGGCAAAGCCCCACCAAGCGGCTGAAACGGAGCCCGGGAAAAATGAACGCATGCGCATCCTGGTGATCGAGGATGATCGCGAGGCGGCGACCTGGCTCATCAAGGGCCTCACCGAAAGCGGCCATGTGGCCGATCTTGCCGCCGACGGCGAGGAGGGCCTGGCTCTCGCCCGCGAGCGTATTCACGACGTCATGATCATCGACCGCATGTTGCCGGCGATCGACGGCCTCACCATCATCCGTACCCTGAGGGCCGAGGGCAACAAGACGCCCGCGCTCATCCTGAGCGCGCTCGGGGAAGTCGACGAGCGCGTCAAGGGGCTGAGGGCCGGCGGCGACGACTATCTCGCCAAGCCCTATGCCTTTTCCGAGCTCCTCGCCCGGATCGAGAACCTGGGCCGCCGAGCGGCGCAGGAGCCCCAGCAGACCAAGCTTAAGGCGTGCGATCTCGAGATGGACCTTCTGGCACGGACCGTCACCCGCGCCGGCCAGCCGGTCGTTCTCCAGCCGCGCGAGTTCAAGCTTCTCGAGTACCTCATGCGCAATGCCGGGCACGTGGTCACGCGGACCATGTTGCTCGAGAACGTTTGGGACTATCATTTCGACCCGCAAACCAATGTCATCGACGTGCACGTCTCGCGACTGCGCTCGAAGATCGACAAAGGGTTCGACGAACCGATCCTGCAGACGGTTCGCGGCGCCGGGTACATGATACGTGCGACCTAGTTTCAAGCTCCTCCGCACCTCCACTTTCCGCCTTTCGGCCCTTTATCTCCTGCTGTTCGCGCTCTCGGTCGGCGCGATCCTGGGCTACGTCTACTGGAATACCGCGGTGCTGCTCGAGCAGCAGACCGACGAGACGATCCGCGCCGAGATCCAGGGACTTGCCGAGCAGTATCGCTTCCGCGGGCTCGCCGGCGTCGCCGACACGATCCGCCGCCGCAGCAGCCAGGATTCGGACTCCGTCTACCTCCTCTTCACTCCGGACGGACGGCCGGTGACCGGCAATCTCACCGCCTTGCCGGTCCAGGCATCCTCCGAAGAGGGTTGGATCGAATTTCCCTATTCCGCGAAGGCCGGCACGATCTTCGAAAGCCATACCGCCCGCGCCTTCCTGGCGGAGCTTCCCGGCGACTACGGCCTCATCGTCGGGCGCGACGTCGAGAGCATGCGCCAGTTCGCGACCCTCATCCGCACGACGCTGATCGGCGCGCTCCTTATTACGCTCGTTCTGGGCTTGGGCGGCGGCATCGTCATGAGCCGGAATTTCCTCAGGCGCGTCGACGCGATCACCGCGGCGAGCCGCTCGATCATGGCAGGTGATCTGAGCGGCCGCATGCCGGTCAAGGGCACGGGCGACGAGCTCGACCGGCTCGCCCAGTCCCTGAACGAGATGCTCGACCAAATCGCGCGGCTCATGTCGGCGATGCAGGAGGTGTCGAGCAACGTCGCCCATGATCTACGCACCCCGCTCACGCGCTTGAAGGCGAGGGCGGAATCGGCGCTGCGGGAGGGCAGTCCCTACGAATACAAGGACGCGCTCGAGCGCACGATCGATGAATCCGACCGGCTCCTCAACGCCTTCAACGCGCTCCTCTCGATCGCGCGGGCCGAGGCCGGCGAGGCGCGGGAGGGGTTGCGTCCGATCGATGCGGCCGAGATCGTCACCGACGTTGCCGAGCTCTACGAGCCGCTCGCCGAAGAGCAGGGGGGCAGTCTCGAGGTCGATACCGAGCCCAACCTCAACATTCGCGCCAACCGCCAGCTCCTCGCGCAGGCGGTGAGCAACCTCCTCGACAACGGGCTCAAATACGGGATCGGCAAGGATGCGGCCGGGGCCGAACTCACCATCACCGGCGCCGTCGAAGGCGACGAAGTGGTGATCACTGTTGGCGACCGTGGCGCGGGGATCGGGGCCCAAGATCGCGAACGGGTGGTCGAGCGTTTCGTGCGGCTCGACGAGAGCCGGTCGAAGCCCGGCAACGGCCTCGGCTTGAGTCTCGTTGCCGGCGTCATGAAGCTCCATGGCGGCCGTCTCGTGCTCGAGGACAACGCGCCCGGCCTCAAAGCGAAGCTCATCCTGCCGCGGCTGGCTTAGCGCCGAGCGAATTTCATGATCGATTCACAGATCTCAATCTGTGACCCCTTGCAAACAAATCGTCACTCCGGCGAACGCCGGAGCCTATCTCGACATGTGGCGGATCGGACCGAGAGAGTTAACTCGTGCAATTACGCCAGCCGCGGACGCCGAGGCTATTTGCGACCCTCCATAGGGTGCCTGAACGATCGCACACCCGTCTCGCTGCGAAGTGGGTCCCGGCTTTCGCCGGGAAGACGGCTAAGGAGATAGCGTGCAAGCCTGCCGCGCCCGGGTGCATGTGTGAATCCGATAGCGGCTTGCGCCGGGATGACGGGATAG
>JBJMRA010000021.1:0-7397 GCA_045802365.1 Hyphomicrobiales bacterium | reverse complement strand
CGAGATGGCTCGGCGCGATCGCGGTGATGATGGCGACATGAGGACGGACCATCCGCACGAGCGGGGTGATCTCGCCTGCGTGGTTCATGCCGATTTCGAAGACGCCATACGCGGTATCGCGCCCCATCCGGGCAAGGGAGAGCGGGACACCCCAGTGATTGTTGAAGGACGACGCCGAAGCGTGGGTTTTTCCGGAGGACGACAATGCGTGTCTGAGAATGTCCTTGGTGCTCGTCTTGCCGACGCTGCCGGTGATGGCGACGATCTGCGCGCCGCTACGGCCGCGCTGGTGTCGGCCGAGATCCTCGAGCGCACGGAGCGGATCGGGCACGATGAGGAGAGCGCCCGCCTCCTCCATCTCGGGAGTGACGCGCGACACGATCGCAAGCTCCGCGCCCGCTTTGAGCGCGGCCGCGGCGAAATCATGGCCGTCGAAACGATCCCCTCTAATGGCGACAAAAATGTCGCCCCGCTCGACCGTCCGGCTGTCGATCGAAACGCCGGCGAGCTCATGGGCCGGGTTCCCCTTAAGCTCCCCCGAAGTGGCGGCGACAACATCCGCAATCGTCCAGCCCGCCCGCTCAGCCATTGTAGGCCTCACCCCGAACCGCGGCGCGGATGGCATCGTGATCGCTGAACGGTATCGTCGTCTTCCCAATCGTCTGTCCGGTCTCATGGCCCTTGCCCGCGATGAGGAGCACGTCTCCCTCGCGAAGCCGGTCGACGGCCATGCGGATCGCACTCGCCCGATCGCCTGCGTTGATCCCTCCCGGGCATCCGGCGAGGACCTCGGCCCGGATTTCCGCAGGGTCTTCGCTCCTCGGATTGTCATCGGTGACATAGGCGATGTCGGCGAGCCGTGCCGCTGCCGCACCCATCTGGGGCCGCTTGCCCTTGTCGCGGTCGCCGCCCGCGCCGAACACCACTGCAAGCTGGCGCTTCACATAGGGCCTGAGCGCCGAGATGGCGTTCTCGAGAGCATCGGGGGTGTGCGCATAGTCGACGAAGATCGGGGCGCCGGAGGCGGACTTTGCGACGAGATCGAGGCGCCCTTTCGCTCCTTTCAATGACTCGAGCGCATGCATGGCGAGGCGCTCCTCGCCGCCCGTCGCGATGACGAGGCCGGCTGCCACGAGCGCATTCGAAGCCTGGAACTCACCGACGAGCGGAAGGATGAACTCGTGCGTGAGCTGCGGGCCTACGACGACGAGCTGCTGGCCGAAACCTTCCTGCCGCGCTCCGAGGATGCGAAGAGCCTTGCCCTTGTAGCCAACCGTGACCGGGACAAGATCGCGCCTCCGAGCGATTTCTTCCAGAGCTTGGGCCTGAGGACCGTCGGCATTGATGACCGCTGCGCTGCCAGGCGGTAGCAGCTCGTTGAAGAGCCGCGCCTTGGCGTTGAAATAGTCCTCGAAGGTCGGATGGTAGTCGAGATGGTCGCGGGTGATGTTGGTGAAGGCACCGGCCGCGATCCTGACGCCATCGAGCCTGAATTGCGCAAGCCCGTGGCTCGAGGCCTCGAGCGCGAGATGCGTCACATGATCGGCGGCAAGTCTGGCGAGCGTCGTGTGGAGCTTCACCGGGTCGGGCGTCGTATGCCTCAGGTATTCCTCGCCCTCCGGTCCGACGACCCCGATCGTCCCCATGCTCGCGGCGCGAAATCCCATCGATTGCCAGATCTGCCGGACGAAGGAGGCGACCGAGGTCTTGCCGTTGGTGCCCGTCACCGCGACCACGATGTCGGGCTGACCTCCCGCGAAGCGGGCGGCCATCTGTGCAAAGAGCTTCCGGGGATTGTTCGTCTTGACGAATGCGATGCCGCCCGGATCGGCGACGCTCTCGGCGGCGATGATCGCCGATGCTCCGTGCGCGAGGGCCTGCGGGATGAAGCCCGCGCCATCGACGCTCGTGCCCGGAAGGGCCGCGAAGGCGTATCCGGGGCGAACCTCCCGGCTGTCCGCGGTGAGTCCCGTGATTGCGGGATCGCATAGGCCCCGGACGGGCGCCGAGCTGCCCGACAAGAGGCGTGAAAGCGGGACGCTCATGTCAGTCGGCTTTGGCGAGCTTGGCCGCCTCTTTGGCGAGCTTGGTGCGATCCTCATCGGTCAGAACGGGATCGACGCCGAGCATCGGCGCGATCCTCTCGATGATCCGCCCGGCGGTTGGAACCGCATTCCAGCCGGATGTGGCAAAGCCGTAGGTCTCGGGAAGCGGCTGCGGGTTGTCGAGGAGGATCAGCATCACGTAACGGGGCGCATCCATGGGAAAGGCTCCGACGAAAACATTGAGCCGCTGGTCCTTGACATAGCGTCCGTTCACGACCTTTTCAGCCGTCCCGGTCTTGCCGCCCACGCGAAAGCCGATCGCATCCGCCCTGGTGGCGGTGCCCTCCTTGACGTTGAGCCTGAAGAGATACCGGAGCGTCTCGCTCGTTTCGGGCTTGATCACGCGTCTGCCGAGCGCTTCCGCTTCGGAACGGTCGCGCTTGATGAAGGTCGGCGGTATCAAAACTCCCCCGTTGAGCAGGCCTGCCACGACGCTCGCTCCTTGGAGCGGCTGTACGGCAAAACCGTGGCCGAAAGCGACCGTAGCGGTAACGAGCTTGCCCCATCGCGGCGGCAGGAGCGGCCTCGCCGTTTCCGGGATTTCGGTGGTGAGCTTGTCGAAGAGGCCCACTCTCCTCAGGAACTCCTGATGACGCTCCATTCCGACATCGAGCGCCATCTTCGCGGTTCCGATGTTCGAGGAGTTGGTGAAGATCTCGGGAACCGTCAGGATGCGGTGGGTCGGATGATAATCGTCGATGCGCGCCCTCCCGATCACCAGGGGCGCCCGCGCATCGTAGCGGCTGTTGAGGTTGGCGACGCCGTAGTCGAGCGCCATGGCGAAGGTGACCGCCTTGATGACCGAGCCGAGCTCGAACACGCCGGTCGTCATGCGGTTCATCTGGTCGGTCGTGAATTCCTTCTTGAGCGAGTTGGGATTGAAGTCGGGCAGCGACACCATCGCCAGAACTTCGCCCGAGTGGATGTCGAGCACGACGCCGCCGCCGGCGATGGCACGGAATTTTTTTATTGCGGCCGAGAGCTCCTCAGTAAGCGCGTGCTCGACCCTGACGTCGATCGATAGGGTGGCCGGCAGGGCGGACCGCGTGGCGGGATCGGCGAGCGAAGCCGTGTAGAGCGCGCCTCGGTCATCGAGGTATTTTTCGATCCCGGCAATCCCCTTCGAGTCGAGATCGACGTAGCCCAAGGCGTGTGCGGCGAGCCGGCCCATGGGATAGACGCGCCTCGTCTCCGTCCTGAAGTCGATCCCGGGGATGCCGAGCGCATGGATGGCCTCGCGCTCGGCCGGGCTCACTTCGCGCTTGAGCCAGACGAAGGCGCGATTGGGCTGCGACAGCTTTTGACGAAGCGTCTTGCCGTCGAGGCCCGGAACCGTCGCGCTCAGGAGCTCAACGGCTTCCTCGACGTCGAGTATCTTTCTCGGATCGGCAAAGAGCGATGCGACGGTGACGTCGGTCGCGAGCACCACCCCGTTGCGATCGACGATATCGGGTCGAGGCAGCCGGTCGCTGCCGACAGCGGCGGTATGGTCGATCGAGCTCCGTTCGTGCCACAGCGTGAGAAGGCCGAGCTGGGCCGCAATGGCAAGGAAGCATGCGCCGAAGCCCATCCCGATCAGCCGCAAACGGTTCTGACCCTTGAGGCGGGCCGTCGCGGCGAGATCGGGGAGCGGATTTTTTTTCATGCGTTACTCCATCGCCTTCAAGATATCGCCGATGGGATCCGTCCCCTGCTTCTCGAGCTTGATCTGCGGCTCGGCCGGTACGCGCGACGCGAGTTCCCTTTCGTTGATGAACTGGTCGGCTGTGGGCCGATTGAGCTTGAGATATTTGGCGGCCAACTGCTCGAGGCGCTCCGGTCTCGTCAGGTTGCTCCATTCGGCCGTCAGGAGCTTTACGGTCTCCCGCTCCTGGGCGATGTCGGCTTGCGACCTTGCGATCTCACGTTCGGTCCGCCGCGTCGCATGCTCCAGGGAATAGAGGATGAAGGCGGAGACGAGGGCCGTCACGACGAGGCACGCATTGAAGAGTCTCAGCACGGGCGCTCCCGCTCGAGGAGAGGAACGCCGATCGCTTCAAGATCGAGCGGCCAGGCCGGGGCGGCCGTGCGCTCCGCCGCCCTGAGTTTTGCCGAACGCGACCGTGGATTTTCCTCGATCTCGTCCGGATCGGGCTCGATGTGACCCCGAATAACGGTCTTGAAGGCCGGAGCCGGACCGCGGAGGAACGGTCGATGGCGGGAGGCCGACCCTGCCGCACCGGTCCGTTCGGCGATGAAGCGCTTCACGATGCGATCTTCGAGCGAATGGAAGGTGACGACGACGAGGCGCGCGCCGGGCTTGAGCAGCCGTTCAGCGGCGGAAAGGGCAAGCGCCAATTCTTCGAGCTCACGGTTGACGTAGATGCGGAGCGCCTGAAACGTCCGGGTCGCCGGGTGGATGCGCTGATCCCCCCTTTTGCGTCCGATCGCGCTCTCGATCGCGCCGACGAGGTCTCGGGTCGTGGTGATCGGCCGCTCGCCTCTGAGTTTCGCAATTGCCAAGGCGATGGCTCTGGCCCGCCGCTCCTCGCCGAGGACGCCGATGATGCGGGTCAGCTGATCCGGAGGAGCGGAGTTGACGACATCTGCGGCGGAAGCGCCGCTCCGGCTCATGCGCATATCGAGCGGCCCCTCGCGCTGGAACGAGAAGCCGCGCGCCGCTTCGTCGAGTTGCATCGACGAGACGCCCACATCGAGCGCCACCCCATCCACTTCGCGGACGCCGTGCTCGGCGAGAAGCGCCTCCATGTCGCTGAACCGGCCCTCGATCAGGGTCAGCCGGCCTGAGAAATCCGCGACCAGGGCGGCGCCGGCCGCGATCGCCGTCGGGTCGCGATCGATCGCGAACACGCGACAGTCGGCGGCCTCCAGAATGCCGCGGCTGTAGCCGCCCGCGCCGAACGTGCCGTCCACATAAAGTCCGCCCGAACGCGGCGCGAGCACGTCGAGCACCTGTCCGAGCATCACGGGGCGATGCCGGATGTCTTCTGGTCGTGGCCGCAAAGACATGCGAGAACCGGAAGGTGAACGGGGAGTTAACGCAAGCTCGAAGATTGCCCCGGACAGCCTTAACAAACAGTTTCAAATGCCTTTCATCGGAGCACGCAAATGGCGGACGTTCGGCACATCGGGGCCACCGACATGCGGTTCGAGACCTTCGGCGGACCTCCGGGCGAAGCCATGATCGCCCGGCTGATCGGACCCGAGGCGAGCCGCACCATGGGAGCGGGAGTCGCGACGTTCGATCGCTGCTCGATCGAGTGGACGGTCCTTTACGATGAGGTGATCGTGGTTCTTGAAGGCAAATTCCGCCTCAAGATCGGGCGTTCCGGAGAGCGTACCATCGAAGCCGGTCCGGGAGATGTCGTTTGGATTCCCGAGAACACCCCACTCCGTTATGAAGGCGACGGCGCCAAGGTGTTCTACGCCCTCTACCCGGTCGACTGGCGCAGGCAGCATTCGCTCTGATGGCGTTTCTCCGCCTCTTCGCGCCGCTCCCGATCGGGGGAGTCATCCTTAAGAACCGCATCGTCTCGACCGGCCACGATACCTCGATGGCCCATGAGGGCCGGATCACCGATCGGCTGATTGCTTACCATGAAGCTCGTGCGAAAGGCGGAGCCGGCCTCATCATCGCCCAGGTCGCCGGAATTCACGAGACCGCGCGTTATACATCGCACGTCCTGATGGCGAGCGACGATAGCTGCATCGAGGGATACCGGCGGCTCGCCAGCGCCGTGCATCCTTTCGGCTGCAAGCTCTTCGGCCAGCTTTTCCACCCGGGACGCGAGATCATGGAAGGCCAGGACGGCACGGCTCCCGTCGCCTATGCGCCTTCCGCCGTTCCCAATGAGCGCTTCCACGTCATGCCGCGCCCGTTGAGCAAGCGGATGATCGCGGAGATCGTTGATGGATATGGCAAAGCCGCCGCGCGTCTGCGCAAGGCGGGCCTCGACGGTTGCGAGGTCGTCGCGAGCCACGGTTATTTGCCTGCTCAGTTCCTCAATCCGAAGGTCAATCGGCGTACGGACGAGTATGGCGGCAACCTCGCAAATCGGATGCGCTTTCTTACCGAAGTGCTTCAATCGATTCGCGAATCGGCCCGGCCGGATTTCGTGACCGGCCTGCGCATCTCCGGGGAGGAGGAAGCCCACGAACCGGACGTCATGGCCGAAGTCGTCGAGGTCTGCCGCGCGCTCGCCGGCTACGACTATTTTCACGTGGTGGCTGGGACGTCGGCATCCCTCGCCGGCGCCATCCACATCGTGCCGCCGATGGCGCTCGCGCATGGCTACACCGCGCCTTTCGCCGCCGCGGTCAAGAGAGCGGTGAACAAACCCGTGGTCGTGACCGGGCGGATCAACCAGCCGCAGATCGCGGAAGCGATCCTCGAACGCGGCGAGGCGGATGCCTGCGGCATGACGCGGGCGATGATCTGCGATCCCGAAATGCCCTCGAAGGCGGAGCAAGGCCGAACGGATGACATCCGCGCCTGCATCGCCTGCAACCAGGCCTGCATCGGCCATTTTCACAAGGGCTATCCGATATCATGCATCCAGCATCCTGAAACCGGCCGAGAGCTCACATATGGCGCGCTCGTGCCGGCTGGGAAGCCGAAGCGCGTCGTGGTCGCGGGGGGCGGCCCGGCGGGAATGAAGGCAGCCGCGGTCCTCGCAGCGCGCGGACATGGCGTCACTCTCTTCGAAGCGGGCCCTCGCCTTGGCGGGCAGGCGCGCCTTGCCCAGCTCCTTCCCGGACGCGCGGAGTTCGGCGGCATTATCCCAAACCTCGAGCGCGAGATGCAGCGGGCGGGTGTCGACATGCGAACCAATGTTAGGCTCGACCGCGCCCAGCTCGATGAGACGACGCCGGACGCGGTGGTCATCGCGACGGGGGCCCGTCCCTACTGGCCTCCCTTCGAAGGCCGCGACAGCGCCCAATGCGTGGACGCCTGGCAGGTGCTCGAGGGCCGCGTCAATGTCGGAAGCTCGGTCGTGATCGCCGACTGGCGCGCCGACTGGATCGGGATAGGTCTTGCCGAAAAGCTCGCCCGAGAGGGATGCAAAGTGCGCCTTTGCGTCAATGGCCTGATGGCAGGTGAAACCGTTCCCTGGTATGTCCGCGACGAGGCGGTCGGCCGCCTCCACAAGCTCGGGGTCGAGATCACGCCATATGCGCGGTTTTTCGGCGCAGATTGCAATACGGTGTACATGCAGCATGCGACGAGCGGCGAACCCATCATTCTGGAGGAGATCGACACACTCGTCCTCTCGCAAGGACACGAGAGCGTTT
>JBJMRA010000214.1:0-22806 GCA_045802365.1 Hyphomicrobiales bacterium | reverse complement strand
GCCCCGCTACCCACTCATCCCGTTCTTAGGATAGCAAAACTGAAGGGCGTGTGCCAACAATATCGGATCAGACCACCCTTAGGGCCGTTCGATCTGGATCATCTGTCGGCGAACGTCTATCAGAGCGAGCATGTGCTCAAGTCTTCGGGAGTCGGGACGGTTGGGATGATACGGCTGGAAAACGTGACGAAGTATTACCCGACTGCTTATGGCCGTCACTATGTGTTCCGGAACGTCACCTTTGAATTTCCGGACAGCGTGAACATCGGCATCATAGGCCGCAATGGCGCGGGCAAAAGTACGCTCCTCCAGCTCCTTGCAGGAGCGGACGCGCCCAATGAGGGCCGAGTCGTCCGCACGGGGCGAATCTCATGGCCGATGGGATTGGCGACCACCGTCCAAAAATCGCTGACCGGCGCCGAGAATGCCCGATTCGCATGCCGCATCAATGGCCTGCGAGGCGTCGAAGCTGCAGCGAAGATCGAGGAGATCAGGGCCTTCGCGGATGTCGGCAAGTTTTTCGATCTCCCCGTCGTCACCTACTCCTCGGGGATGAAGGGTCGGCTGAATTTCGCCATCGCGGTCGCCTTCGATTTCGATACCTATCTGATCGATGAGGTAACCGCGACCGGGGACGTCACGTTCGTAGAAAAGGCCCGCGCCACCTTCAAGCAAAAGCGGAACCAGGCGACGTTCATAAAGTGCACGCACAATATGCAGGAAATGCTCAATGAGTGCGATGCGGGCGTGCTTCTCGAAAAAGGCCAGTTCACGTTTTTTCCGCGTGTGGAAGATGCCGTAGAAGCCTATCTCGCGATCGTTGCTCCTGATGACGAAGACGCGCTCGCACGTGTGCTGCTCAAAGCGGAACGCAAAAAGAAGAAGGCTGAAACCGCAGAGGTCGAATCAACGCCGAGCGAACCCGAAACGCTAGAGCCCGCAGGTCTGGAACCCGTACCAACCGACGCCGGAGATGACGAGAGGGCTAAACGCCGTGCCGAGAGAAGGTCGGCACGGGAGGCTCGCCGCCTCGGCGATAATCACGGCGAGTCGGGCCGCCGAAAGCGCGGACGAGAGCGGCCGACCGGGTACGTCCCGGCCCCGATGGCGCCCCGGCTCGCCGCCAAGCGTGTTCCTACTCGGGACGAGTAAAGCCCTTCTCCTCCGCGCGGCTGATCGGTGGATACCGACGTCAAACGCTCGACCAGTTCCGCTAGTTCAGCCGGCATTCCTCCCGCCGTACCCTTCTCCAGGCGCTTGCGAAGAGCCGCGCCGACCCGCGCGAGCATCCTTTCTTGAGCCGTTTGCACCGTCCGCTCCCTCCTGTGAGGAAAAGACTTGTCACGGCAAATCGTTTCACCTCCGTGCTCGGAACCTCACTCGCTCGAGCGGCGTTAAGCAGGGCTGCATTCCTAGTCTCGGGAAGTGAACTCACATGAGCCTTGTTGATCGTATCGCGCCGCATCTCCCCTATCTGCGCCGGTTTGCGAGGGCGATGACCGGCAGCCAGAGCGCGGGCGACCAATACGTTGCGGATCTCCTCCAGAACCTCATTGATGATCCGACGCAATTCGACATGTCGGCGCCGGCGAGAGCGGAGGCGTTCAGGTTGTTGTGCAAGGCCCTTCACAAGCGGCATATCGCCACCGAGCCCGGAGAGCCGAACACCCGCTGGGAGCGCGAAACGAGCAAGCACCTTCAGCCCATACCGGTCCAGCACAGGCTCGCTTTCCTGCTCAAATCGGTCGAGGGCCTGTCCACCGAAGAGATCTGCCACGTCCTCGGCGAAAGCCGCGAAAGCATTCGCCGCGACATCGACAGCTTCGCCGTGGAGCTTGCGGGCGAGCTCGCCACCGATGTCCTTATTATCGAGGACGAGCCGATCATCGCGATGGAAATCGAGGAACTCGTGCGAAGCCTTGGTCACCGGATCACCGGGACGGCCCGGACCCACGCCGAAGCCGTGGCAATCGTTTCCAAATCGAAACCCGGCCTCATCCTTGCCGACATCCAGCTCGCTGACGGCAGCTCGGGAATAGAAGCGGTGAACGAAATTCTCACGAGCTTCGATCTGCCGGTGATCTTCATTACGGCCTATCCTGAGCGGCTGCTGACCGGCGCCCGGCCGGAGCCTGCGTTTTTGATCGCGAAGCCGTTTCAGCCGGAGATGGTGAAGGCGATCATCAGCCAAGCGCTGTTCTTTAACGAGCAGGCTCGCGCGCCGGGAACAGCGGCCGCTCGCGAAGCTGCCATTCTCTAAGGTCTAGGTCATGCTGAAATGGGCGCTGATTTTCTTCGTCATTTCGATCATCGCGGGCGCCCTCGGCTTTACCGGCATTGCCCGCGGGGCCGCCGGCATCGCCAAAGTGCTCTTCGCGATCTTCCTCGTTCTCGCGGCCATCGTGCTGATACTCATCGTGGCCGGGGTGTCCATCGTAACCTGAGGCCACGGTGTGATGGCCCGAAAGCCAGCGGAGCAAAAAGAAAAGACCCTGCCCAACCAGTGGCTGAGCAGGGTCTTAACAGGCTTGCACGGGTGAGGGGCTGGCAGGGCAATCGCAAGCCTGCGGGAGAACTTTTCCCTGCAGACCTAATTGCGACCCCGATCCCGGGTTCCGTCCGGGTTCCCAAAATATTTTAGGTGTGCTTCGACTTCGTCCGGAAGAACAGCGCCTGACTGATGATCGCCTGCACCATCTCCGGGATGAACGGTTTGGTAACCAGGAATGCGGGCTCCGGCCGTTCGCCAGTCAAGAGCGCCTCCGGATAGGCGGTGATGAAGATCACCGGAACCTCTGCCGTCGTCAGCATGGTGTTGACCGCATCGAGCCCGGAGCTCCCGTCCGCCAATTGGATGTCGGCCAGCACGAGACCCGGACGTTCCGCCTCGAATGCGGCGACCGCCTCGTCATAAGTGCGCGCCACGGCGGTGACTTTGTGGCCAAGGGCCGTGACCAGCGTCTCGATGTCCATGGCGATCAGCGGTTCGTCTTCGATGATCAGCACGCTCGTCGATATTTCTTCGGCGATCTCGCGGCTCGCTTGCGCCAGGAGCTCGGTGACCTCCTCGGGGGTCGTGTCGAGCACCTGTGCGGCTTCGTCTAGGCTGAAGCCTTCGACGGCGGTGAGGACAAAAGCCTGCCGGGGCCGGGGCGCAATCGCGGCAAGCCGTTCGCTCGCCGAAGCCTCCCAGTCCTGGCGCACCCCCGGCTTCAGGTTGATGGGCACCGAGCTCCAGAGCCTCGACAGCGTCCGGTAGAGGCCTACGCGCAACGACGACTCGCCTTCGAGGGCCGCCGGGTCGGCGATCAACGTTTCGAGCAGAAGCGCGACATAGCGATCGCCGCTCTTCTGATTCCCGGTGAGAGCGCGCGCATACCGGCGCAACAAGGGCAATTGCGAGGCAATATCCTGGGCGAGGGTCATTCGCGGTTCCCGCGAGGGCGATTGGACTTCCGACTTCCTATCGGATACCTTTGCTGCAATCCACTCTAATCCTATTTTCGGGACCGACGGCGAAAAGTGGAGCTGCCTCAGGCTTGGAGGGAACCTGCGCGCCTTGTCGGCGTTAAGCAACACTGAGGGTTCAAGCCGCTGTCCCGGATACCACAACAGAAGAAAGCAAGCGGCTGGAGTTCGGTATTCCCGAGATGACCAAGCGGAAAGGTGCAGCGCCACCTAAGGCGGGTGACCGTGGCCCCAAAGTCGACGGCATCATCCAAGACGAAATCGGCGCCAAGCTTCGGCGGCTCTATGCCGATGTAGTCGAAGAGGATGTGCCGGAGCGGTTTCTCGACCTTCTGAAACAACTCGAAAAAGGAGGAAAGCGAGAAGCTTAGGGCCGGGGCACACCCGTCCAACGGAAGCTCGCGCATTATGACGGTCGATCAGGATTTTCGTGACGGTCTGTTGGCGTCAATTCCGAAATTGCGCGCCTTTGCGGTCTCCATGACCAACGACAGGGCGCGCGCCGACGACCTCGTTCAGGAGACGCTGAGCCGCGCGTGGGCGAATCAGCACCAGTTTCAGGCCGGCACCAACCTCATGGCATGGCTCTACACGATCTTGCGCAACGAACTCTACAGCACGATGCGCCGGCGGCGCCGCGAAGTCGAGGATGCCGAGGGTGTGCACGCCGCCCGGCTCGCCGTGCAACCAAACCAACAAAGCGCGCTCGATGTGACGAACCTGCGCGAAGCCCTGACCAAGCTTCCGCCCGATCAGCGGGAAGCTCTTCTCCTCGTAGGCGCCGAGGGACTTTCCTACGAAGAAGCCGCACAGATCTGCAACGTTCGCGTGGGAACGGTCAAAAGCCGGGTGAATCGCGCCCGCACGCGGCTTGTGCAGCTGCTCCAAGTCACCGACGAGGGCGATTTCGGACCCGATGCGCGCACCAATGCCGCAATGCAGTACGTAGGCGGCCGCCGCAGCGGCACTTAGGAGAGCGGGAACCTCAGCCGGGATGAGACGTTTGTACCTAATGGTCAACCCACGGCCGCAATCGAGGTACAAATGACCGTCTCAACGATCCTTCTCATCATCCTCATCCTGCTGCTGATCGGCGCCTTGCCGAATTGGGGATACAGCCGGAGCTGGGGCTATACGCCCTCCGGAGTACTGGGCGTCGTGCTGGTGATCGTTCTGATCCTCCTCCTCATGGGGCGAATCTGATCGCGCTTCGGCCTACATGACCGCTCCGACTTGCCAGGGGACGAACTCGTTGTCGCCGTAGCCCAGAAGCTCCGATTTTGTCCTCCGTCCCGAGGCCACTTCGAGCATCAGGTCGAAAATCTCCCGGCCCTTTTCCTCAAGGGACACGCCATCCAGGATGTCGCCGCAGTCGATATCCATGTCATCCGTCATGCGGCGATAGGTTTCGGAATTGGTGGCGAGCTTGATCGAGGGCGTCGGTTTGCAGCCATAGGCGGATCCGCGCCCGGTCGTGAAACAGAGGATGTTGGCTCCTCCCGCCACTTGTCCCGTCGCCGATACGGGATCGTATCCTGGCGTATCCATGAACACGAACCCCTTCTCGGTCACGGGCTCGGCATATTCGTAGACGGCGGTAAGCGGGGTGGAGCCGCCCTTGGCAGCCGCTCCGAGTGACTTTTCGAGGATTGTGGTGAGGCCGCCGGCCTTGTTGCCGGGAGAGGGATTGTTGTTCATCTCGCCTCCGTTGCGGCTCGTGTAGTCCTCCCACCATCTGATGCGCTGGATGAGTTTCTCGCCAACTTCGCGTGTGCGCGCTCTCCTCGTCAGGAGATGCTCGGCCCCATAGATCTCGGGCGTCTCAGAGAGGATTGCCGTTCCGCCGTTCCGCACGAGGATGTCCGCCGCCATGCCGAGCGCCGGATTGGCGGTAATGCCCGAATAGCCGTCGGAACCCCCGCACTGGAGCGCAAGGACGAGCTCGGAGGCGGCTTGCGTCTCCCGCCTTGCTGAATTGGCGAGAGGGAGCATGGCCTTTATGCGGGCAACCCCTTCCTCGATGGTCTTGCGCGTTCCCCCGGTGTCCTGAATCGTCATTGTCTGGAACGCATCGCTCTCGCGGATGTCGTACATCTCCTTCATGCGGCCAATCTGGAAGACCTCGCAGCCGAGCCCGACGAGAAGAACGCCCGCCAGGTTCGGGTTCGAGGCATAGCCCCACTGGGTCCGCTTCAGGATGTCGAAGCCTTCGCCCGACCCCGCCATGCCGCAGCCGGTGCCATGGACGAAGGACACGACGCCGTCGACGTTCGGAAACTCGGCAAGCGTGCCGGACCGATTGACCGCCTCTGCCATGAAGCGGGCCACTGAAGCCGAACAGTTCACGCTCGTGAGAATGCCGATGTAGTTGCGCGTGCCCACCTTGCCGTTGGGCCGGCGGAACCCCCCGAAAGTGGCGCGCAAGTCAGGAGCAAGCATATCGGGGGGACGCGCGTCTTGGGCGAAGGCGTAGTCCCGCTCGAACTCCGCCATCTCGACATTGTGCTCATGAACCCATTCGCCGGGCGAAATCGGCGTCTTCGCAAACCCGATGATCTGTCCGAACTTCCGGATCGGCTCGCCCTTGGCGATCGGCGCGACAGCCATCTTGTGCCCCCGCGGTACCCTCTGCGAGGCGCCAATGCCGGCAACGACGCGGCCTTTGTCGATCGTATCCACCGCGACGATCACGTTATCGGCTGGATTGAGTCTGAGCGTGCGCGGTTCGGCGCCGATAGTCTGCTGAATGTTCATGATGAGCTCGCCAAGCGTTGACTTTCACTTGACCCATTCTAACATGTTAGCATGGAAGCGAAAGCTCCGAGCTACGATTTTATCGAGAGTGTGCGGGCGCCCGCACGAGGCGGAGCCACGGCGAGGGTCGTCGATGCCTTGCGGGAGGCCATCGTCTCGCTCGAGCTTGCCCCGGGCACCCTCATCGACAAGACCGCGCTGTGCGAGCGCCTCGGCGTTTCGCGCTATCCCATCTCGGAAGCGCTCGGGCGGCTCCAGGCGGAGGGCCTCGTCGAGATTCAGCCACAGAAGGGCACGATCGTGTCGCGGATCAGGTTCGCCGACGTGCACGAAAACATGTTCGTGCGGCGGAGCCTCGAGAAGGAAGCGGTGCGGGAGCTCGCGACGCGAATGAAGGCCGAAACTCTCTCGGCGCTCGAGCGCAACCTGCGCTACCAGACGGCGGCGATCGAGGTGAATGACGAGCGGGGCTTCCACAAGCTCGATCTGGAGTTCCACGAAACTTTGCTCAGCGCACTCGGCTATCCGAAGGTGAAGGCCGCGGCCGAGAGCGCGCGCATGGGGCTCGACCGCGTCAGACGGCTTCTTGCATCGCCCGAGCGGCACGCCCGAACCCGAACCGAACACGTTCGAATCCTCGAGGCGCTAGCGGCGCGAGACGGCGAGCGCGCCTCGCAGGCCATGGCCGACCATCTCGACGCCGTGATGGTTCGGCTCGTCTCTCTCGCGACGAAGCGCCCCGAGCTTTTCGCCGACCGCGGAGATTGGCAATCATGAAGACCCGCACGTTCAAAGCACCTTCGGGGGCCGAGATCAGGTTTACGACGCTCGGCTTCGGCGCGGCGCCGCTCGGAAACCTTTATCACGCGATATCGGAGGAGGAGGCGCAGGCGACCCTTGCGGCGGCCTGGGATGCGGGAATTCGCTATTTCGATACAGCCCCGCTCTACGGAGCAGGCGTTTCGGAGACTCGCATCAATCATTTCCTTCGTGGAAGGCCTCGAAGCGAAAACGTGATCTCGACGAAAGTCGGCCGGCTGCTCCGGGCTTGCCCACCCGGGGAACGGCTCGGACAAGGCAAATTTTTCGACATTCCGTCTAGGCGCGAAATCTACGACTATGGGTATGACGGCGTCATGCGCTCGCTCGAGGATTCGCTCGAGCGGCTCGGCATAAATTCGGTCGACATCCTCTTCGTCCACGACATCGATGTCTTCAATCACGGCTCTATTGAAAAGCGCGACGAGCACGTCGAGACCCTCATGAAGGGAGGCTACAAGGCGCTCTCGAAGCTGCGCGATGAGCGCGTCATCAAAGCGTTCGGCGCCGGGATCAACGAATGGGAAGCCGCCGAAATTCTCGCCAGGCGCGGCGATTTCGATATCTTCCTGCTGGCCGGACGATACACGCTCCTCGAGCAGGACGCGCTCCAGACCTTTCTTCCTCTATGCGAGGAGCGCGGCATCGGGATCGTGCTCGGTGGACCTTACAATTCCGGAATTCTCGCCACCGGAGCTCGCCCGGGGGCGCACTACAATTACAGCCCCGCGCCCGACATCGTGCTCGAACGCGTTCGCCAGATCGAGGAAATCTGCGGCCAGCACGGGGTCAAGCTCGCGGAGGCGGCGCTCGCCTTTCCGCTCGCCCATCCGGCCGTCGTCTCCGTGATCCCCGGCGCGGCGAGCCCCAGTCAGGTCCGGGTCAACGTCGAGACGATCCAGGCGAAAATTCCAGATGCGCTTTGGCGCGATCTCAAGGATAAAGGGTTCCTGCAGCCGGACGCGCCGACCCCATCCGGTCAGTCCCGGCGGGATAGCATCAACACAGCTCAAAAAGGGAGAGCGCGATGAATCAGGCCCTTCACCCTGCACCGGTTGCCGACGACGGCGTGCGCCGCGTCCAGGATTTCGAATCGCCGGCCGGCGTGCCGCTGCTTTCGACCCAGCTTCTCGTCACCGCCGAGGGCGATCTCAATCGCGAGCTCCGCGCCTTCCTCTTGGACCCGCCCACCGACCCCGGACTCCTCAAAGGCAAGAAGATCGCGATCTGCTGCACCAACGGCGTCGAAGAGGTCGAAATCCTGGGCTCGATGCGCTGGCTCGCCGAACATGGCGCGACCGTTCACATCGTGGCACCCAAGGCAGGACCCCTGCCCCCGAGCTACGGCGTGCGCATGCCGCCCGTCGCCGAAACGCACGTTCTCGCGATAAGGCTCATGGAGAATGCGGGCTGGCTCAAGATCGACCAGTACCTCGAAACCGCCAAAGCCGATGACTACGACGCCGTGATCCTTCCCGGCGGCTGCTGGAATCCGGATTTCCTGCGCGCCGACAAGAACGCGCATGCCTTCGTCCAGGCGATGGACAAGGCCGGCAAGCCCGTGTGCGGCATCTGCCACGGCCCATGGGTGCTGGTGAGCGCCGGACTTCTCAAAGGCAAGAAGGCGACGGCCGTCTGGAACATCCATGTCGACTTGGCCAATGCCGGCGCGACCGTGATCGACGAGCCGGTCGTGGTCGACGGCAACCTCATCACCTCGCGCTTTCCTTACGACCTGCCGCGGATGATCGACGCGCTTGTCAAGCAGCTAGTGAGGTGATTTGCACGCTCTAGCCGTCATCCCGGCGAAAGCCGGGACCCATTTCGCAACATGACGGGTGTGCGGTCGTTGGGGCAAACTCCCGGAGGGTCGCAATCGCCTCGGCATCCGCGGGTGCCGTAATGGCGCAGGCTAACGCTGTCGGTGTGATCCGCCAAATGTCGAGATAGGCTCCGGCTTTCGCCGGAGTGACGAGGTATTTGTAAGTGTTCATACTGCTCGAGATGTGTGAATCCGATAGCGGCTCAAGCCGGGACCCATCAGATGCCTTACGCGTGATGCTCACTACGCGTACTATGGTTACCATCGGCCCCGGCTTTACGCCGGGGTGACGATTTTTGGGTGTCATTACGCGTTAGTTTCGCCGCCTGGTCATGGCGGCGACGATCAGGGCCAACCCAACGCCAACCCCGGCCAGAGCCCAGACAAAAGGCGCTCGATAGAACGGCGGCGCCGCGAGCGCGGCCTTGCCCATCGCCGTATTGGGATCGGGCGGGTTCAGGAACAACACACCGTAGAGGTGGGCTGACGCGATCGAAACCAGTAGCACGATGCAGAAGATCATGGCGACGATGAGCGCCACCAGAACCACCGAGCGCACGGGGACGCCGCGAACCGCGAGCGGCAACAAGTTGTTCACGAGGCCGGCAAGGACGACGAGACCGCTTCCGATAGCGAACAATCTGACGCTGAACGGCTGAAAAATGAGGAGCAGCGCCAAAATGCCGAGGCCGATAATGAAAGCCTCGAGGCGGAGCGCGCCCTTTGCCGTCATGCCCTTGTCCATCGCGTGACCGCTCACGAGCGCACCGCCCTTCCTTCCGCGTCGAAGAAATGCGTCTGCTTGGGATCGAGCTTCAGGTGCAAGGCCTCGCCGATCTGGATCCGGGTCTCCCGAGGTACGACGACCCTGATATCGGCGCCGTCGGGAGCGCGGGCGTGCACGAGCGTTTCCGCGCCCATGGGCTCGATGAGCTCCGCCGCGACGGATATCGCGTGCTGACCCCTCTCGCTCGCGGGAATGAACGCTCTCGGCCTGATCCCGATCGTGATCCTCGATGGGCGAAGCCGGGAAACGGCCGGATCGGCGGGGACCTCGACGGCACTCCCAGTCAGCACCACCGACGCCGACCCGTTCTCGAACCCGCGGAAATCCGCCTCGACCAGGTTCATCTGCGGGGTGCCGATGAAGCTTGCGACGAAAACGTTGGCCGGTTTCGCGAAGACCTCGTGCGGGGTCCCGATCTGCTCGATCACGCCCTCGCGCATGATCGCGATGCGATCGGCCATGGTCAGGGCCTCGAGCTGGTCATGCGTGACGATGACAGTGGCTTTGGACAGATTCGATAGGACTTCCTTGATCTGCCCCCGCATCGAGTGCCTGAGCTCCACGTCGAGCCGCGAGAGCGGCTCGTCGAAGAGGAAGCAATTGGGATCGCGAACGATGGCGCGCGCGACGGCGACGCGCTGCTTCTCGCCTTCGGAGATGCGATGCGGCAGCCGATCGAGCACGCCCGTGAGGTGAAGCAGGTCCGCCACCTTATCCACACGCCTGGCGATCTCCTCGTGGCCGAGCCTGTCGTGATGGAGCGGCATCGCGATGTTGTCGCGAACGCTGAGCGCCGGGTAGAGCGCGTAGAACTGAAACACCATCGCGATGTCGCGCCGCTCGGGCGGCAACTCGTTCATGCGCCGGCCGGCGATGATGATGTCTCCCGATGTCGCGCGCTCGAGGCCGGCGATCATGCGCAAGGTCGTCGTCTTGCCGCATCCCGAGGGCCCGAGAAGACACACGACCTCACCCGCCGCAACCGAGAGATCCACCTCTTTCACGGCAACGAAGGCCCCGAAATGCTTGGTGATTCTCCGCACGTCTATCGTGGACATCTCAACGCTTCACCGTTCCGAACGTCACGCCCCGAAGCAGCTGATTCTGGAGGAAGAAGGTGACGAGAAACACCGGAATGAGGAACAGAGTTTCAATGGCCGCGAGCAATCCCCAGAGCACACCGATGCCGCCGCCAGCCACCGCTTGGTTCATCCCAACCGGCACCGTGCGCGTATCGACGCTGGTCAGCAGGAGCGCGAAGAGGAACTCGTTCCAGGTGAGTATGAGTCCGAACACGAATGTGGCGGCAAGCCCCGCGATCACCTGCGGCAGGGCGATCTTGAAGAAGACCCGGGTCTCCGACGAGCCGTCGATCCGCGCGGCGTCCTCGACATCCGGCGACAGCTCATCGAAGAAGCTCTTCATCATCCAGATCGTGAACGGGAGATTGAACGCCGTGTAGAGCAGGATGATCCCGAGATAGGTCCCCGATAGACCGGTCACCCGGAACATCAGAATGACCGGAATTATGACGACGATGGCCGGCAGCATCCGCGTGGTCAGTATGATGAAGAGATAAGTGTCGTTTCCTTTCAGCGGATACCGCGAGAAGCCATAGGCGGCGAGCGTGCCGACAACCAACGCCAGGAACACCGACACGCTAGCGATGACGATCGAGTTGAAGAAATAGCGATCGAATCCGGTGTTTTCGGCGGCCGCGCCCGAAATCATCGCGCGCGAGAAAACGCCCGTGTAATTCTCAAGCGTCGGCGTAAATACGAAGTAATCCGGGATCAACCCGAAAAAGCTTGTCGGAAACAGCTTGGGCGGAACCGCAAGGGCATCGGTCTGGATCTTGAAACTGGTGATGATGATGAACAAGACCGGCAGGAAGTAGATGAGGCTTACCGCGGCCGCCGCAACTGTCCGGCCAAAGCCCGCCTCGGCAACGCCGGACGCCTTGCGCAAGCCTAATCGTTCGCGGATCGATATCGCCTGGGACACGGATCAGGCGCCCTTGCTTCGACGGTTGGCGAGATACAGATAGAGGTTGGTCAGCACGATCACGATAAACAGCATGATGTAAGAGATCGCGGCCCCTTCACTGGTCTTGTTCTGCTCGTTGGCGATACGGATCAGGTGATAGGAGATGGTCAAGGTGTCATTGCCGCCGCGGGTCAGGATGTAAACGAGGTCGGCGATCTTGAAAGCCTCGATCGTTCGGAACAACAGAGCGAGCATCAAGAGGCCGCGAATATAGGGAAAGGTGATCGTCCAGAATTGGCGCCAGCCCGACACGCGGTCGATAGCGGCCGCCTCGTAGAGATATTTGGGAACCGATACGAGCCCAGCGAGCACGAGCAGCATGACGAACGGCGACCACATCCAGGCGTCGGCAAAAACGATTCCGGCGACCGCGCCGACCTTGTTGTCCATCAGGATGAAGCCATTGCCGGTGATCTCCCGCACCGCGTAGCTGAGCAGGCCGAAAGTCGGGTCGTAGTAGTACGAGAAGAAGACGCCGGACGCCACGACCGACAGCATCATAGGGGTCAGTACCAGGATCAGCAGATAGCGGCGAAACGGGAACTGCTTCGAGAATAGAAGCGCAAGCAGGAAGCCCGTGATCATCTGCGCGGTGACGGTAAAGACCACGAACAGGGCCGTGTTGGTCAAGGCGTGCCAGGTATCCCGCCCGACGAGATCGCTGGTGAGCACGCGAATATAGTTGGAAAGCCCGACGAAGCGCATGGTTTGCTGGTTGGACTGGTAGGCGAAGAACGAAAGCCCGAGCGACCACAGCAGCGGAAAGATGTTCATTACGAACAGGACGGCAATCGCAGGAGCGACCAGCAGCCCGCCATAGTAGCGGTGGCGGAAGGCATTGACGACGGCGGCCGCCGCCACCAACGCCGCCATCGCTCCGACCACCCAGAAAGACGCGGCCAATGGCAGCACGGCAACTGCGACAATCGACACGACGAGAGCGACGACGATCGCAAGCTTCCAATTGTGCGGGACAACCGCGGTGAACGCGGGCGACGGGGAAGCAACGGTCGCAGCAGTCATGAAAACCCGAAGAGCATCGGAAACTGGGGAAGCAGCGCAAAAGCTCGGGAGCGGGCTTCACCCGCTCCCGATGCAGTAGAGATTGCTACTGGATGAGGCCAGCGTTCGTCAGGAGATCTTCCTGGAACTTGGCAACATTATCCAGCGTCGTCTTGCCCTCCTGCTTGCCGGTAATGGCAAGGTCGAACTGGTCCTGCTGCTGGGTGAGCAGCTCGAAGAACTGCGGCACGTGCCATACGTCCTTCTGCCAATCGAGCGAGGCCGCCCAAGCGCGGTTCCATGGACGATAGGTCACATACTTCGGATCCTCGTAGACCGCCTTGACCGCCGATTGTCCGCCGCCCGCCGCGAACTGATGCTGGATCTCCGGCGACAGCCACCACTTCACGAAATCGACCGCTTCCTTGGTCTGTGTCGGCGTGGTCCAGGTGGTCAGCACGAACGGCTGTCCGCCGATGTTGGACCAGCGGATGATCTTGCCATCGGAACCACGCAGGCCCGGCATCATGCCAAACACCAGCTTGTCGGAGACCTTCGACGTCTTGGGATCGAGCGAGGCTTCGCCGAGTCCGATCCAGTCGAGATTCATGGCTAGCTTGCCTTGCCGGAACAGTTCGTCCGATTTGAAGATGTCCATCGTGCCGGTCTTGGCTACCGGCGGCATGTACTTGATCAGCCGGAGATAGTGATCGAGCCCCTTGACGGACAGATCCGAGTTCACGACGCCTTCGGCGTGGCCGGTGGGCGCCTTGGTTTCGTCCCAGATATTCCCGCCATACTGCCAGATGAAGCCGTTGATCTGCATGGACGAGAAATCATAGCCTTTTCCGGCCTGATAGGCGATGCCGTAGAAATCATCATCCAGGGTCTGGCCGGCGAGCTTGTCGCCCTTCTTGCGCATGAAGAACTCGCCGATGTGCTCGAACGTGTTCCAGTCCATGTTGTCGATCTCTTCGCCCGTGCAGGGCAGCTTCTCATTGTACTTGGCCTGGTAGTTCTTCTGCTCTTCATCGTTGCACAGCACGTCCTTGCGCCCGAAGGTCACGATGACGTCCGGGAACTGCGGGAAACCGTAGAGGTTCGCCGACTTGTAAGGATAGGTCGAGTAGGCGTTGTAAACCGCAGGATGGATCTGCTCCATCGTCTGCTTGAACGCCGGATCGGCTTCGAGAAGATCGTTGATCTTGCGATAATAGCCACCCTCGACGAATGCGCCGAGCCACTGCGAGTCGGAAACGATGAAGTTGTACTTCTTTTCGCCCGAGGTCAGGGAGGCGTTGACCCGGGTATAAAAGTCCGGCCACGGAATGAAGTCGACGTCGAGCTTGACCTTGTTGCCTGACGGCGGCTTGTAGTGCTCGTCGAAGAACTTCTTCATGATACGGGTCGGCGGCCAATCGGGCACGGCCATCGTGAGGGTCACGTCCTCCGCGAAAGCCGGCGTCATGACGCCTAGCGTAATGACCGCAGCGGCGGCGGCAGAAGCCCCGAATGCCGCTAGTTTGGTATGCCAATTCATTCTTGGATTCCTCCCTTTGGGTTGAGCGCTACCTTGTTTTCCGCCATTCCGGCTCAGCGCAGGGCCAAGCCGTCATGGGTACGGAACACGTGAATCTTCTGCGGATCGATACTCACCGGCACATGATCTCCCGGTTTCATATGAGCAGCCTGTTGCTCTGGCAAGACAATGCGCAAAGGCTGGCCGGGCGCCTCGAGCGAAACGATCGTGATATCGCCGAGGGGCTCGAGCAGATGAACCGGCAGGTCGATCGCCATGGTTTGGGCTTTGGCTAGCTTCAAGTCCGATGGCCTAATACCAACGACGGCTTTTTCGCCTGCGCTCAGATGCCCTTCCATGAGCAGGGGAAAGGTACCGAACGGCGTCTCCACCGCTTTTCCGCTCGGGCCAACGGTCGCATCGATCAAGTTCATGTGCGGCGAGCCGATCTTGGTCGCGACATAAAGATCGGCAGGTCGTTCGTAGAGTTCGTCCGGCGTGCCGCGCTGCACGACCTTGCCGTCGCGCATCACAGCGATCTCTTCGCCCATGGACAAGGCTTCCAGCTCGTCAGGCGTCGCATAGACGATCGTGATGCCATACTGCCGGTGCAGACGTTTCAGCTCGGCGCGCATGTCGTGCCTGAGCTTGGCATCTAGATTGGTCAGCGGCTCGTCGAGCAACAATATGCTCGGATGCTGGATGAGCGAGCGGCCGAGCGCAACGCGCTGCTGCTCGCCGCCCGAAAGCGTGTTGGGCTTGCGCTCGAGCCGATGTGCGAGCTTGAGCACCGCCGCGGTTTCTTTCACCCGACGATCGATCTCGGGCCTTGAAATCTTCGCCTCCCGGAGAGGGTAAGCGAAATTGTCGTAAACCGTCAGATGAGGATAAAGGGCGAAAGACTGGAAGACCATCGAGACGCCCCGTCCGGCAATCGGGGCGCGCGTGACATCCCGATTGCCGATGATCACCGTGCCGCTGTCCGGCTGGACGAGGCCTGCGATCGTGCGAAGCGTGGTCGTCTTGCCGACCGAGCTCGGGCCGAACAGGACGAAGAAGCGACCCTCTTGAGCCTCGAAAGAGAGCCCGTCGAGCGCGCGGACGGACCCGTAGGTCTTGGTCACCGCCTGGACGCGCACGGCAGCGGAACGACCGGGACGGGACGGACCTTCAAGAGCGCCCACGGCTTGAGCTCCTCCAGTTGGCTCGAACGCAGCTCAAGCGGGCCATTCGTCTCCTTCCCAAGCGCACGTGACATTTCACTGTGCAGAGCGAAACTGGTACTACCAAAAGTCTGACGGCGCAAGCGCGCCCTATGCACAGGGTAGGCCCGTCGCGGCGCTTGCGTAAGGATTGCTGCTGCTCTAGCCTGCATGAACTGGTCGGACCAGATGACGGGCCAGTCTGAAGAGAGGGAGGACTCAATGCATCTGTCGACGCACAACTGGATGAGAGCCGAGCCGCTCGAAACCACCCTCGCCCGCATCAAGAAGTTCGGATACGAGAGCATCGAAATTTCGGGCGAGCCCAAGCAATACGACACCAAGGAGACGCGGCGGCTCCTCAAGCAGTATGGAATTCGCTGCTGGGGCTCGGTCACGCTGACGCTCGGCGATCGCAATCTTGCGGCAAGAGACGAGGGCCAGCGGGCGCGGTCGGTCGATTACGTCAAGAGTGTGCTCGACATGATTCACGACCTCGAGGGCGAGATCATCACGCTCGTTCCGGTGACCGTGGGCAAGATCATTCCCGATGGCACGCCGGAGGAGGAATGGAAGTGGATCACCGGCGCCGTCAAGGAGTGCTACGACCATGCCAAGAAGCAGGGCGTGCGCGTGGCGATCGAGCCGCTCAACCGCTTCGAGACCTATGTGCTCAACCGCGCAGACCAGGCTCTGGCACTGGCTGACGCGATCGCGCCCGACTGCGGCGTATGCCTCGATGCCTTCCACCTCAACATCGAAGATGCCGACATGTTCGCCTCCATCAAGAAGGCGGGCAAGCGGATTTACGATTTCCACGTCGCCGACAACAACCGCATGGCGCCAGGCCAAGGCGCTCTCGACTGGCGCAAGATCGTGAATGCGCTCCGGGAATCGGGCTACGACGGCGCCCTCACGGTCGAGTTCGTCGCGCCCGTCGATCGGACGCCCGCCACGAAATATCCCGACCAGATCGAGAAGAACCCGGTCGACATCTCGCCCGAGCAGCTCAAATTCATCCAGGATCACGGCTCGAGCCTGCTATCGGAGGGCTTCTACTCGATGCTCGTCGAGACGTCGGCGAAGACGCTGCTTCCGCTCATCAGATAGCCTCCTCCGCTGCGGATCGGCTCCGCAGGAGCACATCATGCGCATCACGCGGATCGAAGCGACCTGGGTCTCCATCCCGATCGCGCCCGAACGCCAGCACAAGAGCGACTTCGGGCAGGTCAAGCAGTTCGATTCCTGCATCGTGCGGATCGAGACCGATGCCGGCATCGTCGGTTGGGGCGAAGGCAAGAACGCGGCCGGCAGTGCGGGGACGTATTACGCCATCATTGCCACCGTCAACCAGGAGTTCGCCCCGCGCCTCATCGGCAAGGACCCGCGCGACATCTCGCTCATCTGGGACAGCCTCTACAACGGTGTGCGGAGCCAACATGCGAGCGAGCGTGGGCACGTGGCTCCCGACCTCTCGCGGCGCGGGGTAACGGTCGCGGCGATCAGCGCCATCGACATCGCATGCTGGGACATTCTGGGCAAATCGCTCGACCTGCCGATCTGGCGGCTGCTCGGCGGACGCAAAGCCGAGCGCATGCCGGCTTACGCATCCGGCGGCTGGGCCAATGCGCAAGGCATCGGCAGACAGCTCCGCTCCTACCTGGAGAATGGTGGCTTCAAGGCGGTGAAGATGCGCGTGGGCGCGATGGACGGCACCGCGCACGTCTCGGCCGAAAGGGTCAAAGCGGCGCGCGAGGACCTCGGTCCTCATGTGGATATCATGGTCGACGCGCACGGCACCTTTACCGTCGCCGAGGCAAAGCGCTTCGCGCATCTCGTGCGGGACTGCGATCTCGCCTGGTTCGAGGAGCCGGTCGGGGCCGACGACAAGACCGGCATCGCGGAAGTGCGCCGGAGCTGTCTTATCCCCATCGCCGCGGGCGAGAGCGAGTTCACGCGCTTCGATTTTCGCGACCTCATTGCGCATCGCGCCGTCGATATCCTTCAGCCGGACCTCGCGATCTGCGGCGGCATCACCGAGGCGCGGCGGATCGATGCCTTGGCCGGCGCCTACAATCTGAGGCTCGCGCCCCACCTCTGGGCCGGCGCTCCGGCCTTCTTCGCAGGACTGCATGTCGCCGCGGCGAGCTCGTCGAGCTACATCCTCGAATTTTCGCTCGGCGCCAATCCGATGCTCCACGACCTCATCGAGGAGAGCGTGACCGTCCAAGGAGGCCTCATCGACATCCCGGACCGGCCGGGGCTCGGGATCACGGTCAGGGAAGATGTGCTCGCCGAGTACGCCGTGAGAGCGACATGACCGGAGAGCGCGACCTCGTCCCGGCTCTCGCGCTCTTCTTTGTCGAGCGCAAATACGAGCCGGGCGAGCGCGTGCCCTCCGAACGGGAGCTCGCCGAGCGCTTCAAGACGGGACGGGGCGTGGTGCGCGAGGCCCTCGCCTATCTCGAGGCGCTGCGGGTCATCGAACGGCGCGCCAAGTCCGGGATTTACATGTCGGGCGACGCCGCGAGCGTCGAGGCGCTGGCGCTCTTCGCGGAAATGGGCATTCCGCTCAAGTTCGAGGAGGTGCGGCAATCGAACGAGATGCGGCGCATTCACGAGATCACCGCCGCGCGGCTCGCCTGCGAGCGGGCCCTCCTCGGCAATTTCGATCGCATGCGCGCCGCTCTCGGAGCTTCCGAGGCGCGCATCGCCAAGGGCGAGCCGATCGATCTCGAGGATCGCGATTTCCACCTGGAGATCGTCAACGCCACCCAGAACAACGTGTTCTATCGCATCGTGCGGATCTTCTACATGATGACCGCCGAGCGCCGGCGCATCTATTTCCAGCGCCCGGAACGCTGCCGCGAATCCCATGCCGAGCACGAACGCATCTTCAACGCGATCGCCAAGCGCGATGCCGTCGAGGCCATGGAGCTCATGGACGCGCATCTGAAAGGGGTCGAGAGCTATTGGCAGGGCCTGCTCGAGCAGCCGAATGCGCTTCCCTCCCTTGAGCCGGAGGCAGCCTGGGCCCGCCACATCGCGGGATGACGATTATCTACTCCACACACGCGCTTCATCCGAAGCCGATGGCGATGCTCGAAAGCCAAGGAGAGTTCCGGGTAGCCTCCGCCCTCGATCCGGAGACGCTCGCGCGCGAGGGAGCCGAGGCCGAGATCGTGATCGTCCGTGCCAATATCCCGGCGGCCCTCTTCACCCGCCAGCGACGCTTGCGGGCGGCGATCCGCCACGGCGCTGGGCTGGACATGATCCCGGTCGATGCCGCGACCGTAGCCGGCGTGCTCGTTGCCAATGTGCCCGGCGCGAACGCGGTGACGGTCGCCGAATACGTAACGTTCGCGAGCCTCGCGCTTTTGCGACGGTTCCGTTTTATCGATACGGACTTGCGGTCGAAGGGCTGGTTGGCGGGACGCTCTCATGCCGAGAGCGCCGGCGAGCTCGGCGGCCGAACGATCGGCATCATCGGGATGGGGAACATCGGCCGCGCCATCGCCGCGGCCGCGATGGGCGGGTTCGGCATGCGCGTGCTCGGGCACTCGCGCAGGAATGCGGGGTTTCCGGAGCATGTGACGCCGGTCTCGCTCGATGAGCTACTGGCGCAAAGCGACATCGTCGTGCTCGCCTGTCCGTTGACCGAGGAGACGCGGGGGATGATCGGGGCGACGGAGCTCGCTCGCATGCGGACCGGCGCGCTTCTCATCAATGTTTCGCGCGGTCCCGTGGTCGTCGAGGCGGACTTGGTCTCGGCCTTGCACTCAGGGCGCCTTGGCGGCGCCGCTCTCGACGTGTTCGCGACCCAGCCGCTTCCTGCGGATCATCCGTTCTTCGGCTTCGCCAACGTGATCCTGACACCGCATCTCGCTGGCATCACCGAGGAGGCGATGGAGCGCATGGGGACCGTCGTCGCGCAGGAGACGATCCGCATCCTTGCGGGACGGCTGCCTGTGAACCTTGTCAACCCCGAAGCGGTGCCGCGCTACCGCCAACGCTTTCCGGAGTGACCCACGCCGAGCGCTCCCGCGCCGATCGAAGCGCTGCCTCGACGAAGGCGAGCATCTCGATCCCATCCATGCCCTTGGGCGCGAGAACGCTCATGGGATCCGGTGCGCGCGTCTCGTCGATCGCAAGGATCTGCTCGGCGTAGTCGCGGTAGAGGTTGGCGAAGGCTTCGATGAAGCCCTCCGGGAGGCCGGCCACGAGGCGGGTGGACCGGTCGGCATAAGGCGCAAGCTTGCCGCCACGATGGAGCGTCTGGTCGGTTCCGTCGAGCAGCCGCAGGTGCAGCTGATCGGGATGGGCCTCGTCCCAGCTCAGGTGGCCTCTCTCGCCGTAGACTCTCATCCGGAAGCCGACGCTCTCGCCGGCGGCGACCATGCTCGCCCACAAAATTCCTCTGGCGCCACCCTTGAAACGCAAGAGGATGCGCGCATCGTCTTCGAGCCTGCGGCCCGGAACGAATGTCGACATGTCGCAGGCGAGTTCCTCGACCTCGAGGCCCGTCACGAACCGCACGAGATGGTAGGCATGGGTGCCGATGTCGGCGATGACGCCGCTCGGGCCGGCCTCGGCGGGATCGGTCCGCCACGCCTGCTTCACGCCCTCCTTCTCGAGCGGAACCGAAAGCCATCCCAACGCGAATTCCACCTGGATGATCCGGAGAGGCCCGAGCGCCCCCTCCGCGATGATGCTCCGCGCGTGGCGAACCGTCGGATAACCCGAATAGTTGTAAGTGATGGCGAGCAAGCGACCGGCTTTTCCAGCAAGCGCGACGAGATCTCTTGCCTCTTCGAGGCTCGTCGCCAGCGGCTTGTCGCAGATGACGTGAATGCCTTCGTCCAAGAAAGCGCACGCGACCGCGTAATGAGACGCGTTCGGGGTGACGATCGTAACGGCTTCGATGCCGTCCGGCCGGGCCGCCTCGCGCCGCGCCATCTCGCGGAAATCGGCATAGGCCCGATCAGGGCCGATGCCGCAGTCGGCGGCCGACAGCCGGGCGCGGTCGGGGTCGGAGGAGAGAGCGCCTGCAAGGAGGACATACCGGTCGTCGAGTCTCGCGCCCATCCGGTGGACTTCGCCGATGAAGCCGCCGCGGCCCCCGCCGACCATTCCCCACCTGATCCGTCTCATGTCCGTCCTCCTTTTGACCCCACTTTACCGTCCGGGAAGACAGGATGTCGCGGGAACGGACTCCCGCGTGCTCGCGTTTTGGTGCTCGCGGGAACGACCGCTTGGAGACACCATCATGAAGTGGGCGAAACCGACCATCACGGAACTCTGCATCGGCCTCGAGATCAACGACTATTTCCCGGCCGAACTTTAGGTCCCGCATGTGAATGGCTCCTGAGCCGAAACGGCTCGGGAGCCTCCGTTTTTCATGGCGGTGACAAACGGCCCGACTCTCCTCCCGATGTCCCGACCCCGCCTGCCCCGCGGCGTGAGGCTCCGTTACGATCAGGCGCGCTCGGAGTGGGTGCTGCTCGCTCCCGAACGTGTGTTCAAGCCCGACGGCATCGCGCTCGAAATCCTGAAACGCTGCGAGGGAGCGCTGACCTTCGATGAGATCGTCAACGAACTGGCGGAGAAGTTCGCGGCCGATGCTTCGGACGTCGAGCGCGATGTGCGGGAATTCCTGGGCGGGCTCGCGGAAAAGGGGGTCGTCGAATTGTGAGTTTTCTCCCGCAGCCCCTCGGCATGCTGGCGGAACTGACGCATCGCTGTCCCCTGCATTGCCCCTATTGCTCGAACCCGCTCGAGCTCGAGCGGCGCTCGGCCGAACTCGACACCACCACATGGCTCCGTGTCTTGTCAGAGGCGGCGGAGCTCGGCGTCATGCAGGTTCACCTGTCGGGAGGCGAGCCCACAGCGAGGCGGGATCTGGAACAGATCGTGCGCCATTGCGCAGAACTCGGGCTCTATTCGAACCTGATCACGTCCGGCGTTGCAATCGGCGAGTTGAGGATGACGGCGCTCGCGAAAGCCGGCCTCGATCACGTGCAGCTCTCATTCCAGTCGGCTGCGGCCGAAAGCGGAGACCGAATCGCCGGGCTCGCCGGCGCTCACACGCAGAAGCTCGGCTTGGCGCGCATCGTGAACCGGCTTGGCATTCCTCTCACCGTCAATGCCGTAATTCATCGCGGAAATATTCATGAAGTGGAGGCTTTCGTCCGGCTCGCCATCGACCTTTCGGCCAAGCGTGTCGAGATCGCGCACGCCCAGTACTACGGCTGGGCGCTTCGAAACCGTGAACAGCTCATGCCGGCGCGAGACGAGGCGCTCGCGGCGATGGAGACTGTCGAAAGCTTGCGCGCTGAGCACCAGGGAACGATCGTCATCGATGCCGTGATCCCCGACTACTATGCGCGCTATCCCAAGGCCTGCATGGGGGGCTGGGGCCGCCAATCGCTCAACGTCACGCCAGCAGGAAAAGTGCTGCCCTGCCACGCGGCTGAAACGATCCCCGGCCTCGAGTTCTGGTCGGTCAACGAGAGAAGCCTCGGCGACATCTGGTGCTCATCGCCGGCCTTCAATGCATTTCGCGGCACCGCGTGGATGCCCGAGCCTTGCCGCAGCTGCGAGCGCCGGGAGATCGATTGGGGCGGCTGCCGTTGCCAGGCTCTGGCGATCACGGGCTCGGCCCTGGAGCCCGATCCCGTGTGCGAGAAATCTCACGTTCACGCGCGAATGGCGGACATCGCGGCAGCGGACGCCGCCGCGCCCGCTCGAGCTTATGCCTATCGAGGCTTCGGCGCTTCGTGATAGAACGAGACTGATATGAATGTTCAGCTGCCACTTCGCTTCGACAAGCCGGCCTTCATCGAATGGGTGCAGAGGCAGGACGGACGCTATGAGCTCGTCAAGGGGTGCGTCGTCATGATGGTCGGCGCCACCCGGCGGCACGCGATTATGATCAGCAATCTGGTCGTATCGCTCACGAACCAGCTCGATCCTCGCGAGTGGATGGTGATCTCGGAATTCGGGCTCGACCTCGGTCCCGAGACGCTCCGGTATCCCGACATCCTCGTGGACCGCGCCGGAGGCAATCCCGGGGACTATGTCGCGAACGAGCCTGTGCTCGCCATCGAAATCCTCTCCCCGTCGAGCACGGCGGTCGACCTCGGTGACAAGGTTTCAGAATACCTCACAATTCCCAGTCTCTCGACCTATGTCGTTTTTGCTCAGGACGAGCCGAAGGCCTGGGTCTGGTCCCGTGTCGACGGCGCGTTTCCCGCGACGCCGGCGGTCATCGCCGGAAAAGACAAATCGATTCATATGCCGGCGCTCCACATCGCTCTCCCTTTCGCCGCGGTCTACGCCAACGCCTGAATCGGCTGAGGACGAAGGCAAGTCCCCTCGCGCTTGCGCG
>JBJMRA010000213.1:0-14812 GCA_045802365.1 Hyphomicrobiales bacterium | reverse complement strand
GCGAGCTTCTGGGCGGCATCGAAGACGCGGGCGAGCTCGGGCGACAGATAAACCTGACCCGCGCCGCCGCCGCTCACCTTCGGGAGCTTTTTGAGTGCGGCTTCGATCTCTCGGAGAGCCATCCGGCTGTCCCCGCCCGCTGCCTTGATGAGGCCCGCGGCAAGACCCTCCTCGTCATCGAGGAGCACCTTCAGGAGATGCTCAGGCGTGAACCGCTGATGCCCTTCCCGAAGCGCCAGGTTCTGCGCGGCCTGGATGAAGCCACGCGATCGCTCGGTATATTTTTCGAAATCCATATGTTCTCCTCCTCAGCACGTCGTCCGAGGCCTCGCAAAGCACCCCGGATAAACGCCGTCATGGTTGGATTTGGCCGGCGGATCCCTGAGTCAAACCCTGATGAGGCGTTCTACGTCAAGCTGGCCGGGCCTTCGAGAGGAGATATAAGTAGGGTTTACGACATCGCAAGCCGTAGCGGTCACTCGACGCGCGGCGCCTGTTCGGGGGCCGCTTGCGGTTCTTGTGCCTCGCTCGGCTCTCGCCGAGGCCGCCGCTCCGACCGGCTGCGGCCGGCGCCGTTCGCGGGCCGCTTCAGGAAGGAAGGCTGCGGCCCGTCCCATCCCTCGGTAGATGACGCCGGCTCGGCGGCAGGTTGCGGGTTAACTGGGGCAGGGGTCTCGGCGCGCGGCTGCTCCTGCCTGCCCTGATCGCCGCGCATCGGCTCGTTGCGCGGTGGTTCGTTTCGCGGCTGAGCCTGCCGGTTGTCGCCCTCGCGCCGCTCCCAGTTCGACCGGGAACGGTTGCGGTCACGCCCGTAATCGCGCGAGCGGTTTTGCTGCTGCTGTGGAGGCTCCCCCTCGCGCTGCTCGCTCGGCTGCTCGCCTTGCGATTCGGCCGCGGTAACCGGGGTGGCCGTCGGCTGCTCCGGGGCATATTGCGGCCGGTCGAACGGCTGTCCGTCGCCGCCATCCGTCTCCGTGCCGTCGTCGCCTTCGTCCTCGTCGAAGACATCGTCCTGCGGCCGGCGGAACTGCTGCTGCTGTTGCTGCTGCTGGTACTGTTGGTTGTAGGCCTGGGCGGCCGAGAGGATGCGCAGATAGTGCTCGGCGTGCTGATAGAAGTTCTCCGCCGCCACGTTGTCGCCGGACGACTGGGCGTCCCGCCCGAGCTGGAGATATTTGTCGGCCACAGTCTGAGCGGTGCCGCGGACCTTCACGTCGGGGCCGTTGCTCTCGTACACCCGGTTGAGGGGATTGCCTCCCCCGCTACTCGGATGCCGGCTGCGGCTGCGTCCCCGGCTTCTGTTCTTGTTGTTGTGCTGGCTTGATCTCATGCGATGATCTTGCATCTGTTGCATATCACTTTAGGGAAGGACGGCAGCGGCTGACGCGCATTGCGCGCAGCTAGACCGTTCTTCACGGTTCCTGACTGATAAGTCTGCTCAAACGAGCTCTGCGAACCTGGTCCTTTTGGTTCAGGTAGTCCTATCCTGCCCATGAGCGGAACCCCTAACCGGGTCCGCCCCCCTCAACGGCGCCGACTGGACGCCAATCGCAATGGCAGAATACGCTACCGACCTATAGGTAGCCGAGGTTGGCCCGGTTTCCAACCCCCTTTTTGTCGCGCCGACACACGATTTATGTCGGTCGGACAAAACCAAGGCAGCGAACGCGCCCAGCGAGGTCGTGCCATGAGCCTGACGGGACAAGCCCCTTGGCGCTGAAAATCGACCTTACCGCCTGGTCCTGTCCCTCCCCGATCTCGACTAGAAGGCGCCCCTTGGGGGCGAGGTGATGGAGCGCGCCGGATGCAATCCGGCGGAACGCGGAGAGGCCATCTGGCCCGCCATCGAGCGCACCCAAAGGATCATAGCGTCCGACCTCAGGTGGAAGAGCGCGGAGTGCGGACGTCGGGATATAGGGCGGATTGGACACGATCACGTCGAACGTGCCGGATAATCCGTCCCACCAGTTCGTTCCTACGAATCGCAACCTTTTTTCGACGCCATGGCGCGCGGCGTTCTCGCGGGCGATGGCAAGCGTTGCCGGAGAACTGTCGGTCGCCGTGCCGGTTGCGGCGGATCGTTCCGCAAGAAGCGTGATCATGATCGCCCCGCTTCCCGCTCCCAGATCGACGATGCTCGACGGCTCGTCTGGAGGCATGCGCGAGAGCGCCGCTTCGACCAAAGTCTCGGTGTCCGGTCGGGGATCGAGCACCGCCGGAGTAACCTTGAACTCGCGCCCATAGAATTCCCGAATGCCCAGGATGCGCGAGACGGGCTCGCGCGCGCGTCTGCGGTCGAGGAGATCTTGGTAGACCGGCAGTTCATCATCGCGAAGCGGGCGCTCGGGGCCCGAAACCAGACTCTCGTGCGACGCGCCGAGCGCAGCCTGAAGGAGAAGCCGGGCATCGAGCGCGGCGGACGAAATGCCGGCGCCGTCGAGAAATCGGCGCCCTTCAGCGAGTGCCGCCGCAACCGTGTCAGGCCGCATCCGCCTCGGCTGCCGCAAGGAGCTCGGCCTGATGCTCGGTCATGAGCGCCTGCACGATTTCCTCGAGGGCGGGCCCTTCCATCACCTGATCGAGCTTGTAGAGGGTCAAGTTGATGCGATGGTCGGTCACCCGCCCCTGCGGGAAGTTGTAGGTCCGGATGCGCTCTGAGCGGTCGCCCGACCCGATCTGGCCGCGCCGCGCGGCCGAGCGCTCGGCATCGAGCCGTTCGCGTTCGCGCTCGTAGAGCCTTGCTCTCAGGATTTTGAGGGCCTTCGCCTTGTTCTTGTGTTGCGATTTCTCGTCCTGCTGGGCGACGGCGAGACCGGTCGGCAGGTGTGTGATTCGCACCGCCGAATCGGTCGTGTTCACCGACTGGCCGCCCGGCCCCGAGGACCGGTAGACGTCGATCCTGAGGTCGGAGTCCTTGATCTCGATGTCCACGTCCTCGGCTTCGGGGAGCACCGCAACCGTGGCGGCCGACGTGTGGATGCGGCCCTGCGCCTCCGTTGCGGGCACGCGCTGGACCCGATGCACGCCCGACTCGAACTTGAGGTGCGCGTAGGCGCCCTGGCCGACGATGCTGGCGATGATCTCCTTGAAGCCGCCGTGATCGCCTTCGCTTGCTGAGATGATCTCGAGCTTCCAGCCCTTGAAGGAGGCATAGCGCTGGTACATGCGGAAGAGGTCGCCTGCGAAGATCGCCGCTTCATCGCCGCCCGTTCCCGCCCTTATTTCGAGGATGACGTTGCGCTCGTCGGCCGCATCCTTGGGCAGGAGCTTGAGCTTGATCTCCTGCCCGAGAGCTTCGACTCGGCTCTCGAGGACGACCCGCTCGCGCTCGGCCATCTCGGCCATGTCCCTATCCCCCCCCGAGATCATTTCCTCGATGCCGGCGAGGTCGGAATAGGCCTTCTTCAGCTTTTTCGCGGCCGCCGCCAAGGGCTGCAGCTCGGCATATTCCTTCGACAGCCTGACGAAGGTGTCGCCCGAAGCGCCTTGCCCGAGCTCCGCCTCGATGACGGCGAAGCGCTGCAGGATCCGCTCGAGCTTATCGGCGGAAACTCCGTTCATGTCCGACCGCTTCTAGCCGAGGGCTCCGTCCGGAGCCAAGGCTGGCCGGCTTATCCTTTTGCTGCGAGCGTGGCGATATCGAGCGGGCGGCCGACCAGGATCTCCCCCGGGGTGCCGAGGAGGCCACGCTCCTTGCCGTCGATCTCGTAGGAGAGGAGCCCGCCGTCACGGGCGATGACCACGAGCCCGTCCTTATTCGGGACCTGGTAACGATCGCCGGCCATCAGCATTTGGGTCATCACGACGTTGCCCTGGGCGTCTTCGATGCGTACCCAGACGGGGGCTTTCGCCTTGAGAATGAGGCGTGAGCCCTGGTTGGCCGAGCCGAACAATCTTCCTTCGGGCGTCGTAACGGCGTCTTCGGTGGCGGCGATCTCCCCGAGCGGCGCGTCGGGGGCCGCCTTGCCCGTCGGCTTGTCGCGCATGTTCTGTTCGAGAAAGGCTGTGAGCCCGTTGAGACCCGCGCCCGCGGCATCTTCTTCCGAGAGCGGCGCGACACCCATCGTGGTCTGTCCGCCCGGAAGAACCGTGGACGGCTGATCGTCCTCTAGTCGGCTCTCGGCCACTTTCACATCGGCCGCCCGGCCATTGGTCGATGCGGTGGGCATGGCGTCAGCCGCGATCTTCCCGGCCGGCAGGGGCTCTCGCGAGCTCTGGATCGTCCAGGTGGCGATTGCGAACAGCAGAACCGCGCCGAGGCAGGAGGCCACGATGCCGCCTGCGCCTCCTGGCAAATTCGTCAGGCTGAACCGCGGCCGGGCGCTTCCCATTTTGATGACCTTGGCGCTCGAGAGCGGCGGCGGGTTCGCGGGGTGCGGGGCTTCGGGCACCAATCTGGGCCGGGGCAGGAAGCTGGCGTAGTGCCTGAGAAGGGGCTCTGGATCGAACCCCAGATATTGGGCGTAGGAGCCGATCATCTCGAGCGCTTCGAGACGCTGGGGGAGCCGGGTGAGGTCGCCATCCTCGATGGCCTCGAGATGGTAGGGATGTATCCCGGCAGCCTCGCCGGCTGCCGCTACGCTCTCGCCTCTCTTTTCGCGCTCGCGCTGGAGGTACCAGCCGGCCTCGCCTGCGGGGTCGAGCTCGCCGTCCGGTCTCGGGCGGTAAAGCGTGGTTGGACGCTGGTCGCGGCTCTCGCCATCAATCAGTTCGGCACTCGAAACATCCATGTCGCACTCTCTGACGCACCAAGCGGAGCTCTTGGACTCCGCTACGCTCGAGCCTCACCTTGCCGCAGAATGGTAAGCAGAAGGCTAACGTCCGCTCGTCGCTGCGATCGGAATGGATTCGGCTTCGGCGAACGCCTCGAGATCGCCGCGCAGCGACTGATGGGCGCGTCTTAACAGGGGCTCGAGATAGGCTTTCAGTCGCGCAAGCTCGAGAGTGAGAACCATCGCCTTCACCGGACCGACGGCGGCCGGCACCATCGAGATCGACCGGAGCCCCAGGCCGAGCAGCGTCATCGCCTCGAGCGGCCGTCCGGCCATTTCTCCGCACAGATTGACCGGAACCCGGTGCTGATCGGCCTTCTCTATGATGGTCTTGATTGCCGAGAGCACGGCCGGGCTCAGTGTATCGTAGCGTTCCGCCAGCCGGGCATTGTTGCGGTCGGATGCGAACAGGAACTGAGTGAGGTCGTTCGACCCGATCGAGATGAAGTCGAGCTCGGGCAGGAGCTGATCGAGCTGCCAGATGATCGCCGGCACTTCGATCATCGCCCCGAGCTTGACCGCTGAAGGCAGAGAATAGCCGAAACTCACGAGGCGCTCTCTCTCGCGCTCGACGATGTCTTTGGCTTCCCGGAATTCCTCGGTCGAGGAGATCATCGGGAACATGACGCGAAGCTCGCGACCATCGGCCGCCCGAAGCAGGGCGCGAATCTGGAGCCGGAGGAGGGACGGACGCTCGAGAGCGAGCCTGATCGCGCGCCAGCCCATGGAGGGGTTCTCTTCCCTCGGCTGGCGCAAATAGGGGACTATCTTGTCCGCGCCAATGTCGAGAGTTCGGAAGGTCACGGGCTTCGGCTCGGCGGCTTCGAGAACCGCGCGGTAATGGCGTATCTGCGTCTCGAGACGGGGGAAGCGCTGCGCCATCATGAACTGCAGCTCGGTCCGGTAGAGCCCGATGCACTCGGCGCCCGAATCGTGGAGGTGCGGCAGATCGACGAGCAGCCCCGCATTGACCCCGAGCGTGATCCGCACGCCGTCGCGGGTAACCGGCGGCGTGTCGCGCAACGCCGCATACTGCTCCTGGCGCTTCGCATAGAATCGCACCTTCTCGGCATAGGCGCGTTCGATCTCGGGAGGAGGTCTGACATGCACATCGCCCGTCTCGCCGTCGACGATGATCGGCGTTCCCGGATCGATGAGATCGATCAACCCCTCGATCTGCCCGATCGCCGGAATCCCGAGCGCTCGCGCGACGATCGCGACATGGCTTGTCCGTCCTCCCTCTTCGAGGATGACGCCGCGCAGCTTGCTGCGGTCATAGTCGAGGAGTTCGGCCGGCCCCATGTTGCGGGCAACGAGAATCGCATTCTGCGGCAGGTCGCCTCTGGATGCGGTCGCGACCTGTCCGGTCAGGATGCGCAAGAGCCGGTTGGCGAGATCATCGAGATCATGGCGGCGGTCGCGCAGATAGGGATCGGGCGTACGCAGCATGCGGGCGCGATTGTCGCTCTGCACGCGCTCGACCGCTGCCTCGGCAGTTAAACCGGTTTGCACGGTTTCACGGAGCTTGTTCACCCATCCGCGGTCGTGAGCGAACATCCGAAAGGTCTCGAGCACCTCGGAATATTCGCCGCCGCGCGTGTCCGTGCCTTCCACGAGCTCGTCGACATGCGCGCGCAGCTGCTCGATCGCCGTATCGAGCCTCGCCTTCTCGCGCGGGATGTCTTCGGCGATGAGATTGGTGACGATGACGCGCGGCTCGTGAAGGACGACATGTCCGAGCGCAACGCCGCCCGCCAAGGACTCGCCCTTGAAGTGGTGGCTGCGGATATGGGCGATGTCTCCGGCGACCTGGCGCGCGACGTCGCCCAGACCTCCGGCGGCGATCACCTCGGCGAGGACCATCGCGGTCGTCTGGAGCGCCTCTTCCTCTTCTTCGGAATAGTGCCGCCGGGCACGGTTCTGAACGACGAGCACGCCGATGACGATGCCGTTCCTCAGGATGGGGACGCCGAGAAACGAGTTGTAGATCTCCTCACCCGTCTCGGGGAGGTATTTGAAGGCCGGGTGATGCTGAGCGTCAGCGAGATTGAGGATCTGGGCTTGCGAGGCGATCGTGCCGACGAGGCCCTCGCCGATCCTGAGCTTCGAGCGGTGGACAGCCTCCCGTCTCAGGCCCTCGGTCGCGTAGAGCTCGAGGACATTGTCGGGGCCCATGACATAGATCGAGCATACCTCCGCCACCATGTTGGCGGCGATCAGTCTGACGATGCGATCGAGGCGCGTCTGTGCCGGATCGGGCTCCGCCATGACCTCGCGGAGCCTTTTGAGGAGAACACGCGGGCCGAGGGCGGAGGCAACCATCAGACGGTGTCCTTGGGCGGCCGTTTACGGCACCAAGCGAGCGTCATGATTTGGTGGCGGGCGAAGGCCATGTGCTCAGTGGACCTTCTCGAGCCCGTAGGCGGAATGGAGGGTGCGCACGGCGAGCTCGGTATAGGCCGCGTCGATGAGCACGCTGACTTTGATCTCGGAGGTGGTGATCGCCTGGATGTTGATGCCCTTCTCGGCGAGCGCCTTGAACATTCGAGCCGCCACCCCGGCATGGCTGCGCATTCCGATCCCGACGACCGATACCTTCGCGACGTCGGTCGAGTGCGTCAGTTCGAGATAGCCGACCTTGTCCTTGAGGCCGGCGAGCACGTCGAGCGCCTTTTTCAGGTCCTTGCGCGCGAGCGTGAAGGTGATGTTGGCGGTCTCGCCGTCTGAGGAGACATTCTGAACGATCATGTCCACGCTGATGTCGGCCTCGGCGAGGGGCCCGAAGATCGAGGCCGAGACCCCCGGCTTGTCCTTGACGCGCCTGATCGAAACCTTCGCTTCGTCCTTGGAGTAGGCGATCCCGCTCACGACGTGCTGTTCCACGATGTTGTCCTCGCCACAAACGATGGTCCCGGGGCCGGTCCCGTCGGGCTTGTTCTGGTCCGGCGAGTCGGGCGGCTCGAAGCTCGACCTGACCTGCAGCGGCACCTTGTACACCATCGCGAGCTCGACCGAGCGCGTCTGCAGGACTTTGGCCCCGAGCGAAGCCATTTCGAGCATCTCCTCGTAAGTGATCCGCTCGAGCTTCGTCGCCCGCGACACGATGCGCGGATCAGTCGTATAGACGCCATCGACATCGGTATAAATGTCGCAGCGGGCCTCGAGAGCGGCCGCGAGCGCCACCGCGGACGTGTCCGATCCGCCGCGGCCGAGGGTAGTGATCCGGCTGTTGGGGCCGATCCCCTGGAAGCCCGCGACGACGGCGACCTGGCCCTGCTCCATGCGCTTGCGGAGGGCCGAGGCATCGATCTCGGCGATGCGCGCCGCGCCGTGGACGCCGTCGGTCTTCACCGCCACCTGCCAGCCTTGCCATGACCGCGCCGGGATGCCCATGTCCTGGAGAATGATGGCGAGGAGCCCCGCGGTGACCTGCTCGCCCGAGGCGACGATCGCATCGTACTCGCGGGCGTCATGGACTGGGGCTGCTTCGCGGCACCAGCTGACGAGCCTGTCCGTCGTTCCGGCCATGGCGGACACAACCACGGCGACCTGGTGCCCGGCCTTGACCTCGCGCTCGACATGGCGAGCCACATTGCGGATGCGGTCGACATCGCCAACTGATGTCCCGCCGAACTTCATCACCAGTCGGCCCATGCACTGCCTCGTCGTCGCGCCCGGTTGTCCCGCAGATGCCCGGGCACGCCCCTCCCTCGCCACAGTTGATGAGATTCGGTGGGTTCGGCGCGGCTCCAGTCATAGATGAGCACGCCGGAGCATGCAATATTGATGCTCGTGAACCCGCAAAACCCGCCGCCCGGTGAAGCCGCTCGGAGCCTCGACCCAGCCGAGCTCGACCGGTTCTCGAAGCTTGCCGCCGAATGGTGGAACCCCGAGGGTAAGTTCCGGGTCCTGCACATCTTCAATCCGGTGAGGCTCGCCTTCATCAAGGAGCAGGCGACGGCGCGCTTCCACCGCGACCCCTTCGAGCGGCACCCGCTTGCGGGGCTGAGGCTTCTCGACATCGGATGCGGGGGCGGCCTTCTATCGGAGCCGATGGCACGGCTCGGCGCGGGCGTGGTCGGGATCGATCCCGTCGAGCGGAATATCGCCACGGCGCGCGTTCACGCCGACGAGGTCGAGCTTGCGATCGACTACCGCGCGACGACGGCCGAAGCGCTCATTGGCGCCGGCGAAATCTTCGACATCATTCTGAACATGGAAGTGATCGAGCATGTCGCCGATCCCGCGGCGTTCATGAGCACATGCACTGGACTATTGCGCCCTGGCGGGCTCATGTTCGTTGCGACGATAAACCGGACCCTCAAATCCTTCGGGCTGGCGATCATCGGCGCCGAGTACGTGCTGGGCTGGCTGCCTCGCGGCACCCATCAATGGGAGAAGTTCATAACACCCGAGGAGGTGCGCGTCTGGGCCGCCGATAACGCGCTCGACGTCCTGGCCGAAACGGGCGTCGCCTATTCGCCCTTCACGGGCGAGTGGCGCCGCTCCCGCGACATGGACGTCAACTACATGATGCTCCTGGGAACGCCTTCGCAGCGGTGAGCAACCCCGCCTAATTCGTGTCTTCGGGAAGCTTCGGGAGCGGGTGTACCTCGATGCCTTCCTCGACCAGCGACTTCGCGTCCTCAAGGGTCGCCTCGCCGTAGATGCCGCGCTTCTCGGTTTCCTCGTAGTGGATGCGCCGCGCCTCATCGGCAAACTTGTCGCCGACGTATTCGGCGTTGGCTTCGACGCTCTGGCGGAGCTCGCGCATCATCTTGAGCAGCATGGCCTGCCGGGGATCGGCGCCCGCGAAAACCGGCTGCTTGGCCTCGCTCCGGCGATTGGACTTCGTAGGGATACCGGGCATCATCAACTGCTTCTCGACTGCATTCGAGCCGCAGGTCGGACAGCTCACGAGGCCCGAGCGCGCCTGTTCGTCGAATGCGCCGGACGTGGTGAACCAGGCGTCGAACAAGTGGCCTTCTCCGCAGATGAGGTCGTAACGGATCATAGGGTCACGTAGCAATTTCGTCACATCGGGACAAGGCGACGCGCCGTCCGTGGCGGAGCGCCGGAATGCGCCGCCTCGCTTTGTCCACCTCGGCTCCGTCGAGTGTCACCATGTGGGTTCCGGGCTCCCGGTCGGCTTCCGCGATGATCTCGCCCCATGGCGAAACGGCGAGGCTCGCTCCGAAAGTCTCCCGTCCGCACTCATGTAACCCTCCCTGCGCAGGGGCGAGGATGAACGATCCGGTCTCGATGGCGCGGGCTCTGAGGAGCACGTGCCAATGTGCTTCGCCCGTCACCCTCGTGAAGGCGGAAGGCACCGTGATGAAGTCTGCACCGGCCAGAGCTAAGGATTTATAAAGCGCAGGAAACCTCACGTCGTAGCAGATCGTCAGTCCGAGATTTCCCCAGAGCAGCGGCACGATCGGGGCATCCCGGCCCGAGGCATAGGCTGCGGATTCGCGGATGACGGTGCCATCGGGGAGGTCCACGTCGAAGAGATGGATCTTGTCGTACCGCGCCTGAATCCGCCCTTGCGGGTCGAACAAGAGCGACCGGTTGACCAGCATGCCCGCGGTGTTTCTCAGCGCAAGAGAGCCGGCAAGCAGCCAGACGCGATTGCTCTTCGCGGATTCCGAGAGCGCGGCGACCGACTGGTCCTCGCCTTCGGGCCGAACCATGTGCTTGAGCCGCTCCCGGTCAGTCTCGATGATGTTCGTCATCTCAGGCGTGAGAATGAGGTTTGCCCCGCGTCGCGCGAGATCGTCGATGAAGCGGGTCGCATCAGCGATGTTGCGAGACGGGTCGCGCCCGGACCGCATTTGTACGAGGCCGGCTTGGAACATCACGCAGGCTGGCCGGCCCGGAGCAGGGGATCGAGACCGCCCCGGCGGTCGAGGTCGTGGAGATCGTCGAACCCACCGACGTGGACGCCATCGATGAAGATCTGCGGCACCGTGCGGCGGCCGTTCGCGCGCGCCGACATGCGCTTGCGCTCCTCCGGGTCATAGCTCACATCGATCTCGTCATAGCCGACACCCTTCTTGCCGAGGAGCGCCTTCGCGGCATGGCAATAAGGACAGTAAGATGTCGTATAGATCGTGATTTTCGGCATGCCTCAAATATGGAGCCGCTTCGGTTGCAGAACAAGCGCGAAGGCGAGGACGTCCACGCTGAGCGCGCCGGCCTTCAGGAGCGCATCGGTTGCGGCTTCGGCGGTCGCACCCGTCGTGAGCACATCGTCGACCAGGACGATCTTGCGCCCGAAGACTTCAGGCTCAATGGCGTCATCGACAGCGAAGGCGTTCCTCACGTTGCGTCGGCGCGTCGGCTTGTCCAGGCCGGCCTGAGGTGGGGTCGAACGCGCTCGGGAGAGAAATTCCGGCCTCACCGGTCTCTCGCAGATCTCGCCGATGTGGCGCGCGAGCAGCATCGATTGATTGTACCGCCTCGACCACAGGCGGAAGCGGTGAAGCGGCATGGGCACAATCGCATCCGCGGCCTCGAGCAGCTCGAGGCCGGCCCGCGCCATCATGCGCGCCATCAGGAAGCCCGCCTCATGGCGGTCGTGGTACTTGAGCGCATGAACGAGCCGGCGCGACACCTCGTTGAACACGACAGCCGCGCGCGCCCGTCCCCAAATGGGTGGATCGGCGATCGCCGCGGCGCTGACCGCGCCTTCACCCTGTTCATAGGGGAATGGAATGCCCAAGCGATCGCAGACGGGCGGCTCGATGAAGGCGACAGTCGACCAGCACCCGATGCACAGCGCATGGTCGGCGGCGACGGGCGCGTGGCAGGTGAGGCACAAAGGCGGCATTACGAAGCGAAGGATGCTTCGGCCAAACCGTACCGCCGTGGACGGCGCGCTCATTGCATCACGCTAACATGGGCCGACCGGCCATGGAATTCGCGGTCCTCCACGACTACGTCTCCTCAGTGACCTCTTCCGTTCCACAGCTCTTCGATGCCGCGCGCATCCGCCATAATTTCGGGCGCGCCAAAGACGGACCATTGCGGTTTCTGGCCGAAACCGCGGCCAGCCACGTGATGGACCGTTTCGAGCTGATCCCCGGTGATTTTGCATTGAGCATTGTTCATGGGCTTGGAGCCGAAACGGTCCGCGGGCGGCTCTTGGCCAGCCGCCGGTTCGAGCGCATCTTCGCCGCGGCACCTTCGCCCGGCACCGGCGATGAGCTCGCCTTCGATACAGAGCTTCTTCCCTTTGCCGATAAGTCGCTCGACGCGCTCGTCAGCATCCTCGCGCTCCATTTCGCGAACGATCTGCCAGGGGCCTTGATTCAGATGAGGCGCGCGCTCAAGCCCAAGGGTGTCCTGCTTGCGTCCCTCTTCGGGGGCAGTTCGCTCGCCGAACTGCGTGAGTCATGGCTGCAGGCGGAGGGCGAGCTCTGCGGCGGAGTTACTCCGCGGGTCGCGCCATTTGCTGACATCCGCGAACTGGGCGCGTTGCTCCAGCGCGCAGGGTTCGCCGAACCGGTGGCCGACGCGGACCGGGTCACGGTGCGATATTCGGGTCCGCATGCGCTGATGCGAGAAATCAAATCGCTCGGGCTGTCGAGCGCGCTTCAGGCGCGTTCTCGCCGGCCCGTCACGCCGAAACTCCTGGCGAGGGCGGCGCAGATCTATGAAGAGCGCTTTTCAGACCCCGACGGCAGGGTTCGCGCCACGATCGAGGTCGTCTGGCTGACCGCAAGGGCTCCCGAGCCCGGGGAATCTAGGTCCCCGACGTCGACACGCCGACTTGCGGACCCGTTCGGAACCGGGGAAAGTGCGCCTCCCCCGGGGATTTCTGAGCGATGAGGATTTCGACATGCACGTTCTGGTGATCGGCGCCGCCGGCATGATCGGGCGCAAGCTCATGAATCGGCTCGCGGCGGAGAGGGCCGTGAACGGACGCGAGATCACCCACCTGACGCTCGTGGACGTCGTCGCGCCCGACATGCCCGCAAAGCTCTCCGCAAACACCTCGGCGCTCGCTGCGGATATCGCATCACCCGGCGCGGCAGCCGGCCTTATCGAGAGCCGTCCGGACCTCATTTTCCACCTCGCGGGCATCGTTTCGGGCGAGGCGGAAGCCGACTTCGAGAAAGGGTACCGCGTCAATCTCGATGGCACCCGCGAGCTTTTCGAGGCCATCAGGCGCGAAGCATCACGCTCCGGCAACAAGCCCCGCGTCGTGTTCACCTCATCGATTGCGGTATTCGGCGCGCCTTTCCCAGAGAAGATCGGCGATGAGTTCATCACCGCCCCGCTCACGAGCTACGGCACCCAAAAGGCGATTTCCGAACTCCTGCTCGCCGATTACAGCCGCCGCGGCTTTTTCGACGGCATCGGACTGCGGCTGCCCACGATTTGCGTGCGCCCAGGCGCGCCGAACAAGGCGGCATCGGGCTTCTTCTCCAATATCCTGCGCGAACCGCTCGCCGGGAAGGAGGCGGTGCTTCCGGTGTCCGAAGAGGTGCGGCACTGGTTTGCGAGCCCGCGTGCGGCGGTTGGCTTCCTGATGCATGCGGCGGCCATTGATCTGGCCCCGCTCGGGGCGAGGCGAAGCCTCAACATGCCAGGCCTCTCGGCAACCGTCGGCGAGGAGATCGAGGCGTTGCGCCGCTTCGGCGGCGAACGAGCGGTGAAGCTCATCCGCCGCGAGCCCGATCCGACGATCGTTCGCATCGTCGCCGGCTGGCCGCGCGATTTCGATGCACAGCGGGCAAAGGCGCTCGGTTTTTTCGCCGAGTCCTCGTTTGATGACATCGTGCGCGCCCATGTCGAGGACGAGCTCGGCGGCAGGGTCGCAGCCTGACGGCCATGCTGCTCGGCGCGATTGCGGATGATTTTACGGGGGCCAGCGACCTCGCCAACACGCTCGCCAAAGGCGGGATGGCAACCGTCCAGTATGTCGGGATACCGACCAAGCCCGCCGATCCCGCCTGCGAAGCGGGCGTGGTTGCCCTCAAGACACGGTCGATCGCGCCTGCCGAGGCAGTGAGACAATCGCTCGCGGCTCTCGACTGGCTCAGCCGTCAGGGCTGCCGGCAATACGTATTCAAGTATTGCTCGACCTTCGATTCGACGCCGGAAGGCAACATCGGTCCGGTTGCTGAAGCGCTCATCGCCGCACTCGATGCTCCGGTCGCCGTGGTCTGTCCCGCCTATCCCGCAGTAGGGCGCACGATCTTCATGGGCCATCTTTTCGTGAAGGATCGGCTCTTGAGCGAGTCGGGGATGGAAAAGCATCCGCTGACGCCGATGACCGATCCCGATCTGAGGCGCTGGCTTCGCCGCCAGACCCAGGGCGACGTAGGTCTGGTGTCCTATTCCATCGTTCGGCAGGGGTCAGAGGCCATCTCACGCGCGCTCGATGCGGAGGCCGCAGCGGCGCGGCGGCTCGTCGTGGTGGACGCCGTTACTGAGGATGATCTCCTGGAGATCGGCCGGGCTCTTGCTCGGCATAGGCTGGTCACCGGCGGCTCCGGCATTGCGCTCGGACTTCCCGAAAATTTCCGGAAAGCCGGTCTGCTTTCCAATCGTCGCCTCGATTTCACGCCGACTGCGGGGCCCGGCATTGTGCTCTCGGGCTCATGTTCGAGCGCGTCGCAGGAGCAGGTCGGCCGGTATCTCGAGAAACACCCGGGATTGCTGGTAAACCCCTGCGATCTCATTGAGGGTAGCCTCACGATCGATGATGCAGTTTCATTTGCCATCGCCAAACGCATGGAATCGCCGATGATCTATTCGACCGCCGACCCGAGCCGTGTCGCAGAAATTCAATCTCGCTGGGGGAAAGAAAGAGTAGCCCAGGCAGTCGAAGACTTCTTCGCGGCGCTCTCGGACCGGCTGGTTGCGGAGGGGTTCGTGCGCGTCGTCGTCGGCGGAGGCGAGACGTCGGGAGCTGTCGTCACAGCGCTCGGCCTCGGCGAACTCCAGATCGGTCCGGAGATCGATGATGCAGTTTCATTTGCCATCGCCAAACGCATGGAATCGCCGATGATCTATTCGACCGCCGACCCGAG
>JBJMRA010000212.1:0-10895 GCA_045802365.1 Hyphomicrobiales bacterium | reverse complement strand
GGCGATGGGCCCGCCGCTCTGGTGCGGCGCGATGTAGCTTCCATGCGCGAGAGCAAGATCGGCGACGGCGAGCGTGTTGACGATGCCGCCGAGCGACATGGGCTCGGGCTGGAAGATGTTAACGCCGCCGCGCTCGGCGAGCGTGAAGAACTGTCCGACCGTGTCGTACATTTCGCCCATCGCGACCGGGATCGGCGATTGGAGCGCCACAGTATGCACCGCCTCCTGCCGATCGCGGGTGGTCGGCTCCTCCCACCAATAGAGATCGAGCGGCGCCAGCCGGCGCGCGGCGCGCAACGCTTCCGTCTCCGTGAACCTGGCGTGCACGTCGATGAGGATGCGCGTGCCGGCCGGTAGCTTCTCGCGGAGAGTCCGGAGGATCGCCTCGGCGAGATCGAGCTCGGCGGCACTGATGAAGCCCTGCGCCGTGCCGAACGGGTCGACCTTGAAGGCCCTGAACCCTTTGGCGATGACCTCGCGCGCCGCCTCGAGGAAGGCCTCGGGCGTGCGCTCGGTCCGGTACCAGCCATTGGCATAACCAAGGACGCTGTCGCGCACCCTGCCCCCGAGGAGCTGATAGACGGGAACGCCGAGCGACTTGCCGAGGATGTCCCAGCAGGCGACCTCGATCGCGGCAATGATCGTGCGATGAATGTGGCCGGCGTCGAGCGAGACACTGTCGAGCAGACGTTTGGCGAGCGCACGGACGCGCCGCGGGTCCTCTCCGATGACCAGGTGCTCGAGCTCGCGGATGCCGGCCTCGGTCGTGCGGATGAAGCCGTTGAGTGTGCCCTCGCCAACGCCATGGATGCGGGCATCGGTATGGATCTTGACGAAGAGCCAATTCTTCCAGCCGGCGCCGACCGTGAACGTCTCGATGCCGGTGATCCGCATCACGCGCCAGCCAAGATGGCGTCGATCATCCGCTCGGTCGTGAGCCCATACGCGTCTTGGAGATAAGGCACCGACCCGCACTCGATGTAGCGGTCCGGCAAGCCGATCCGCACAAGCGGCTTCGTGATGCGATGATCGAACAGCGCTTCGGCGACTTGCGTCGCAAGTCCGCCCTTGACGACGTGGTTTTCGGCCGTGACCAGCCGGTCGACTGTCGATGCGAATTGGACGACCGCCTCGGTGTCGAACGGTTTCAGCGTGGGCACGTGGAGGACACCGGCATCGACCCCACGTCCTGCGAGACGAGCGGCGACGTCGAGCGCGCGCTCGGTCATCATTCCGGTCGCGATGATGCCGAGCTCCTTCCCGGCTCTGAGGAGCTTGGCCAGGCCGATCTCGAAGCGATAGGCATCGGGATCGAGGACGACCGGCACCTTGCCGCGCAGAAGGCGCATGTAGACGGGGCCGTCATGATCGGCGATGGCGGCGGCTGCCTGCGCGATTTCCGTCGCATCGCATGGATCGATGACGACGAGGCCGGGGATCATGCGCATGAGCGCCAAGTCCTCGATCGCCTGGTGCGTGCCGCCATAGCCGGTCGTGAGCCCGGGCAGGCCGGCGATGATCTTGGCATTGATCCGGCTGTGCGCGAGCGCGATTGCGATGAAGTCATAGGCACGGCGGGTGGCGAAGACGCCGTAGGTGGTAGCGAAGGGAATTTTTCCGGTGCGCGCGAGACCCGCGGCGACGGCTACGAGATTCTGCTCGGCCATGCCCACGTTGAAGAAGCGGTCGGGGAAAGCGTCGCGGAAGGGCAGGATGTCCGTGTACTTGCCGAGATCGGCGGTGAGGCCGACGATCTCGGGCCGGTTCACCGCGATTTGGGCGAGCGCGCGGCCGAATGGGGCCTCGACAGAGGGGCGTTCCCCGGCCGAGGGCTCGTCCTGGCCCATGGCGAGAGTGCGCGCGCGCTCAGACATGGCCCCGCTCGAATTCCGCGATCAAGCCGTCCCACTCGCCGGGATCGACGCGCACGAAATGCGCCTTCTCACGCGACTCGAGCGTCGGCACGCCCTTGCCGGGCAGCGTTCGAAGCACGATCGCCTTGGGTCCGGCCGAAGCGGACCGAGCCTTCTGCAAGGCCTCGACGATCGCGGCGAGATCGTTGCCATCGATCTCCTGCGTGTCCCAGCCGAACGCTGTCCATTTCGCGGCAATGGGCTCCATGTCGAGCACGATGCGTCCGTCCGCCTGGATGCCATTGCAGTCGACGAGCGCAACAAGGTTGTCGAGCTTGAAATGGGAAGCCGCCATTGCCGCTTCCCAAGTCGCGCCTTCCTGCATCTCTCCATCGGAGATCTCGACGAAGACCCGCGCCCCGTGCCCATCCATCCGCAAGCCGAGCGCCTGGCCGATGCCCTGCCCTAGCCCGTGCCCGAGCGAGCCTCCGATGACCTCGACCCCCGGAGTCGTGTCGAGCGTGCTCATGTCGAGACGGCTCCGGTCGGCGCCATAGGTCGAAAGCTCTGCCAACGGAATGATCCCGCACTCTGCCAGCGCCGCCCACAACGCAAGCGAATAATGGCCGGTCGAGAGCAGGAAGCGATCCCGGTCGGGCCAAGCGGGATTCTGTGGATCGTAGCGCAGCTCATGGAAATAGAGCACGGCCAGGAGATCGGCGATCCCGAGCCCCTGGCCAATATAACCTTGGCCCTGGCCCCGCGCCATCGACAGCATGTGGCGCCTGAGATTGGCGGCACGGGTGCTGAGCCCGTGGATATCGGGCGAGGATGACGGGAAGTTTGCGATCTGCACTGCCTAGTCCTTGTCGAGGCCGCCGCTCAGATTGAGCCGTTCGGCGGTCATGTAGTCCGGCGCATCGAGACAGAGCCAGACCACGCCCGCCGCCACCTCGCCGATTTCGGCGCGACGGCCGAGCGGCACGCGCCGCGTCCGCTCGTCCAGGAAAGCCTGGAGATCGCTGCGGCCCTCGATCCTTGCGAGCTCCGCTTCGGTCAGCCTTTGCATCTCGGTGTCCATCATGCCCGGGGCCACGCTGTTCACGAGCACGCCGAAGGGCGCCAGCGCGACCGCGGCCGCCCGCGTGACGGCGTCGACCCCCGCTTTGCTCGCCGCGTAAGCCGTGTAATTCGGAAGCGCCATGCGGGAAGCGGGCGACGTTATGTTGACGATGCGGCCCGAGCGCTGCTGCTGCATCACCCGGCCCGCCGCGGCGCATGCCAGGGCGAGCGCCGTCACATTGAGCGACAACGTCTTGTTCCACAGCTCCGCCGTCATGCGAAGGAAGGGCTCGATCGCGCCGTAGCCGGCGTTGTTGACGAGAATATCGAGCCGGCCCCAAGCCTCTATGGCTCGCTCGACCGCCGCTTCGGGGGCTCCCGGACGCGTGAGATCGTCGACGAGAACCAGCGCTTCACCGCTCTCCCGCCGGCAGAAATCGGCAGTCTCCTCGGCGCCCTCGCGCTTGATGTCGAGCACCGCAACGGCGCATGAGCGCCCGGCGAGCCGCCGCGCGACATCGCGGCCAAGCCCGCTGCCTGCGCCGGTCACCAGCGCATATTTCCGTTCCGGAGAGGCCATCGGACACCCGATTCACGCCGGCTCGCGTGATACCGGTGTCACTTCTGCCGGAGACGGCAAGCGATTGCAACCGGGCTCGCAGTGCCAGTTATGCCCGGGATTTCGTGCTGCTTGACGTCACCGAAGCTACCGGTAACATCGGCGGGCAGAGTCAAACGGGAGGAAACAGATGTTGAGGAGCTTTCTCGCGGGCGCCGCGTCGCTGGCGCTTCTTTCCGGTGTCGTGGGGCAGGCCGAGGCCGCCAACAGTCCACCGAAGATCGGCCTCGTCCAGATCGATCTGTCCAACCCCTTCCATCTTGGCGAAGTCGACGGAGCGAAGGAAGCAGCCCGCCGCAACGGCTTCGAGCTCATCGTCACCTCCGGTGAAGGCGACGTCAACAAGCAGATCCAGGCGGTCGAGAACCTCATCAACCAGGGCGTCGACGCGATCTCGATCAACTTCATCGATGCGGGCGCCTTCGGTCCGACCATGGCCAAGGCCAAAGCCGCTGGCATTCCGATCATCTGCCTCCATTCGAAGATCGAGGGCTGCGCCGCGACGCTCGGCTTCGACGAGCGCTATACCGGCAAGATCGTCGGCGAATATGCGGCTGAGCTTCTGAAGCAACGCTACAAGGGCGAGGTCAAGGGCGAGGTCGCCAACCTTCAGGGCCTCCTCGGTCAAGGCCTCAACACCGATCGGTCGGGCGGCTTCACCGACGTCATGGCGCAATATCCGGGCATCAAAGTGGTAGCGCAGGAACCGACCAACTGGGATCCGACGAAAGCCGTGTCGATCACCGAGAACTGGATGACCGCCTATCCGAACCTTGATCTCATCTACGGCAACAGCGACAGCCTGACGGTGCCCGCAGCGACGGTCGTCGACCGCAGCGGCAAGAAGGATCAGGTGATGCTGGTGTCGGTCGACGGAACCGAGCCCGGCCTCGAAGCGGTTCGCGACGGCGTCATGAAGAGCACGGTCCTGCTCGCGCCCCAGTATTCGGGCTTCTGGAAAGCCAACTTCCCCTATCTCGTCGCGACCAAGAAGAACGACAAGACCGATTTCCTCATTCAGGGCGTGCTCGTGACGAGCGAGAATGTCGCGCCGGCGATGAAGCTCGCCTCGGACCAGGTGAACGACATCCAAAAATTCCCGTTCGAGAAGCCGCTCAAGGAGATCGTCGAGACCTATAAATAGGCTCGTCCTGCGTGTGAAGCCGGAGCCAATCTCGACCTGTGAGGATCGTGCCGGAGGGCTCGCGCGCCGCTACTTCTGGCGCGGCGAGGTAATATTTCTTCCCGCCGCAACGAACCGGCCGCTCCGCTTTTCTTTGACGGCTTCGGCTAGGACTCGCGCGGCGTTCCTGACCTCCTCCTGAACGGCCTTATCCTCATCGAGCGCCTCGTGGCTCGTCGCGTAAGGCTGCCAATATCCGATGTAGCGGTCGAGCTCCGCCTTGATCCCGGCAGGCTCGAGCTGCATGAAGCTCAGCCAGTCGGAGATCGACCGGCGGACATTCTCCGCGCCCTCGACATCGCCGTGCACGACCACCGCATATAACCGTCCCTCGAGGTGACGCGGATAGTCCCATCCTGCAAGCTCGAGCTCTTTGGCCTTCTGCGCGTCCTTGCCGTGCGTGCGGGTGGGATCGGGGTTGCCGCCGTCCGCGCACACGAGCCGGTCCATCATGAGCTTCAAGGGCGATGAGACCTGATACCAGTTGACCGGCGTCACGATCAGGATGCCGTGTGCGGCGACCCACATCGGGTAGATGTCGTTCATCCAATCGTTCGTCTGCCCGAGCGAATAGTTGGGATAGCAGGAGCACGGCCAATGGCAGAGAGCAGCGGCCGTCGAGAAGCAGGCCTTGCACGGATGAATGGTGCGCCCGTATTCGGAAGCGAGCCGCGCGAGATCGAGTATTTCCGTCTCGAAGCCGGTTTGGGCCTCAAAGACCTCGCGGGCGATCTCGACGAGCCGCCACGACTTCGACATCTCTCCGGGACAGGTGTGCTCCGAACGCGATGAGCAGTTGACGAGCAGGATGCGGGAGGGAAGCGAGGCATCCTCGTGACGCGCCTGAGCGCGCTTGACGGCTTCGTGCGCAGCATACCAGTCGATCGAAAGATCATACTCGGGATCGGCGAATTCCGGTCCGGCCTTGCGGGTGCGCGGGCTTTTGCGCGAATGCTCGTAGGCATCCCAGGCGGCACCGGCCATCTTCGCGAGCTCCGCCTGGAGCGGCTCGAACGCCTCATCCTGGAACTGCGAGCGGAACCGGCTCTTGAACTCGGCTTCCGAAAGCCGTGGACTCGGCATACCCTTGCGCGGCTCGGGCGCGTTGCGCGGCTTCAACCAATCTAGCATCGGACGCGATTTCGACGGGACTCCTGCTTCGCCGAAGCCGAGGCAGCGCGTCCGAGCCGGAAGCGCTCGTTCAGGAATCGCGCGGATCTGAGCGCCTGAAGCATCGGCTCGCAGATCACGCGGCCCTTGTGCGGCTCTCGATGCGAGACCGGATCCCACAGACCCATGGACGTCCAAGTTTCAGGCGCATGCCACTCGGGCATCCCGAGGATCGGGTAGAGGCATACGCCCGTCAGCGGCACGCCCTCTTGGAGCAGGAACTCGCACTGGCGCGCCACCTCGAGCAGCCATTCGCCCCGCTGCTCGCCCACATGCGAGGTTTCGGTGATCATCACCTCGCAGCCGTAGCGCCTCCAAACGGAGCGCACGAGCTCGCTGAGCGGCAAGCGGCGGGGATCATCGTCGCCGAGCGGCGGGATGCTGCCGTCGGCGCGCGGCGCAATGCGCCACTCCCACTGATTGGTCCAGTAATAGTTGATGCCCACGACGTCGAGATGAGCGCGCGAGCCGCCAAGCTCCGGCAGTGCGTTGCCGGAGAGGATATCCCAGGCCTGGAATACGAGCCGCTCGTTGAAGTCCTGCGCTTCCTCCGCTTCGTGAGCGCGCTTCGGGCTGACGGCGACGCGGCACAGCGGATCGACATTCACCATGCGGGCGCCGGGGCAGGCGGCCCACAAGGCTTCGATGCCGGCAATGGCGGCGCGGCAGAGCGAGACCTTGAGGTCCCAGCCCCGCCCCTGCGCATGCGGGGCAAAGAGGCCCATCTCCCCCGCCGCATAGGCCAGGAAACTCGGCTCGTTGACGGGCGTGAACCAGCAGGTTCCGTCGGTTCGCTTGCGGATATGGCGGCCGACGGCGTGGCAGTAATCTGCGAAGCGGTGCGGGAACTCGTCGGAAAAGAGATCGATATGCCGCGGATAGCCGTAGTGGAAGAGGTCCCAGATCACCTCGATCTCGGCGCCCCGGGCGGCCTCGATGAACGGCTCGACCGAAGAGAAGTCGTAACGACCGTTGCCAGCATCGATGAGCGGCCAGCGAATCGTCTCGCGAACCGCACGGATGCCGAGCGCGCGGAGTTCGCGGTAGTCCTCCTCGACCGTCAGGTCGTGTCCGGTCGCCACGACCTGGTCGAACCAAGCCCCATGGCGATTATAGCCGGTCGAGCCCTCGAAGCCCGACAGAAAAAAGCTACGGAACATCGCAACCTCCATGACCCGTCATACGCCGGACAGGAAGCCCGCCCGTTCGCAGCCGGAAGACGCCGCGCCTCGAAAAGTTTCAACGAGCGGAGTGGGGATTCGGTTCAATTCCGGATCGAGATCCCACAACCCCATCTGCAGGAGATGGCGTGAGATGTCCCGCCGGCCTTGGCGCCACGCCCAGGTCACAAGCGCGAACATGGGCCACCACGTGTAGCCGGCGAGCGGAATCCCGCCGCGACGCACATCGCGCACGGCCGCGAGCGAGCGGTCGAGCCAGCGCATTCTTCGTGCCACGGTTCCGGAGGTTGCGACCTCCGAAATCATCATGGGAACACGGTAATGCCGGTAGTAGGCCTGTGAGACTCCTTCGACCAAACCCACTTCGGTGTATGGCATGCGAATGCGCCGGCGGCCGCTCGCATCACGCATCAGCCGCTTGCGCGTGAACAACGGATAGAGGTTGAGGCCAATTACCTGGGGCGGGGTAGCGCCCTCGATCAGACCATCAAGGACGCGAGCATCGGCGCCATGCGCCATGAGCCAGGCATGAAGCGGGTGATCATCGTCCACCCGGCCCGCGACGAGATCGAGCGCGAGGAACACGATGTCGCGTCTGAGCTGCGCCTCGGTCTCGAGCGCCGGATCGTCGGCCTCATAGAGATCGGTCGCATCGACGTGATAAGCGACGATTTCGGGATCGACCGCATGAAGCGCGCGGACGGTCGACTGGATGCCGGTTGCGACTGCAAGCATCACCGCCACGAAGCCGCGCCAGCTCCGCAGAAAAGGCGGCCACCAGCCGAGCCGGCCGCAGTACCAGGCGGTGATCCGGGGTTCGTTCAGAGGCGTGTACCAGTAGATCCGGCCTCTGAAGCGGTCGGCGAGACGACCGGCGTATTCAGCGACGAGTTGAGGGTAATCAGGATGCAGGTAAGCACGCTCGATCCAGGCGGGAAGGCCGTAATGCACGAGATCGACCTGCGGGTCGATGCCGAGCTCGAGCAGCCGTTCGAGCGGCTCATCGGAGTATCGCCAATCCCAGCGCCGGGGCTCGGGCTGAATGCGATGCCAGGGCACGCCGTAGCGCGCGGCCGACACTCCGAGGCTCGCCATGAGGTCGAGGTCCTCCCGCCAGCGATCGTAGTGGCCGGTGAGATCGTATTCATCGAGGGTGCGGCCCGTCGCGGGATGGGGCGCGGTTATGAACGTATCCTCGATGCCGGTGGCCCAACAGAAGAAATCCGGTTCCTTAAGCCGCTCGATCTGCGAACGCCTGGGTAGCGTGCCCTCACGGCTCACTTCTGTCCCCGCTCGCGCCGGCGCTTTTCGACTTCTTGTGCGACGAGCGCGTCAAGGACCTCGCTCGGGACCGCCCTCGACGGCCTCGCATTGATGGCGCGGATCCGCTCGGGGTCGAGCTTCGGCTTGCGATCGGCCGTCAGGAATCCATTCGTCTCCTGTCCGGTGTCGGTGAGCTGCGTGTAGCAGAAGCCGGCGAGCGCGGTGGAATCCAGGAGCGCCGATACCATCTCCTCGTACGCGGCGAGCAGCCCGGACTCGTCCGCGACCTGACCATATCCGAACCAGTCTTCGCTCGCCTCGGGCCGGAAGCTTATGCCCCCGAACTCGCTCACCACGATCGCCTCGCCGGCGATGGCGGCGCCTTCGCCGAGCAGCGGATGATGATGCGGCCGCACCTCCCGAAAGGTCCGCGCAATCGCTTCCCGATCGGCGTAGCGCTCCTTCAACGTCCTGCCCGAGGGAGCGTAGTCGTGAACGCCGAAGATGTCGCCCATCGCGTGCTGCCATCCGTCATTGGCGATGACCGGGCGGGTGGGATCGAGAGCGCGGGTCAGGTGGTAGAGCGCGCGCACGAACTCGCGTTGCGGCTTCGAGCGGTCGAGATCGGGCACGCCCCAGCTCTCGTTCAATGGAACCCAGGTCACGATCGAGGGATGGTTGTAGTCGCGGCGAAGGACGGCGAGCCATTCGCTGAGCAGCATCTGCGCGGCCCGATCGGAATAAACGTATGCATTGGCCATCTCGCCCCAGACCAGGAGGCCGAGCTTGTCGCACCAATAAAGGAAGCGCGGGTCCTCGACCTTCTGATGGATGCGGAGACCGTTGAAGCCCAGCGCCTTCACGATCTCGACCTCGCGCCGCAGGCCATCCGCATCAGGAGCCGCGAGCAGCGAGTCCGGCCAGTAGTTCTGGGCGAGCACGAGCCGCAGGAACATCGGAATGCCGTTGAGGATGAAGCGGCCGTCGCGGATTTCGATCCGCCTCAGTCCGAAGTAGCTCTCGACTCGATCGATGACGGTTCCGTTCTCGTCGATGAGCTCGATCGCGGCGTCGATCAGGTTGGGATGATCGGGATCCCAGAGAAGGCTACGCCGCCTCCGCACCGCGGCGTCGCTGATGTCGAGAAGGAGATCGCGCCGGAGCTCCGAACCGAAGAGCACGAACATATCATCGGCCAGGACGTGGCCGGGACTGTCGCCCGAAAGCGTGACGCGCGCGCGCCAACCGGGCGGCGGCTTGCTGTCGAGCCTCAGGACGAGCTCCACGCCGAAACGGTCGACGTCCGGCGTCCACCGCACCTCCGCGACGGCGATCCGCGGCAGCCGCTCGAGCCAGACCGGCTGCCATATGCCGGTCGTGCGGTGATACCAGATGTATCCCGGCCTCTCCTCCCAGTATTGCTTGCCGCGCGGCTGCTCGAGATCGCGCGGATCGTCTTCCGCGCGCACGACGATGGCCTGCATTTCTCCGGAATCGAGCAGCGGCGCGATTTCGGCGGAGAACGGCGTCTGTCCTCCGACGTGCTCGACCGCCATCCGCCCGTTCACCCAGACCGTCGCCTTGTAATCGACCGCGCCGAAATGGAGGAGGAGTCGTCCCCTGCGGTCGGCGTCCTCGATGCGGATCTCCAGGCGGTACCAGACGACCGGATGAAAGCCCGGATCGTGAATGCCGGAGAGCCTGCTCTCGGGCGGGTAGGGAACCGTGATCTCGGTCTCGAACGGTTCGGAGCGCTCGAACCAGCGCTCCCGCACGCCGCAGTCCTTCGGATCGAGCGCGAAACGCCAGCGGCCGTTAAGGTCGGTCCAATGATTCCGGCGGAGCTGCGGCCGCGGGTGTATCGCCGCGTCGCTCAGTGTTGCGTCTGGGTCTCGATCGCTCATGAGGGGGATGGATAGCCCAAAGCCCAACAGGCTCGCTTTCGTTCCCGATGCATTGTTTCAACAGCGTTGGAACGCATTTCTGCCGCGCGAGCAGCCCAAAAGCGGCAACTTTCCCCACGAAATTACCCTAAGGGACGGCGTGATCCAGAGGGGAAACACCATGCAATGTAATCTCTTCGAGGCGTTGTCGGGCAGTGCCGCGGTCCTCCTTTTCTCCGGGATAGATTTGCTCAATCCGGCGTTCGCCGGCGCATGCGATCGCTCAACGACCGAAGCGTTCCAAGCTTGTACTCTCGAAGCGCAAAGCGAGCACAATTATGCAGTCGGAATGTGCGACAACATCAAAGATCGGTCTGAGAAGCAAAGCTGTCTCACTCGAGCCGCAAAAAACCAGAATTCCGCCGACACGCTTTGCGACCGGCAGCGGTCGGCGCGCGACAAGGTCTGCAACGCTCTGGGCCAGGCTCCATACGATCCGCAGATCAACCCCAGCGATTTTTTCTCAAAGATCACGAACCCGCTGCTGCCGCTCACGCCAGGGGAGACTCGCGTTTACAAGAGCGGCAATTCGACAGTGACGGTGACCGTGACCGACCAGACGATCAAATTGATGGGAGTCACCTGCTTGGTCGTGCGCGACGTGAATCTGATCAATGGAAT
>JBJMRA010000211.1:0-10746 GCA_045802365.1 Hyphomicrobiales bacterium | reverse complement strand
GGCCATGACCGCCTGCATCGCCTCGCTTTCCCGGTATCGCGTGGTGATCCGGACGTCGCCCGCCCTCCCGGTCGAGAACGGGTGCGGGCTCTCGTCGAGCCGCCCCCGGTCGAAGGTGAAGCCGAGCTGCTGCGCGAGTTGTCGGGCAAGCTCCTTCTGCGCAACGATCGGAAATGGACCGGAAGGCACGACCGGAGCCGGTTCCCTGTTCTGCCGCTCGAGTACGCGCGCGAGAAAGTCTGGCAGAAAGGCTATGTAGTCCGCGAAGATCAGATCGATCTGCTCCGTCCTGGCGCCGGGTTCGAATTGATCCATCAAGGCTTCGTAAGGCGGCACGCCGAGCCGCTCCGATTTGGCTTCCGCGGCGCGGCGGGCGAGCATCACGACATCCTCGAGCAACGGCGCGACCACGCCGAAATCATCGTCACGCCTCGCCTGCCGCCAGGCCGCCTCGCAGGCGACCGATGCGCGGCTCATGGCATCGACGAGATCGGCGGGAAGCGCCGTCGCATGCGCGTGCTTGCGGCGCATCTCGCGCAGGTTCGCGCCATCCCAATCGAAAAACCCGTTCTCCTCCGCGCCCGCGAGCAGCTCTCCGGTCTCGGAAGCGGTCAGAAGCTCGTGCGCGTGAAGATGAAGAGCCGCGAGCTCCTCGGCCCGCGCCGCGCGCCCGCCCTCCGGCATCATCGTTGCTTGATCCCAAGAGAGAAGGTCGGCTGCCTCTTCGACGGCATTGATCCGCCGGAAGCGTTGTTCGAGCGCTCGATAGGGCGTAACTGTCACTGACGTGATCTCCATGCAGGAGATGGTCATTCCATGCCACTCGCGAGAACGCAACCGTGAGCGGGGCGACTGAAGCGAGGACGACGTGCTGTATTACGGGCGGCGGGCCGGCCGGCATGACGCTCGGCGTTCTGCTTGCCCGGGCGGGCATCGAGGTCCTCGTTCTCGAGAAACACAAAGACTTCCTCCGTGATTTTCGCGGCGACACCATTCATCCCTCGACGCTCGAGCTCATGCATGAACTCGGCCTTCTCGAACGGTTCCTCGCGCTGCCCCATCAGGAAGCGCGTTATCTCGGTGGGGTCATCGGCGATGAGCATGTGCGGATCGCCGATTTCACGCACCTGCCGACCAAGTGCCGCTTCGTGGCGTTCATGCCGCAATGGGATTTCCTCGATTTCATGGCCGGTGAAGCGCGCGCCTATCCCGCGTTTTCGCTGCGGATGGAAACGGAGGCCTTGGGCATCATCGAAAGCGCGGGGCGCATCGCGGGTGTCCGCGCACGAGTTCAGCATGGCGGAGAGCTGAGCATCAGGGCCGACCTTGTGGTCGGCGCCGATGGCCGGCATTCGACGATCCGCCGCGCGGCGGGGCTCGAGGTCGAGGATATCGGAGCGCCGATCGACGTTCTGTGGATGAGGCTCACGCGGCGGCCGACCGACGGCGCCGAGGCGCTTGGCCGCGTTATGGCAGGCCGAATCTTCGTGATGATCGACCGCGGCGACTACTGGCAATGCGCGCTGGTGATCGCCAAGGGCGGGTTCGACGAGGTCAAAGGGCGCGGAATTGAGGCGCTGCGAAGTACGATCGCGGAGATCGCCCCGGCCTTGAAGGATCGCGTGACGGAGCTGCGCGGCTGGGAAGATGTCAGCCTGCTGACCGTCACGGTAGATAGGCTCAAGCGATGGTGGCGGCCGGGTCTCATCTGCATCGGCGATGCGGCGCACGCGATGTCGCCGGTCGGCGGGGTTGGCATCAATCTCGCGATCCAGGACGCGGTCGCGGCGGCCAACATTCTGGCTGAGCCGCTGCGGACGGGGAGCCTGCGCAACGATAATCTTCAGGCCGTCCAGGACAGGCGTATGTTTCCCACCCGCGCGACGCAAGCCTTGCAGGTGGCCGTTCAGAACCGGATCCTGAGCCGTGTGCTCGCCGCCAAGGCTCCGCTGTCGCCGCCCTGGCCCATCAAGCTCCTGTCACGCGTTCCAATCCTGCAGCGGATTCCCGCCCGCATTGTCGGTATAGGCTTTCGGCCGGAACATATCGCGAGCCCTCGAAGCCACTGAGCGCATTTGCGTTCTCGTTTCGCCTCAGCTCCCCCGAGGGGCGAGGGAAACTTTCTACGATGTCAAAGAGCGGGAGAGTCTAGGCGTGCATTTTTCCCTCGCCCCCTTTCGGGGGAGAGGGTTAGGGGGTCTCACCGCGTGACCGGTTTCGGATATTGAGTCGAGAAGCGGCCGGGTTTGCGGAATAACGCGACTGATCTCGCTTGGGGAAGCACCCCCTCACCCTGCCCTCTCCCCCGACGGGGGCGAGGGAAAATGCGGGAGAAGTTTGGGCGTGCGTCATCGGCTTTAGGCTCCAGTCACGCGCGGAACCCCGGGATACTTCCCCTCTCTTTCAGAAGAGAAGGGATGCGGGAGGCGTCGCCTCACGCATTCGCCGATCTTTAACGATCGGCTCTAAGGCGCTTGGCGAGCGCCTCCCACGCGGTTGCTTGCCCTGTTCCGGTCCTCGCCCGCCTCGGACCAACATAGTCGCCGAAGCGAGTGGAGCAGGATGAGAGAACGAAGAAAGAACAATTTTCCCGCTGTCAAGGACTATTTTTTTACCCTTCTTTATTTCTTATCGTGCTGGGGCTCGGCCATCTTCCGGTGTTGTTCGGCGAGGATGGCGGAAGGCGTCACATTGGCGAGCGTCGTCTGGAGCTTGTTCTTCCAGCCGGTCACGACGTCGCCCTCGCCCTTCATCATCGCATCGAAGCCTGCCCGCGCGACATCGGCGGGATCGTCCTTCTTCTGCTGGCCGACCTTGGTGTCCTCCATTTCCGCGCGTTCGAAGAATTCGGTCTCGGTGGCGCCCGGCATCAGGCAGGTGACGGTCACGCCCGTATCCTTGAGCTCGTTTCTCAGCGCCCAGGAGAACGAATCGATAAACGCCTTGGTGCCGTTGTAGACGGCCTGGAAGCTTCCCGGCATGTAGCCGGCGACCGATCCCGTGACGAGGATGCGGCCTCCGCCTCTCGCTCGCATGTCGCGCCCGACCTTCTGGATGAGACAAATCGTGCCCGTCACGTTCGTGTCGATGACATGACGCGCTTTCGCGAAATCCTGGTCGAGGAAGGCGCCGCCGAGCCCGTGGCCGGCGTTGGCGAGGAGCGCATCGACGGGCCGCCCCAATCGCTTTGCCGCTTCGTAGAGCCGCTCGACGCCTTCGAGGGTGGCGAGGTCGGCCAGCACGGTGGTGACGCTCGCGCCGTTCTTACGCAGCTCCTGTGCGGATTGTTCGAGTTTCGGATCGTCCGCGGCGGCGACGATATCGAACCCGTTCTCGATGCAGCAGCGCGCGAGTTCGAATCCAATGCCGCTCGACGCGCCGGTCACGATGGCCAGGGAACGTGCAGCTCTTGCCATGGCAAAACTCCTTATACCGGTACGGGTTTTCGGAGATTGCAACATCGGCATTGGCCGAATGTTCCGACCTCGCTTTACTTCGCCTTTTCTTTGGCGTGCTTGGTCTTCCCTGGTTTGGGCTTCTCCGGGCGGCGGTTGGTATAACGAGCATTCCCGAGCCCCGTGCCGATGGTGAGGACGGCCCAGTGCAGCCGATCTTGGACGCGCGGCAATTCGCTCAAGCCTTGCACGACTGCGTCATTGTGCATGACCACGACGGCTTCGTGCTTTCCGATCGTTGGGATTTCATCGCGAAGCGAATCGACGAGGTTGAAGCGGCTGCTCTCCCAATTGCCGGGCAGGTTCTGCGCGCCCCGCGCGATCGAGCCGTCTTCCTCGATGACCCCGGGACACCCGATCCCGATGACGGGCGCGAGACGCAGCCCGTTTTTCTCCGCCCACTCGATGAGCTTCTTGATCATGCCGGCGAGGCGGCTCACGGCGCTGGCCCGGTCTATTTCCTCGTCGGCATGGCGCCAGAGTTCGAACTTTGCGACCTTGCTCGCCGCGAGATCGGGCGACCTCTTGAGATTGAGCTCGATGAGGCCGGCCCGAATGTTGGTTCCGCCGATGTCGACGGCAAGCATGGCGTCGTAACCTTCGAGCATCCAGGCCGGGAGAAGATGCGCGGCCCCGAGGAGGCCCGCTTCGTTGGGATGGCTTCGGATAAGCTGGAGGTCGACGACCATGCCGTCCGACTTGAGCAGAACCGCCGCGCGTCCAACCGCCAGCCGTCCGATCAGGCTTCCCGAAAAGCCGCCGCCGATGACGATGCATTCGGTATCGCGCCAGTCCTTCAGGCGCATGAATTTCCGTATGACGAAGGCCAGCTCGTGGGCGAATTCGTCGATTGCGGTTTGGACGACGCCCGCCTGTTCGGGACTTCCCTTGGCGAGCAACACCGCGAGCTTTTCTTTGCCGATCTCTTCGGTCGGAATATCGCCGAGCGGGTCGTCATCCACATCCTTCAGCGTCTTGCGGATATCGTCGACAATCTCCCAGAACGCGCCTTTTCTGGCCCTGTCGCCGATGAAGCCTTCCTCGTCCTTGAGCTCCAGATTGTAACTGTCCACCTGCACGCTCGGCAGGACGCGCGCCCCGTTCAACGGCAGAGCCGCTCGTTCCTCGCTGTTCTTTGCCATGGTGCTCTATGTGCAGGCCGGGACAGGTAATCCCGTCATTTGACGGATGTTCCGCGTTGCAGCAAGGGAACCGCGGGTGGCCGGCCGAGTTTCCTCGGCAAATGGCAAGTCCCGACCGCATCGACGAGCCTATCGAGCCCGTGCGCCGGGGTACGCGACGCCTCATGACGGCGTGCGTAGTCGTGAGTTTCCTGTTGATCGCGATCGTTCTGATCTGGTTCCTGGTTCTGCCCTGGGTCCGCTGATCCGGCGCGGAACAATCGCCCCTAAGAGCCCGTTTTCTTAACAAGGTGACGTTCGTCACCCGTTTTCGGACAAAGGAGACGGAAATGAGAGACAGAAACGAAGGTCAGCGCTCCTGGCGCGAAGACGAGGACATGCGAGCCGGCGGCCGTCAGTTTGGCCGTGACGATTGGCAGTCCCGGGATCGCGGCGACGAGCATCGGTTCGAAGGCCGATATGGCGAGGGCCGCGGTGAATATGGCGGCGGTCGCGGCGGTTCGGGCGAAGACCAGGGCCGGTTCGGCGGCGAGCACGGCGGCCCATGGGCGAACCAGTGGGGCCGTGGTGAGTATGGCGGCGGTATGGGCTCACGCGGATACGGCGGCGGCATGGGGTCGCAAGGCTATGGCGGCGGCATGGGCTACGGCCGCGGCATGGGCGGCGACTACATGAGCGGCGGCTTCGGCGGCGGTCGCGGCTATGGCAGCGACTTGGGCGGCTTTGGCGGTGGTCGCGGCGGCAATTACGGTTACGGCAGCCAGCAGGGCGAGGGCGGCTATGGCTCGAATTTCGGTCGCGGCGAATATGGCGGCGGCTGGGGTTCGGAGCAGGACCGCTACAACCAGCAAGGCGGCCGCCAGCACTTCGATGACGACTATCATCACTGGCGCAGTCAGCAGATGCAGAAGTTCGACAAAGACTACGAGGATTGGCGCAACGAACGTCGTAAGAAGTTCAGCGAAGAGTTCGACAAATGGCGCTCCTCGCGCACCGGCCAGGAGAGCGATAGGACGACGCAAGCGGGCAAAAGCAAATAGCTCAATCGAGCGGAGAGGCTTTGCCTCTCCGCTTTCACCTTACATCAAGAGTCCAGCTCGCTATTGACGGAGCGCTGTCGCGCTAAAAACGCGACTGAGGGGGTTTCGGCCCACAAACACAGTCCCCCTCCGGCCACTTCGTGGCCACCTCCCCCGAAAATGGGGGAGGAAAAGACGCAGCAGAGATTTCGGCCTATTCGTTGTCAGCGTGGATCAGCCGCTCATCGAAGGTGTAAGGCTCGAGAACGGCTATCTTGACCTCTCCCATCGCGGGATGCGCGGGGTTGAGCACGATATTCTTCTCCCGGGGCACGATGACCGAGGGAGCGATGAGCGCTAGATGGCGCGCCTCGTCGAGCCAGCGGTCTCCAATGGAGCGACACCATTGCTCTCCGCCATTGCCGTTGCATCGTTGCTCCACCTCCTCGCGTGAGATGAGGAGCGCCTCATGGTCGGGGATCTCGATGCCGACGGCGGCCATCTCGGGCATCTTCAGGCGTTGCTCCCGGCTCATATTGGCGAAGCACTCAAGCGCCGCTAGCGCCAGGTTTTCCGCTGCATAAAGAACGCCGCGGCCCGGCGAATTCCACCGCCCCCCGCGCTCGCTGTTGTCGGCTCCGTCGAGTTGCTTTGCAGACTCGGCCTTGGTCACTCTCCACACGATCGGCATGGCTCGAATAAGATCGAAAGGCTCGAATCGGTTTCAGCGATCCGAGGAACAAACCTCGCGTTCTTCCGTTACGTCTGCTGTGCATATCCGTGATCTCCTCGAACGAAGGGCCGTCGGGATCCTTCTGATCGCGTTGCCGCTCGCTGCATGCTCATCCGCCAGTACCGAGCGGGAGAGGGCTGTGTCCTGGAGCAAGACCGCACAACTGATCGCCGATCAATGGGATCGGGGATCGATCCCGACCCATTACGCCCAGCACGCAACGGCGAGCGCTTCGGATGCGGTCCATGAGACGCTCGCAGGGATGCGCGATGAAGCGGCCGAAGGAACTGAGCAAGCGGTTGGGCAGCTCGATCAGATGGCGGCGCTGAGCGCGGCGGTGGATTCGCTCGCCAATTCGCTCGCACGTGGGGATAGGCAAAAGATGTTGTCGGCAGCCGAAGAGGTCCGCTCCGCAGGGGACCGCCTCGGAAGCTCGCAATGAAGAAGCTTCTCGAAATCTCTCTCGGCATCGTTACGAGCGTCGGCGGTTTTCTCGAAGCAGGCTCGCTCGCAACCGCGGTCCAGGCGGGGGCGGCTTACCGCTATGGCCTCGTCTGGGCCATCGTTCTGGGCACGATCTGTCTAGCGTTTCTGGTTGAGATGGCAGGCCGCTTCGCCGCGGTGAGCAAGCACACGATCGCCGACGGCATCCGAGAGCGTTTCGGGTTCAACTTCTTTCTCGTCCCGCTCGTCGCCATTCTGCTCGTCAATCTTCTCATGCTTGCCGCCGAGCTGGGCGGCGTCGCCCTCGCGCTGCAGCTGGCGACGGGATGGAGCTACCAGGTGTGGGCGATACCCGTGGCGTTCGCGATGTGGCTGCTGCTGTGGAAAGGAACATTCGGCATCATCGAGAAGGGGGTCTCGATGCTGGGGCTCGTGACCGTGTGCTTCATCGTCGCCGCTCTTATGCTGCACCCGCCGTGGAAGGACGTCGCGAGAGGGCTGATCCCGAGCGTGTCGGAGCCTGAGCCCGCAAAATACTGGTTCATGGCCGTCAACATTCTCGGCGCTTCGATATCTCCCTACCTCTTCTTTTTCTATTCGGCGGGCGCGATCGAGGACAAATGGGACGACGGCTATCTCGGGGTGAACCGGGTGATCGCGGGGCTGGGGATGAGCTTCGGCGGGGTGATCGCGGCCGCGGTGCTCGTCGTTGCGGCGCTCATCTTCGCCGGCGCGGGCATCACGCAGATCGAGAGCTATGACCAGATCGCGTTGATTCTGACGCCGGTCTTCGGATTCTGGGGATTCGTTCTCTTTTGCGCCTCGCTCGGCATCGCATGCCTGGGCGCGGGGCTCGAGCTTGCGCTCGGGCAGGGCTACCTCGTCGCACAGGCCTTCGGATGGGAGTGGGGAGAGGACTTGCCGCCGAAGCAGGACCCGGGCTTCAGCCTCACTTACACCGTCTTCATCGCGGTCGCGGCCATCCCGATCGCCGCGGGATTGGATCCGCTGAAGATCACCATCATCACCATGGGCCTAACGGCGCTCGTACTGCCTCTCGGCGTTGTCCCGTTTCTCTTCCTGATGAATGACGAGCGCTATGTGAAGGAGCACCGCAATGGCTGGATCTCCAATATAGCCGTCATCGTCATAATCGGGATCGGTTTCATCCTGGCGCTCGTGTCGCTTCCCCTGCAGCTCCTCGGAGGAACATGAATGCTGCTTCTTCGCGACGTGCTCGACAAGCAGCTCCTCGATGCAAGGGGCGTGAAGATCGGAAGAGTAGACGGCCTCGTCCTGGCGTTCAGTCCCGGCGTCCAGCCCCGGGTCGCCTTCCTCGCCCAGGGTCCGGAGACGCTCGCGCGCCGGCTCAGATCGAGCTGGACGAGCGCTCTCCTCCGCATGGGGGCGGTGGCCGCGGGCCGCGCGCCCGAACAGCCGTTTCGGATACCATGGGTGAAGATCACCGATATCGGCGTCGATATCGAGGTAGCAGTAGAGGCTGAAGCCACGCCGCTGGGATGCTGGCATCAGCACTTGCGGAACCGGCTCCTGAGCCGGATTCCGGGCACATCGCGATGATCGACCGCGAACTCCAACTCGAAGCGCTGATCGGCAGGAAAGTCCTCGGGCCGAATGGGGAAGACGTGGGCCGGCTTGAAGAGGCCGTGGCCGAGCTCAGAGGATCCGAGTGCCGCATCACGGAGTTCCACGCGGGAACTTACGCTTTCTTCGAACGGCTCTCCGCGCTTACGATCGGGCGCGCGCTCCTTAAGCTGTTCGGAAAGCATACCGGTGCCCGCGCGTACCGCATCCCATGGGCGAAGCTCGATCTCGCTGATCCACAGAGCCCGCGGCTCCTCTGTCCCGTGAGCGAACTCGAGGAGCTGCATCACTAATGCTGCCGTTCTGAGGAACCGAGCCGGGCCGCCCGCGTTTGCTCGCCGAAGCCGGACATCAACCCCGAACGATGGAGATTCATGTGGCAAGCGCGGAACAAAGGCTGGCCGAATGGCTGCGTGACGCTCACGCCGCCGAGCAGCATGCCTCGACAATGCTGAGCGGCATGGCGAGGCGGATCGAGAACTATCCCGATCTCAAGCACCGGATCGAGCAGCACGTGGACGAGACGAACCGGCAGGCGGAGCGCGTTCGCAAGTGTCTCGAACGGCGCGGCGAGACCACCTCGACAATCAAGGATGCCGGCGGCATGATGATGGGAATGGGTCAGGCGATGAGTGGCCTGTTCGTCGGCGATGAAGTGATGAAGGGATCGATCGCAAGCTCGGCCTTCGAGGCGATGGAGATCGCCTCCTACAAGATCCTGATCAGCACCGCCGAAGAGGTGGGCGATGAGGAGACCGCGCGCGTCTGCCGCGAGATCCTGAGCGAAGAACAGGCGATGGCCGACTGGCTCGACCGCAATCTTCCGAGCCTCACTCGTCAGTACTTGTCTCGCGAGGAAGCGGGCGTAACAGCAAAGCATTAGCGACGGAGACCGGGATAGAATGAGCGAGTCCGAAAGCGGAGATCTCGAAACGAGCCTCGCCGATCTGTCCCGGCGCATCGACCGTCGCGCAAAGGAGTTCGAGCGGCGGGGCGAGTTTTCCGACATCCGGCGCGCCACCATGGAGGACATTCTCAAGCGTCACGCCGAGCTGCGCAGGAAAGTCGAAGGCAAGGGAACAACAGGCTGGGACGAACCCGCCCTCTCGGACGAGTATGATGGTCTCTTCACCGACTTCCTGAAGCTCGAACAGCAGATGGATGCCGACGAGATGAAAGGGGCCGGTCCGCGCTCGCGCTGAAGGCGGCTCCTGCCGAAGCGCTTGCCTTTCCCCGCACTCGCTCCTACCTTTCGCGTGTTCTTGCGTCGAACATGCGCGGGAGAGACCGGCTGAGGCCGGCGCCGAAGGAGCAACCGCCCCGGAAACTCTCAGGCAAAAGGACCGCTCATGTTTTCCGAACTCTGGAGAGCAGGGGTAATCCCCTCACCGAAGGAGCAAGCCGCGGGCCTTTAGGCCGTGGCGAAATCTCTCAGGTTCTCCGACAGAGGGGGCAGTCCGGCTTGCCGGACACAGCGCCCGCTTGCCGTACCTGGGACCGTGAATGGCCGAATCTCAAGCGTCCGAACAGCTTCGCCGCACGCCTCTTTATGATCTGCATGTGGGCCTCGGGGCACGCATGGTGCCGTTCGCGGGCTACGAGATGCCGGTGCAGTACCCGACCGGCATCATCGCCGAGCACAACTGGACCCGGACCGAGGCCGGCCTCTTCGATGTGTCCCACATGGGCCAGGGTTTCCTGGTCGGGCACAGCCACGATGCAACCGCCAGGGCGCTCGAGAAGCTCGTGCCGGGCGACATCAGGGGATTGGCTCTCGGGCGGATTCGTTACACCCAGCTCACCAACCAGGACGGCGGCATCATCGACGATTTGATGGTGACCCGATCGAATTCTCCCACCGACGACGGCAGCCTCGGTATCGTCGTGAACGCCTCGCGCAAGGCCGCCGACTACGACTGGATCAGGCGCAATCTCACGCCCGGCATCTCGCTGATGCCGGTCGAGAACCGCGCGCTCATCGCGCTGCAGGGACCGAAAGCTGCCGAGGTCATCTCTCGGCACTGCCCGAAAGCAGGCTCGCTCGCCTTCATGAGTGCCACGAGCGCCGAGTTCGACGGCATCGACTGCTCGGTGTCGCGTTCGGGCTATACGGGCGAGGACGGGTTCGAGATTTCGGTCGGCGCGCGCAAGGCCCATGAGCTCGTATCCGCGCTGCTTGCCGAGGCCGAGGTGAAGCCGATCGGTCTCGGCGCCCGCGATTCGCTGAGACTCGAAGCCGGCCTCTGCCTCTACGGGCACGTTATCGACGAGACCACGAGCCCGGTCGAGGCCGATCTCGCCAGGTCGATCGGCAAGCGCCGCCGAACCGAAGGGGGTTATCCGGGCGC
>JBJMRA010000210.1:0-7372 GCA_045802365.1 Hyphomicrobiales bacterium | reverse complement strand
GGTCGTTGCGCCATGCGCGAGACCGATCTTGAGCGTGCCGCCCCTCTTGGGCTCGGCGCGCACCGCTTTGACGAACATGGCGTTGGCCGCCGCCGCCGTCATGCCCGCTGCCAGAGCTACCTGCAGGAAGTCGCGGCGCGAGACCTTGCCCCTGCCGGCAAGCTTCGCCGCCGATGCGAGTTTCACTTCAAGTTCAGTCATTTCTTGTTCCTCCCTGTGGACTGACCGGACCTGGGTGGACCTGAGTGGACCGGAGTCCACCCCGTCTACCCTGTCCACCTTTAAACGAACCACCAACGCTCGAAGATGTAGCCGCCATCATCGTCGAAGTTCGAATTGAGATCACCGTGAGCCACGTCTTTCGAGTTGGCTGAAACGTAGTTGTTGAACATGAGGACGAGGATGCCCCCATCGTCATGCAGGATTTGCTGCATCTCGGCGTATATGGCTTGGCGCTTCGCGTCATCCGTTTCGGCCCGCGCCTGGACGAGTAGCTCATTGAAGCGAGGGTTGTTCCAATATGTGTCGTTCCATGCCGCTCCCGCGGCATAGGCGGTGGTGAACATCCAGTCGCAGGTCGGTCTCCCGCCCCAATAGGACATGCACCAGGGCTTCTTCATCCATACATTGTCCCAGTAGCTGTCGTCAGGCTCCCGGATCACGTTGATGTCGATGCCAGCCGCCTTGGCCTGGGCTTGCATGAGGAGCGCGGCGTCCACGGCTCCGGCGAAGGCCGCCTCCGAGGAGGAGAAGTCCACCTTGAGGTTTTCCATTCCCGCCTTCTTGAGGTGGAACTTGGCCTTCTCCGGGTCGTACTTGTACACGGGCTCGGGATTGGTGGCGTATTTGATCGCCGGCGCAATCGGATCGTCATTGCCAGGAGAGCCGTAGCCGAGAAGGACCTTGTCGACGATCTCCTGGCGATTGATCGCCCATTTGAGCGCCGTCCTAACATCGACGTTGTTGAACGGTGGCAAGGTCACGTTCATGGGCGCGACATAGTGACCGAACCCCGTCAGGTTCACGATCTCGAGATTAGGGCTCTGCTTCAGGAGGTCGATCGTCTTTAGATCGACCCTGTTCATGTAATTGATCTCGCCCGAGACCAGTGCATTCGTTCTCGCCGTGACGTCGACGATCGCCAGGAGCTCGACGGAGTCGAAATGGGGCTGGTCGGTCTTGAAGTAATTCGGATTGCGCTTGGCCGAGCACTTCACGCCGGGCTGATAGTTTTCGATGATGAAAGGCCCGGCGCTTTCGCCTTTCTCCCACGCGATACCGCCGCCGTCCTTGGCCGGATAGATGGGCAGGTGATAATCGGAGGTCACATACGGGAAATCCGCCGAGCCGCTCTTCAACGTGAAGACGACGGTATCGGCGCCGTCGGCCTTGATGTCATCGACGATCGCCAGCGCCGATTTGATCGCCGATTTCGAATTCTCGCCGCGATGATAGTTGTAGGTTTCTACGACATCCTTGGCCTCGACCGTCTTCCCGTTGTGGAAGGTGACCCCTTTGCGGAGTTTGAAGACCCATTTCTTTGCACCGTCCGCCGGCTCGTAGCTCTCGGCGAGATGCGGTTTGACGGCCGTTTTCTGATCGATTTCGGTCAGCTGGGCGCCGAACACCCCGACCGCCATGTCGAACTGGAATCCATTGGTCCACAGTTGCGGATCGAGATTGTCCGTCGTCGCGCCGTGTCCGTTGGCGAGCTTAAAGGTCCCGCCTTTCTTCGGCTCGGCGCGGACCGCCTTCGTGAACATCGCGTTGGCGCTGACGGCGGTGATGCCGGCTGCCAAGGCTAGCTGGATGAAGTCGCGGCGCGACACCTTGCCTTTTCCGGCAAGCGCCGTCGCAAGCATGAGCTTGTGATCGAACTCGGTCATTCGGATCTCCCTCCTAGAGCGTCCCGGGGCGGCGGCGCCTGGTTTTGGTTATGATGACTGGCGCGGCCTTCCGTCCTGACCCTGTCATGACCCCGAAGGGCGGTCAATGCCCGGCAAGGGCGGGCTATGGCTCGAAGCTGGGGATCGGCCTAGACTGCGAGATCGGGCACCTTCGGGAGAGAGAATGGCGCCGGACGATCCCAAGAACGCTCTCCACCTGGCTGAGGCCGTGGCGAGCGGCGCCGAGGAGAAGATTCTCCTGAGGCAGCTCTTCGAAGGCGTGCCGGCCGAAGACATGGAAGGGCTCGATCCGGCGAGCCTTGCCGAGCTCGCCCGCGGGCGGCTTGCTTTCCTTTCGGAGCGGCGGCTCGGCCGCGCCAAGGTGGCGATCTCCAATCCCGAGCACGATTTCGCCGATCGGACGGTCATCGATATAGCGAACGACGACATGCCGTTCCTGGTCGACTCGGTCCTTGGTCTCATCAACGAACGCAATCTCGAGCTCAAACTCGCGCTTCACCCCATACTGGCGGTGAAGCGCAATGCGTCGGGCAAGCTCGTCTCGATTTCCGATAAATCGAGGCCCGACCCGGGAGCTATCCGCGAGAGCCTCATCCACATCCATCTGGCGCGGATCGAGGAGCAGGACCAGATCGAGGCGCTCGAGAGAGACCTCCGGGCGATTCTCGCCGATGTCCGCGTGGCCGTGCTCGATTGGCGCGCCATGCAGCAGAAGCTCAAGGACGCCATCTCGCGTTACCGGGCTGATCCGCCGCCTATCCCCATCGAAGACCTCACCGAGTCGATCGCGTTCCTGGAATGGTTGCATGACGACCATTTCACTTTCCTCGGCGTTCGCGAATATGCCTTCGAAGGCGGGGCGGCCGAAGGCGAGTTCGAGGCCGTCGCCGGGTCGGGACTCGGGATCCTGCGTGATTCCTCCGTCGAGATCCTGCGCCGCGGCGGCGCGCTGACCGCCATGACGCCCGAGATCCGCGATTTCCTGATGCAGCCCTCGGCGCTCATCATCACCACATCCGATCTGCGCTCGAACGTTCACAGACGCGCGCCCCTCGACTATGTGGGGATCAAGCTCTTCGACAAGGAGGGCGATCTCGCGGGCGAACTCCGTGTCGTGGGCCTCTTCACCTCCTCCGCCTATACCCAGAGCGCCAACACGATCCCGCTTCTTCGCAAGAAGATCGCCCACGTCGTAGCCAGGAGCGGATTTTCGCCTACTGGGCATTCGGGCAAGGCGCTCATCAGCATCCTCGAGAACTTTCCCCGCGACGAGCTCTTCCAGATCGATGCCGAAACGCTCGATGAAATCGCGAACGGGATGCTCAGGCTCGAGGAGCGGCCGCGGACACGGCTGTTCGTCCGGCGCGACAAGTTCGACCGGTTCGTCTCGGCGTTCGTCTTCATTCCGCGCGACCGGTTCGATTCGACTGTCAGGCGCAAGGCCGGCGAGGTCCTGGCCGAGGCCTTCCGCGGCCATGTCACGAGCTTCGCTCCGTTCTTCGGCGAGGGAACCCTGGTGCGCGTTCACTTCATCATCGAACGCGATACGGACGAGAAAGTCGCTCCCGACATATCCGGGCTGGAGCAGAAAATCGTCGACGCCGTGCGCAATTGGGACGACCGTCTCGTCGAGGCCATGCGGCGACGCGGGAAACCGCGGGAGCTCGCCCGGCGCTGGCGCGGCGCATTCCCGCCGGGCTACTGCGACAAGACCGATCCCGCCGCGGCCCTCGCCGATATCGCGGCCATCGAGGCGCTCGCTTCGGAGAAGGATATCGGCGTCGAGTTCACGATGTCGCCGGAGGACCAAGCGGGCGAATTCCATCTGCGGCTCTATCATCTGGGAGACGCGATCGCGCTCAGCCGACGCGTTCCGATCATCAAGAATCTGGGCCTGGACGCGATTTCGGAAACCACGCATGTGCTCTCGCCGTCCCTGTCGAAACGGGGGGAACGCGCGGTCATTCACGATGTGCTGATGCGGGCGCGCCGCGGCTCGGTTCCTTCGCCGGAGGTGTTCGAGAAGCTCGAAGACGGGTTCACGGCGGTATGGACCGGCACCGCGGAAAACGACGCCTTCAATGCGCTCATCATCGCCGAAGGCCTGAACTGGAGCGAGGTCGCGTTCCTTCGCGCCGTCGCCCGCTATATCCGCCAGACCCAGTCCGCCTACACCCCCGACTATATGGCCCAGACCCTCGTCAAGCACAGCCGCATCGCGCACGACCTCGTGCTGCTCTTCCGCGCCATGTTCGACCCGGGCGGCGCGAACAAGATGAAGGCGGAGGAGTTGGGCGCGGCAATCGAGAAGGCGCTCACCGATGTGCCGAGCCTCGACGAGGACCAGATCATCCGCCGCTTCGCCGACGTTCTCGCGGCGATGCTCAGGACGAATTTCTATCAGCTGCAGGACGGCACTCCGCCGATCGTCGCGTTCAAGCTCGACAGTCGCCGTATCGCCGATCTGCCCGACCCCAAGCCGTTTGCCGAGATCTTCGCCTACGCGCCCGATTTCGAAGGCGTCCATCTTCGCGGCGGCCCGGTGGCGCGCGGCGGTATCAGGTGGTCGGACCGGCCGGAAGACTTCCGCACCGAAATCCTGGGCCTCGCCAAGGCGCAAGGGGTGAAGAATGCGGTCATCGTCCCGGTCGGCGCCAAGGGCGGGTTCGTCCCGAAGCGGATCGCGCCCGGCGCCTCGCGGGAAGCGATCCAGGCCGAAGGCGTGCGCGTATACAAGCGGTTTATCTCGACCTTGCTCGATCTCACCGACAATCTCGAGCAGGGAAAGATCGTGCCGCCGCCCCGGACGGTGCGGCGCGACGGTGATGACCCTTATTTGGTCGTAGCGGCCGACAAGGGGACGGCGACGTTCTCGGATATCGCGAATTCGATCTCGCAGGAGCACGGCTTCTGGCTCGACGACGCGTTCGCCTCCGGCGGCTCGGCGGGCTACGACCACAAGAAAATGGCGATCACGGCGAGGGGCGCCTGGGAAGCCGTCAAGCGACATTTCCGCGAGATCGACATCGACATCGAGAGCACGCCATTCACGGTCGTCGGGGTCGGCGACATGTCGGGCGACGTGTTCGGGAACGGAATGCTCCTGTCGCGGCAGATCAAGCTCATCGCTGCCTTCGATCACCGCGACATCTTCATCGATCCCAATCCCGACCCGCTCCTCTCCTTCGGCGAGCGCGAGCGGCTGTTCGCGCTGCCTCGTTCGAGCTGGCAGGACTACGACAAACGCCTGTTGAGCGCGGGGGGCGGCGTCTCCTCGCGCCAGCTCAAGTCGATACCGCTCAGCCCTGAAGTGCGCGCAATGACAGGACTCAAAACGCCGACCGCCACCCCTTCGGAGCTCATTCATGCGTTGCTCATGGCGCCATGCGACCTGCTTTGGCTCGGCGGGATCGGCACCTATGTGAAGGCCTCCTCCGAATCCAATGCCGATGCCGGCGACCGCGCCAATGATGCGGTAAGGATCGACGCCGCCGAGCTCAAGGCTCGTGTTGCCGGAGAAGGAGCGAACCTCGGTTTCACTCAGAAAGCGCGGGTCGAATTCGCCCTCATCGGCGGGCGGATCAATACCGATGCGGTCGACAATTCGGCGGGGGTCAATTCGTCCGATATCGAGGTGAACATCAAAATCGCGCTCGCCTCGGCCGAGCGCATGGGCAAGCTCGACAGACGCGCCCGCAACGCCTTCCTTGCCGGCATGACCGAGGACGTGTCTGTCCTCGTTCTGCGCAACAACTATCTCCAGACCTTGTGTCTCTCTCTCGCCGTTGCCTCAGGAACCGAGGAGAACGGTTTTGCGATGCAGCTCATGCATGGTCTCGAGAAGCAGGGGACCCTCGACCGCAAGCTCGAATCCCTGCCAGGCGACGCCGCCATCACCGAACGTGACTTAAAAGGCTTGGGCCTGACGAGGCCGGAATTCGCGGTTCTCATGGCCTATGCCAAGATAGCGCTCAACGGCGAGGTCGTGGCGAGCGGCGTCCCCGACGATCCCTATTTCGCCCGCGAGCTCCTGCAATACTTCCCCGCCGCCATGCGCGAACGCTTTCCCGGAGAGATCGCCCAGCACCGGCTTCGGCGCGAGATCATCTCGACGACGCTCGCCAACAGCATGATCAACCGCGGCGGCCCGAGCTTCGTGGCGCGACTGACCGACGAGACGAATGCGAGCGGCGCGGACATGGCGATGGCCTTTGTGGCGGCCCGCGACAGCTTCGATTTCGGCGAGATGAACGCGCTCGTCGATCCGCTCGACGGGCGGGTGGCGGGACGGTTGCAGAATGAGCTTTATCTCGAGCTTCAGCGAGCTTTGCGATTCGCTACGGTGTGGTTTCTCCGGCATGAAGATTTCGCGGGCGGTCTCGAGCGGTTGATCGAGCGATACCGCGCCGGGCTCGCATCGGTTGCCGCCTCGCTGTCGGAGGCGTTGCCGGCTGTGGTCCAGCGCGGACTAGCCGAGCGGGGCGCGGCACTCGAGAAACAGGGCGTGCCGGCGGGCGTCGCCGAGCGCATTTCGTCGCTGGCGCCCCTCATGCGCGCCCCGGACGTGGTTCTCATTTCAGAACGTAGCGGCGCGCCGGTGCCCGTGGTTGCGAAAGCCCTGTTCCATTCCGCCGCCGATCTCGGCATCGGCCGGCTCATCGCCGAAGGATCTCAGCTCGCGGCGCACGACTTCATCGAGCGACAGGCGATAAACCGGTTGACCGCCCAGCTTTTCCAGGCGCATCGCGGGATCGTGTCGCGGGTCATGGCCGAGAGCGGCGGAAGCGAGGACGCGTGGGCCGACTGGTGCGCCGCCCATCGCCAGCTCGCTCAAACCGCGAGCACCAACATCGACGCGATCCTCGCAAGCCGGCCATTCGATCTCGCCCGCTTCGCCGTGGCGCAAGGCGCCCTCGCCGACCTCGCCGGTCATTAGACTGCAAACCCCGGTTCAGTTGGTCTTAGGGTCTACAAACCTGACGTGGGCCGCATCGAGATCTTTCGGGAGCTCTCCTTCGGATGCATAGCGAGGACCCAACCTGATACGGGTCGCGTGACGACGGCTCTTCGGCCCTGAAGGGATGCCAAGACCTGATCAAGTTTGGAGGTCTTTACCGAGAAGTTCACAGAGAAATTCCCCATGCAGTGTCTCTCAGAACAGGCCAATGACTTGGCCGGCGTCGTCCAGGCCGATTGATTGGGCGGAGGGGACCTTGGGCAGGCCCGGCATCGTCATGATGTCTCCGCAGATCACCACGATGAACTCGGCGCCGGCCGACAGACGCACCTCGCGGATTGGCACGACGTGGTTGGAGGGGGCGCCCTTGAGGTTGGGATCGGTCGAAAACGAATATTGCGTCTTGGCCATGCAGATCGGGAACTTGCCGTATCCCTGTGCCTCGAAGCTTTTGAATTGGTCGCGCTCGGTCTTGTCGGCGACGATGTCGTCGGCGCGATAGATCTCC
>JBJMRA010000020.1:0-3662 GCA_045802365.1 Hyphomicrobiales bacterium | reverse complement strand
CCGGAACGAAGATGCTGCTTCCCCGCTCGGCCGCTTTGATTTCAGCGAAGTCCCAGAGCGCCGACCAGAAGTGGGCGGGCTCCGCGACCGAATAGGCGTGCGCGTCGCGATATGTCTCGAGCGCTGGGCAGTCGCCCTTCCGGAGCCTCTCAATAAAACTCGCCAGATTGGAGTTTTGCCGGCGAACCTCCGGCGGCGTCCAAAGCGGGCGATCGATCATGGGCGGCAGGTCCTCTTAAGGAAGCCTACCATAGCGGGTCATATCGAGCGATGAAGCCTGTTTGCCCCTCGGGGCGGCTCGCGCCGGAGAGGGGCAACAGGTCAGAACAAGCTTTGGCTAGTGCGCCTTCACCTCGATCCGGCGGACGGGCTTCTGCATGTGCTCCGGCTTCGGGATGCGGATCGTCAGGATTCCCTTGTCGTAATGGGCATCGACATTCTCGTCCTTGACCTCATAGGGGAGCCGCACCGTCCGCGAGAAGGAGCCGAAGCGGCGCTCGGTGTAGTGGCCATCGCCGTTCTTTCGTTCGGTCTTCTTCTCGCCCTTAATCGTGAGCAGGTCGCCTGCGACCGTGACATCGAAGTCCTTCTCGTCGAGACCGGGCAGTTCCGCGCTGACCACGAGCTCTTTGTCGTTCTCTTCGATGTCGACCACCGGCATGACACCCTGCCAGCCGGCGCCGGGCGAACGCGTTCCGCCCAACCCGCCGAAGAAGTCGTCGAACATACGGTCCATCTCACGGCGGAATGTCACGAACGGATCGAAATAGTCCTCGCGCATGGCGGGCGACTTCTCCCGCCACGGAATGAGTGATCTGAAGTCCATGGATCGTACCTCCAGCTTGCGTTGTTTCCGGGCTGCCGGCCGCATCAGCTGCGAAGTTCTGTTCCCCGCACAGGTGCGACCGAACAGCTTTCCGCCTCAAAACTTAGGTCGCCGTCGCGCCTCTTCAAGTGCGCCGAAATGCCGAATTCTCCTGGTCTCGTGCGTCATAGATCAGCCGCAACTTGCGGATTGACTAGCGCGGTCATGGCTCGAAGGGGCGTTATGCGTTTCAAAACCGCCATCGCCGGCGTCATCGGCGGCTGCGTGATTGCGGCCGCGCTTGCAGTCCTGCTCCTCAAGATCAACCACGTGGCGGGCGCTGCGGCGGACGGGCTTTTACGGGATACGGGCCTGCGCCTCACCTATTCGGGGCTCCCCGGCCTTTCCCTTTGGCCGAGCTCGGCAATTACCCTGAACAATGCTGTGATCGCCTCCCCTAATGGCGGGCCGCCGCTCCTGAGCGCCGCTGAGCTCCGCCTGACGCTCGACCGGACGATCCTCGCCGGAGGCGATCACCGCATCCTGTCCGCTGCACTCGTCGATCCTCGCTTCAATCTGATCGTCGACCGGAACGGCAAGGCGAGTTGGACCGTCGGACACGTGAACGAGTCCGCCCAATCGAACCTGCCGGTCCACATCGTCAACGGCCGGTTCGCCTTTCTCGATGAGCGCTCCGGCTTCGCGTTCGCGATCGATGAGATCGAGGCGCTAACCGACCTCGCGTCCAATGGCGAGCTGACGGCCAAAGGCGGTCTCGTCTGGCGCAAGCAACCGGTCGACTTCAGCCTGTTCCTGAAGTCGCCGCAACGGCTCGCCCAAGATGGTTCGCCCATCGATCTCAACCTGACCGCACCCTCGATGACCTTCGCCCTCTCGGGCCGCGCCTCGGCCACGCCCGGCTTCGACCTGAGCGGACGGGCGACCCTCAAAGCCGACGATCTGCGGCAGCTCGTCTCTTGGCTCGGGAACAAGGTCTCAGGCTCTAAAGGACTCGGTAAATTCGAGATTTCAGGTGCCTTCGATGCGACCCCGAAAGCCCTTTCATTCCGCGATGCGCGGCTCTCTCTCGACGGGATGAATGGGCAGGGCAACGCCGTCTTTTCCCGGCCGGGCGGTAGGCCGCGTGTCGAGGCGAGTCTCGGGGTCGATCGCCTCGATCTCAACGTCTATCGCGCGCACCCCTCGCGCGCCGAGCCTCTCACTTTACTGGAAGACGGATGGTCGACCGAGACGCTGACGTTCTCGGCCCTCCGCGACTTCGACGCGGCCATCAGCTTCGCCGCCAATCAGATCGCCTTCGGCGAATTGCGCTCGGGGCACGCCCGCGCCGATGCCCGTCTCTCCTCGGGGATTCTCGATCTCACCGTCTCCGAGACGTCGGCCTATGGCGGGAAGGCGAGCGCCAAGCTCAAGCTGGACGCGGCCAAGAGCGCTCCCGGAATCGCCATGTCCTTTTCAGGCACGGATCTCGATGCCGGGCCGGCCCTTAAAGGAGCGATGGCTTTCGGCAAGCTCACGGGCAAGCTGTCGACCACCTTCTCCGTCACCTCTGCTGGCTCGAGCATCGCCGAACTCGTATCTCGCCTCGCAGGCTCGGGATCGTTCCGGGTCACCGATGGAAGCGTTCCGGATCTCGACGTCGCCGACATCGCGAAGCGCGCCAACGACGAGGTCGAGGACGGCTGGCCGCTCGATCCGACGCTCGCAACATCCTTCGATGCGCTCTCCGCCTCCTTCACGATCGAAGATGGCATCGCCGCCACGCAGAACCTGACGCTCGCAGCGCCCTCACTGTCGCTTCCCCTCCGCGGCGAGATCGATTTGGCGAGACAGGCTCTCAATCTCTCGGGTGAGCCGAGCCTCGATGGAAAACCGGCTCTCCCGGTGCCGCTCGTCGTGAAGGGTCCCTGGATCGGACCTCGCATTTATCCCGATATTCCCGGGATACTCGAGGATGCCGCAACCGCGTTTCGTGCGCTGAAGAAGCTCGCCGGCAGTGGCGCCGCCAAGGCAGAGGGCGTAAGCGTACCGGCGAACTGACGAGCGATGATCCGCGTTCAGCGAGAAGCGTTCGATGCGGCAGCCGAGCTGCGCGAATTCAAAGCGGCCTCTCCGGAAACCGGAGCGACCGCGCTCTTCATCGGCTCGGTGCGAGGCCAAGGCGATGGCGGCGCGATCACCGCTATGACGCTCGAACATTACCCTGGAATGACCGAGAAGGCTCTGAGCGAAATCGAGGCCGAGGCTTTAAGGCGCTGGCCAATCTCGCGCGTCCTCGTCATTCACCGTTACGGCCGGCTCGAGCCGGGCGAAGACATTGTTCTCGTCATCACCGCGTCGTCTCACCGCGAGGCGGCGTTCGCAGCCTGCGAGTTTTTGATGGACTGGCTCAAGACCAAGGCGCCGTTCTGGAAATACGAGGAAGGAGTGGGCGCCGAACGCTGGGTCGCGGCCAAGACGAGCGATGACGAGGCCGCGACGCGTTGGGAAGCTTAATGCGTCGATGCCCTTTCCCTTCTCCCACGTGTTCACGCCGGAGAAGGAAACCAGAGCAACGATGCGATCAAACACTTGCCAGCGCGCGCGCTTTGCGTTTCTTGGCGGTGGCAGCCTCGCCGCCCGACGTCTCGGTGAAGAGCGCGAGCGTGTCGAATTCGGAATCCTGGGCAGGAGTGATCGCGAGGTCGGTATATGAGCTCTTTTCGGCATCCGCCTCGATCCGCCGATAGATGCCGTAGGCCTTTCGGATCATCAGACCGTAGCGGCAGGCCTTGAGCGCGATTTCAGCGCCGTATTTCGAGTAGAAGGCGAGAACGCCCTCGCGGGGGAGGCCGGG
>JBJMRA010000019.1:0-9800 GCA_045802365.1 Hyphomicrobiales bacterium | reverse complement strand
CCCAGGGCCCCGAGTCGATGAGGGCACGTTTTCCTTCATCGCCGCAGGCACCGCACCTGTTCCGCCCGGATCACCGTCATGACCTAGACCCCTAGTGGAGCAGGGTGATAGAACGAATAAAGAACAATGTTCGGGCTATCAGGCGTTATTTTTGGAAAACGCCAACCACTTCGACGTGGGCGGTCCAGGCGAACTGATCGACGGGCGTCACGCTCTCGAGGCGGTAACCACCCTTGAGCAGGATATCGGCATCCCTCGCGAATGTGGCGGGATCGCAGGACACGGACACGACCGTTCTCACCGCGGACCGGGCGAGCTGTCTGGCTTGCGCCTCAGCGCCGGCGCGCGGCGGGTCGATGACGACCGCATCGAATGCCGCAAGTTCGCGCGGCATCAACGGTTGTCGAAAGAGGTCGCGGACATCGACGGTAATGGGTTTGAGCCCACTTGTCCGGCGCGATGCCTGTGCGAGCGCGGCAACCGCTAGTCCGCTGCTGTCCACGGCGAGGATGCGCATGTGCTGGGCGAGCCGCAGCGCAAACGGGCCGACCCCGCAGAAGAGATCCGCTGCCGACCTTGCCCCCTTCACGGCCGCGAGCACGACACCAGCGAGGGCCCCCTCGCCGGCGCGCGTCGCCTGGAGGAATGCGCTTGGAGGGAGCGCGACCTTGGCCCGGCCGATGGCTACCGCCGGAACCTCTGCCGTGACGATGGGCTCGGCCCCGAAGGATATTCTCGTAAGTCCATAGCGGGCGCGTATGTCTGCAAGACCCACGAGTTTGCCTGCCGCAATCCGCTTTGCACCGGTGATCGCAACATCCACTCCGGTGTCCGTCGCAGTGAAGGTCACATCAGACTCGCCGACGACCTCGCCTATCGCGGTCGCGATCTCGGGCGCGTTCGAGAGCGCCGGTTCGAGCACCGGGCACGTCTCGAGGGCGTGCAGCTCGTGAGTCCGACCGATGTTGAACCCCGCGCTGATCCCCGTCGGCGACCGGCGGACGTGCAGCGTCGCCCGGCGCCGACCGGCGCCATGAGCCTCGACGAGATCGGCAACCGGCGCAGAAATGCCGCGGTGGCGCAGAGCCGTTTCCACAAGCGATCTCTTCCAGGCGCGGTATTCCTCGAGCCGCCAGTGCTGAATCTTGCATCCGCCGCAATGGCCGAAGGCAGGACAGAAGGGCTCGATCCGGGCCGGGCTCGGTTCCAAGAGCTCAACGAGCGAAGCGCGCTTTCCGACTGATGTGACACGCGCGACCTCGCCCGGCAGGAGATAGGGCACATGCAGTGTGTCGCCGCTCGTCTCGGCGAGACTTTCCCCCTGCCTGCCGACAGGCCCGCCCGTTACGATGATACCGTCGCTCACGCGAGATCCTCGTTCGGGTAAGCGACGGCGAGGCCATAACCGCGCATGACGCCGATCGTGACCGTGCCCAGCGCTACATTGGAGAGCGTGAGCGTCGAGCCGAGGCGGACATCCCGGCGGCTCAGGGGCCAGCGTACGTTTTCGAGATCGAGACCTTCGATATCCGAGAAGGGGATGATGCTGAAGCGGGTCTCCGCCGGAAGGTTCACGTCGCGCCTGCCCGGAAGGATCGGATAGGCTTCTTCCCGGCCGCTGGTCAGGAAGGTCTCGTGTCCGGCACGAGCGAGGCCGAGAGCCAGGCCGGCATGCCCCAGCATGTGGTCGGTCTGGCCGCCGAAGGCGCCGACGAGGACGATCTCGGTCGCGCCGCGGGCCAAGGCCGCCTTCACCGCAAGCTCCCCATCGGTCAGATCCTTGGCCGGCGGATGCGTTTGCCGCATGATCGAGCCGTAACGGCGCGCAAGCTCCTCGCCCGTCGAATCGAAGTCGCCGACCCAGAGCTCCACATCGAGCCCGAGCGCCTCCGCATGGGCCATGCCGCTGTCGGCCGCAATCGCGCGCGCGCCGCTGACCTGGCGCTCGAGCCTCTTCGTCAAAAAGAGCGCGCCGCCGAGGAGAACGACAAAACGGGACATTACTCGCGATTTATCAGATGCATCTTGTCAGCGCACGTGCGCGCGCCCTAAGCTAGCCCCGCTCTCAACGGGGTGCCTGCCAAGGCTGAGAGGCGCTGAGCCAACCCGCTGAACCTGATCCGGATCATACCGGCGGAGGGATTGCGAGCGGCGCCCAACCAAAGCGCCCGTCCTCCCCCGGAAAGGAGGACACGATGACACGGCTTCTTCTCTCCCTTGTTGCAGTCGTTTTAGGCGCGCTTCCCGCTGCGGCCAAGGAAACGCTCACGATCTACACCTACGAAAGCTTCGTCGCCGAATGGGGGCCGGGGCCCAAGGTCAAGCAAGCCTTCGAGAAAGAATGCGACTGCACGATCAACTGGGTTGCGATTACCGATGGGGTCGCGATTCTCAATCGCCTCAAGCTCGAAGGCAGCCGGACTTCGGCCGACGTCGTCTTGGGCCTCGATACCAATCTCACTGCCGAGGCGCGCGAGACCGGCCTCTTCGGCCCACACAGTCAGGACGCAAGCGGGCTCAAGCTTCCGGTCTCATGGTCGGACGACCTGTTCCTTCCCTACGATTATGCGCATTTCGCGGTCGTCTACGACACGCAGGCGCTGCCGCACCCGCCCAAGAGCCTCGACGAGCTCGTCAACGGCGACCCCGCCCAGAAGATCGTGCTCGAAGATCCGCGCACCTCGACGCCCGGTCTCGGTTTCCTTCTGTGGATGAAAGCGGTCTACGGAGACAAAGCGGGCGAGGCGTGGAGCCGTTTCAAGCCGCGCATCCTGACGACGACTCCGGGCTGGAGCGAGGCTTATGGCCTCTTCACCAAAGGCGAAGCCCCGATGGTGTTCTCGTACACGACGTCGCCCGCTTACCACGAGATTGCCGAGAATACGCACCGTTATGCCGCTGCCTCGTTCTCGGAAGGTCATTACCTGCAGATCGAAGTCGCCGGCCTCATCGCCGGGTCCCCGCGCAAAGAGCTGGCGCGCAGGTTTCTCGCCTTCATGATCGGCCCGAAGTTCCAGGATGAGATCCCAACGAACAACTGGATGCTCCCTGTTGGGCCGACGTCCGAGCCTTTGCCCGACGCGTTCGATCATTTGGTCAAGCCTGCAAAAACATTCCTCTTTTCGCCCGAGGAGGTGGCCCAGAACCGCCGCCAGTGGATCGACGAGTGGCTCAATGCTGTCAGTCGATGAACCGCACCAGTGCCGCGCTCCCGCCCCTCGCGATCATAGTTGCGGCCGTCGCGTGCGGCTTCGTTCCCGTCCTCTATCTCGGGTTCGGCGAGGGACTCGCGCGCGGCGGCCTCGTCGATGCCTACGTGCTCCAGGTGATCTGGTTCACGGTGCTGCAAGCCGGGCTGTCGACGGTGCTGTCGGTCGGCCTCGCAGTGCCGGTCGCCCGCGCGTTCTTCCGGCGTCAGTTTCCCGGTCGCGGGTTGCTTTTGAGGCTCTTCGCTCTGCCCCTGGCGCTGCCTGCCATCGTCGTGATCCTGGGAATCATCGAGGTCTACGGCCGCACCGGATGGGCTAGTCGTCTCATCGGGCATCAGCTCGACATCTATGGCCTGAGCGGGATTCTCCTTGCGCACGTGTTCTTCAATCTGCCGCTCGCGACGCGGATGCTCCTTCAGCGTCTCGAAGCCGTATCGCTCGAGACATGGCGTCTGGCCGAGCAACTGGGCTTCGCGGAGCGTGACCGCTTTCGCTTGATCGAATGGCCGGCGCTCGCCCAAGCTCTGGGCGGCGTGGCAAGCCTCATCTTTCTCCTCTGCGCGGCGAGCTTCGCCGTGGTCCTGACCCTCGGCGGCGGCCCCGGCGCGACCACGCTCGAGGTCGCCATCTATCAGGCCCTCCGCTTCGACTATGATCCGGCACGGGCAACCGTGCTCGGCCTCGCTCAGCTCCTGATCTGCATGTGCTTCGTCATCATCGCCGGACGGCACGCGGGCGCCGCATACGGCTGGCCCGCGCTCAGGGCGCGCCAATTCCCGGCGCGATCGAGCACGGCCGCCGCACGAGGTCTCGATGCGCTTTTCTTGCTGCTCGCGAGCCTTTTCGTCGCGCTTCCCATTGTCGCGATCCTCGCCTCGGGTGTTACGGCGGATTTCGATTCCAGCGCCCTTGTCCGCGCCGGCGGGACGAGCGTCCTCCTCGCAACCTTTGCGGCCCTCGCCGCGCTCGCCTTGGCATGGCCGCTTGCCAACGCGTTCGCCCGCATGGACTTCCTTCGCTCCCGCACCCTCGTTGCGCTGATCTCGCTCCTGCCCTTGATCATTCCTCCCGCCGTGCTCGCGACCGGGTGGTTCATCGTCGCATCGAGATTCGGAGCGCCTCTCTCGGCTGCGCCCTTCATGGTCGTCGCAATGAATGCGCTCATGGCGCTCCCCTTCACCATGAGCGTGCTCGGGCCGGCGGTGCGCGCGACGAGCATAGAGAACGATCGGCTCTGCGCGAGCCTCGGACTTGCCGGCTGGCCGCGGCTGCGCCTCATCGAGGTGCCGATGCTGCGCGCCCCGCTCGGCCTTGCACTCGCCCTTTCTTTTATAGTGTCGCTCGGCGACCTCACTGCGATCAGCCTCTTCGGATCGCAGGATCTGGTGACATTGCCGGCGCTCATCCTCGCTCAGATGGGAAGCTACCGGATCGATGCCGCCGCGGGCTCCGCGCTCGTTCTCGCCCTCATTTCGCTCGCGCTGATCTTCGGCTTCGAGAAGCTCGGTTCCCATTCGTGATTGCGCTCGAGAAGCTCTCGTTCACCTATGAAGACATGCGCATGGAGTTCACGCTCGAGGTCGCGCGCGGCGAGTTCCTCGCCATCATCGGGCCGAGCGGAGCCGGCAAGTCTACGCTCCTCTCGCTCATTGCGGGCTTCGAGACGCCCGAATCCGGGAAGCTCTATCTCGAGGGCCTGGACATGCGCGGAGTGCCGCCCGCGGCACGGCCCGTGACCATGGTTTTCCAGGATCACAACGCCTTCGCCCATCTCGATGTGTGGACCAATGTAGCGCTCGGCGTTTCTCCCCGGCTCAAGCTGAACGAGGAGCAGCGACGCCGCGTCGAGGCGGCGCTGTCGCGCACCGGGATTGGCGAGCTCGCGCAACGCAAGCCGGGCGAAATCTCAGGCGGCGAGCGCCAACGGGTGGCGATCGCCCGCGCCCTCGTCCGCAACAAGCCGATCCTCCTTCTCGACGAGCCCTTGGCGGCGCTCGGTCCGGCGCTCCGGCGCGACATGCTCGATCTTTTGCAAAGCCTGCGGCAGGAGCAAGGCCTCACCATCCTGCTCGTCTCGCATCAACCCGAAGACGCCCGCTATGCAGCGAGCCGCACCGCCTTCCTCGACCAGGGACGTATCGTCGCGGTCGGGCCTACCGCCGAGCTTCTACCGCGAACCGATCTCCCGGGGCTGGCGGCTTATCTCGGCACGGTCTGATTCCTCTCTCGTTTCCCCTTCTCCCGCTGATGCGGGCGAAGGGGAAAGTGAGACCGTCCGCAATGTTAGATCTCCGGCATGCGGCCAGCAAGGCGAGCCTCGTGCGCCTTTTTCTGCCGCCGGTAGGACGAAAGACCGAGCGGCAGGAGCGCGAGATAGACGGCGCTCATCAAGGTCAGCACCTGCCAGGTAAAGGCGATGAGGCACACCACGACGAAAGCGGCGAGGCCCAAGATGGGCAGCACGAGATCGCGGCTGATGCGGGACCCCAGCATCTTGCCGGAGAAGGTCGGAACCCTGCTGATCATCAGCACCGCGAGCCCCAGGGTATAGGGGAGAACGAGCCAGGCCACGGCATGGCCGTCGGGGATGAGGCCCAGGAACCCCAGGTACATGGGGGCCATGGCAAGGCCGGCGCCGGCCGGAGCGGGCGCGCCGGTGAAGAAGTTCATGGCCCATGCCGGACGGTCGGGGTCCTCGAGCGCCACGTTGAAGCGTGCGAGCCGCAAGGCGCAGCAGATCGCGAACGAGAGTGCCGCGACCCAGCCGAGCGTCTTGAGCGCATTGAGCGACCACATGTAGACGAGCATCGCAGGCGCTACGCCGAAGTTCACGAAATCGGCGAGCGAATCGAGCTCGGCTCCGAAACGCGAGGTTCCCTTGAGGAGCCGCGCGAGCCGCCCGTCCACGGCATCGAGAACGATCGCCAGAATGACGGCGCCGACCGCCAGGTCGTAGCGCGCCTCGACGCCGAGCCTGATGGCGGTGACGCCGCTCGAAAGCGCGAGCAGCGTGATGAGATTGGGGAGCAGGATCCTGAGCGGGATCTGCTTGAAGCGGCGGAGCCGCTGCTCGCGGGTCCTCGCCCTGATGTCGTCGGCGAAATCGGGGAGGTCGTTCATGGTCAGCTCCGGCGCCCGAGGCGCTCCGCCTCGGCGGAGGAAAGGTCGGCGATGACAGTCTCGCCCGCGATGGCGCGTTGCCCGATCATCACGAGCGCATTGACCCCGGCCGGCAGGTAGACATCGACGCGGCTCCCGAACCGGATGAGACCGATGCGCTGGCCGGCGAGAAGTCTTTCCCCCTCGGACACGAATCGCACGATGCGTCTCGCGATCAGGCCCGCGATCTGCACGACGCCGAGCTTCTGCCCAGAGCCGAGCTCGAGCGTGAAGGCCTGGCGCTCGTTGTCCTCGCTCGCCTTGTCGAGATCGGCATTGACGAACTTGCCCGCGACATAGGCGATCCGCGCGATCCTTCCGTCGGCCGGCGCGCGGTTCACGTGCACGTCGAAGACGTTCATGAAGATCGAGATGCGCGTGACGGGCTCGCGCTCGAGGTCGAGTTCGGACGGCGGAATGACATCATCGATGGCGCTCACCCGGCCGTCGGCGGGAGAGACGACGAGGCCCGTCCTGATTGGCGTCACGCGCTCGGGATCGCGGAAGAAATAGGCGCACCAGACCGTCAAAAGTACGGCGATCCAGGCCAGGATATCGACATCGAGGAGGAAGAGGACGAGTGCCACCGCGGCGAAGAGGGCGACGAACGGCCAGCCCGCCCGGTGCACCGGGGCAAGGCTCGAGGCGATAGTATCGAAGAGCGCCATCGCTCTGATCTAGTCCTCCCTCCGCCCCTTTGAAAGCCGTGAGGGCCGCGGGATCACCCCCGCGGCCCTCGGTTGACGCTTCCCTTTGTTCCGTTCGGGCGGCGGGTTCCCGCTCTCTCCCGTCCCACCCGCGCACCATGCCCCGCCGCCGGTAAACAAATCGAGTCTCTGCGAGGCTCGCGCCCCACGCGGGGTCAGGCGGTTGCCGATATCATTAATAGCGGATTTCCGCCGCTTCCGTGGCCGCGTGCTACTTCGCTGCGACGAGCGTGGGCTCGCTCTCGTCCTCGGCGGCTGCGGCGAGGAGGCGGCGGGCCTCGTCGGCCTCGCGCTGACGGTTCCACATGCCGGCATAGATGCCGCTCTTGGCGAGGAGCTGCCGGTGCGTGCCGCGCTCGGCGATGCGGCCGTGCTCGAGGACGATGATCTCGTCAGCATCGACGACAGTCGACAGGCGATGGGCGATGACCAGCGTCGTGCGGTCGCGAGAGACCTTCTTCAGCGCGGCTTGGATGTCGCGCTCGGTGTTGGAATCGAGCGCCGAGGTCGCCTCGTCGAGAACAAGGATCGGCGGGTTCTTGAGAATGGTGCGGGCGATCGAGACGCGCTGCTTTTCGCCGCCCGATAATTTCAAGCCGCGCTCGCCGACGATCGTGTCGTAGCCCAACGGCAAGCTCTCGACGAAACCGTGAATCTGGGCGAGCCTTGCGGCTTCCTCGATCTCCTCGTCCGTGGCATCGGGCCGGCCGTAGCGGATGTTGTAGCGGATGGTGTCGTTGAAGAGCACGGTATCCTGCGGCACCATGCCGATCGCCGCGCGCAGGCTCTTCTGCCTCACGCCCGCGATATCCTGGCCGTCGATCAAGATGCGTCCGCGATCGAGGTCGTAGAAGCGATAGAGAAGCCGCGAGATCGTGGATTTGCCGGCGCCCGAGTGGCCGACGATGGCCACCCTATGGCTCGCCGGAATGGTCAGCGACAGGTTGCGCAAGATGGGACGGGCGCGATCGTAGGAGAAACTGACGTTGTCGAATACGATCTCGCCGTTGCCGGGCTTTAGCGGCACGGCTCCTTCCCTGTCGCGGATGTCGGCGTCGACGTCGAGGAGCGCGAACATGCCGCCGACATCGATCAGGCCTTGCTTGATGTCGCGGTAGACCGAGCCGATGAAGTTGAGCGGCATGTAGAGCTGGATCATGAGGGCGTTGATCATGACGAAGTCGCCGACCGTCATGCGGCCGGCCGCGACGGCGTAGCCCGCCATGATCATCGCGATCGTCAGGCCGATCGAGAACACGACGGCCTGGCCGCCGTTGAGGATGGCGAGCGATATCCAGGTCTTGACGGCGGCGCGCTCGTAACGCTCCATCGACTGGTCGAAGCGCTTGGCCTCGTGCTCCTCGTTGCCGAAGTATTTGACGGTCTCGAAGTTGAGCAGGCTGTCGATCGCCTTCGTGTTGGCGTCGGTATCCGCCTCGTTCATCGTGCGGCGGAGCGCGATGCGCCACTCGGTCGCGATGTAGGTGAAGCCGACGTAACCCGCGACCGTCAGCGCCGTCACCAGGGCATAGATCCAGCCGAAGTTCCAGGCGAGGATGCCGCAAACGAACAGTAGCTCGAGCAGCGTCGGAAACGTGTTGAACAGCGAATAGCGCAGGATCGTATCGATCCCGTCGGTGCCGCGCGTGATGATGCGGGCGAGGCCGCCGGTGCGCCGCTCGAGATGGAATTTGAGCGATAGCGCATGCAGGTGCCGGAAGGTCTTGTTGGCGAGGGCTCGTACCGCGCGCTGCCCGACGCGCGCGAAGATGGCGTCGCGGATCTGCGCGAGCACCACCATCATGATGCGCGCCACGCCATAGGCAATGATGAAGAAGAGGGGCACCGCGATGATCGCGGCGGTTCCGCCTTTCGAGGTCAGCGCGTCGACGGCGTATTTGTAGGCAAACGGCGCCACAACCGTGACGACCTTGGCCAGGAACAGCGCCACGAGCGCCAGAACCACGCGCCCCTTGAGATCGGGGCGGTCCTTGGGCCACAGATAGGGCAAGACGTCCTTCAGCGTCTGCCAATGGCTGCCGTCGCCGCGGCTGACCAAGGGGTCGCGCGGCTCCAATCCTTTTGTCATGCTACTCGGGTGTCCCCGCCCCCTCTTCCGGGGAGAGCGGCTTCTTGCGTTTGGGGTCTATGCTCTCAGGTGGGGACGCATTCGGGATTGTGAAGATCTGCCCCGGATAAATCCGGTCGGGATCGCGGATCTGATTTTTGTTGGCGGCGAAGATGACGCGGTAGTGGACGCCGCGGCCATAAATCACGCGCGAAAGCTTCCAGAGATTGTTGCGCGGCTGGATGACGACCCGCCCGACGCGCGGGCGGACCGTAACGGTTGCCGAGTCCGCGATGCCGGCATTCGCCTCGGCGGTGACCTTGAACGTTGGCGCTTCCTTGTCGGCTTTGCTCGCGGCGCCGGGAGTAACCTCGGCCATGTGCTTTTCGGGTGCAGCATTGCCCTGCGCCGGTGCCTGAGCCGTTGACCGGGCCTGCTTCTTGGCTTCGGCTTCCGCCTGCTGTTTGGCGGCGAGGTCGGCCTGCTGTTTTGCTGCGAGGTCGGCCTGCTGTTTTGCTGCGAGGTCGGCCTGCCGCTTGGCGTCGGCCTCGGCCTGCTGTTTTGCCGCCAGCTCGGCCTGCTTCTTGGCCTCCGCCTCGGCCTGCTGTTTGGCCGCAAGCTCCGCCTGCCGCTTGGCTTCCGCTTCGGCCTGCTGTT
>JBJMRA010000018.1:0-10849 GCA_045802365.1 Hyphomicrobiales bacterium | reverse complement strand
TCGGAACAAGAATACGGCCGCGGCGATCGCGCACGTCCAGCGCCCGCCGGGGTCGCCCGGCGCTGCCGCCGTGAGCGACAGGCTGTCGACGATGAGGTTGCTCATCTGGTAGGCGCGCTTGCGCTCGTCCCAGGCGGCATCGGAATTAAACTCGATCCCGAGCGTCGAGGCGAGCATGGTAGCGGCCAAGTCCTCCGCATAATCCCCGCTCTCCTCCTCGATCTTGCCAAAACCGTGGTGCTCGGAGATGTAGCCGTACATCTTGGGATCGGTCGGACGGGCGAGGCCGATGCTCGAATGGATGCGCCGCCCTGGCTCGCTCGTCTCGCTTCTCGCCATCACGCAGAAGGTGAGCTCTCCCGGTTGGAGAATTCTCGCGCCCTCTTCGCGCTCGATCCTGCGGCAGCCGGGCGGCATGATCGAGGAGACGGTAACGAGGTTCTGCTGCTCGATGTCGGCCTCACGCAGAGCGAGCTCGAAGGCGGTGAGCTGGTCGCGATGAACGCCGACACCACGCGTAAGGAAGAAGAGACTCGGGAGGGGAAACGTGGTCACCATGAACCTCTTCGCAAGGTGAAGGTTATCGCGGAGGCATCGTCTCGTCGGGCGCGGGCCGAGTGGCAATGAAGGCGTCGAGAGCTTCGCATCTCGATCCAAGAGCAGCAAGGCGAGGATACCGGCCCGCTGGAAAAGCTTCGGGGAGCCGCAACGCGAAATAGGCGATCATGCAACCGATCGTGACATCGGCCTGAGTCAGGCGGGGTCCGAAGTACCAGGGCATACCGGCATGGCCGTCGAGATGGACGAGTGCGCCGGCAATTTGGCCGAGGCAGCGCGCCACCCATTCGTGCGCGATGCAGGCGTGATGGTGAAAGTGGCGTTCATAGACGACGGCCCCGGTCTTCTCGACCACTCCCGCAGCGAGCACGGTCGCCTGCAGGACCCGCCGGCGGTCGGCCCCGGAGCGCGGGATCAACGCGCGCTCGGGGCCTGCGAGCTCGTCGAGGTAATCGAGAATGGCGGCGCTGTCGAAGAGCGTCTCGCCGCTGTCGATGACAAGCGAGGGAATGCGAACGAGCGGATTGATCCCGGCCATCTCGGGGTTGAAGACGGAGAGTCGATTCCGCTCGAAGGGGATGCCGAGAACGTGAAGTGTTATCGCCACCCGGCGGACGAAAGGAGAATCATACTGACCGACGAGAATCATGGCGAGCCCTCCCCGCTCAATCTGCGCAACGCACGGGATCGGCCGATGAGCGGCAACAGCGCGGCGAGCTCCGCCCATGGTCGAGGCCGGTGAGCGCAAGTCGCAGCGGCATGAACAGCATACGGCCTTTCCGCCCGGACCCGTGCTTGAGGGACGCAGTCCAGGTGTTCCAAGTCCCTGTGGTCCACGGCTCCGGCGGAAGCTGAGCAGCGGCGAGCCGGACGAACTCCCTATCCTCTTCGGCGATCACCGGCGTGATCTCACCCGAAACGATGGTCCACCATTTGCGTGCATCGGCCAGAACTTGAAGATTGCCGCGCACCGCGAGCCAGAATGCCTCGTTACCGAAGCCGAGACGGTGCTCGACAGCGGGATAGGGCAGGATATGCAATAGCCGCGCATTGAGGTTTCGGAGCTCGCCTTCATCGAACCGCGCCGGAGCACGCGAGAGCTTGTGGAACTCGAATCCCTCGATCAGCTCGCGATAGTCAGCACAGGGATGAATGGACTCGGACGTGCCGAGAAGCGCCGCATGGCTCACGACCGCCATGGCCTCGAGCCCCTCCTCCCGGAGGTCTTTGATCGAGAGCGAGCCCAACCGCTTCGACAGGCCCGTACCCTCTTTCCCGGTGAGCAGGCTATGGTGGGCGAATTCGGGGACACGGGCCCCCAGCGCCTCGAAAATCTCGATCTGGACGGCGGTGTTGACGACGTGATCCTCGCCGCGGATCACGGTTGTGACATCGAAATCGATGTCGTCCACGACCGAAGGCAGGGTGTACAGATAAGTTCCGTCCTCGCGGAGCCCGGCGGCGGCGTCATAGCGCTCGAAGCGCTGCGACTGCCGCTCTACCCGGTCCGGGTCGATCCCGAGCCAAGCGAGATCCTCAGCGATGCCGCGCGCGAATTCCTCGGTCGAGCGCTCCCGGTCGGTGTCGTCGAAGCGCAGCACGAAGCGGCCGCCCGTCTTGCGCGAATACAGCCAGTTGAGAATGGCCGTGCGGGCGTTTCCTATGTGTATGCGCCCTGTCGGCGAGGGCGCGAAGCGGACGATCGTCACGGGAGTCGATATCTCAGTGGACAAGCGGGCGCGGGGAAGCGAATGAGAGTGGCTACGCTTCGGCCTCAACCGATGTCAACGAATTCCCTGGGGACAGACTTGCAATGAAGCTCTCCGATTTCAAGGTGCTCACCTTCGACTGCTACGGCACGCTCATCGATTGGGAGAGCGGCATGTTCGAGGCCCTGAAGCCATTGACGTCGAGACTGAGCCGGCCGTTGCCGCGCGATGCGATCCTCCAAGCGCACGGCCGCCACGAATCGACCCAGCAGAACCAGACTCCAACGATGCGGTATGACCGGCTCCTCGCCATCGTCTACAAGCGCTTGGCCGAAGAGTGGGGCCTCACCGCGAGGTGGGCGGAGTGCGAAGCGTACGGCCAATCGATCGGGGCCTGGCCGGCCTTCCCCGATTCACCCGGCGCGCTCGCCTATCTCAAGCAACACTACAAGCTCGTCATCCTCTCCAACGTCGATAACGCCTCGTTCGCCAAGAGCAACGAGCGGCTCGGAGTCGAATTCGAAGCCGTCTTCACCGCGGAGGACATCGGCTCCTACAAGCCGGACCGCCGCAACTTCGATTACATGCTGTCTCATCTCGAGGGACGCGGTTTTGGCAAGCCCGACATCCTCCATACAGCCGAAAGTCTCTTCCACGATCACCTGCCGGCGAACGCTTTTGGGCTCGCATCCTGCTGGATCTACAGGCGGCACGGACAGGAAGGCTTCGGTGCCACCAGGAATCCCGGAGCGATGCCCCGGCTCGACTTCCGCTTCAACTCGCTCGGCGAGCTTGCCGATGCCCACCGGGCGGAAATGGTTGAACCGAGATGAGGTCAGGCGTCCTCACCGAAATTCGATCTCGGCTTACTACTCTGAGCGGATAACTTGCATCGTGTATCCGCCAATAGCGGCGGTACCCCCTCCGGTCTTCCTCCAGAGGATGCGGAAATCAATACTGGTCCCCGCGCTGATTCGATTACACCACGTCATCGAGTTCGCATCCGGCTTGTTCCCCGAGTGGAAAGTAATGATTCTAACCGGAGGCATGAGCCCGAATGCGCCGCCGTCAATGCTGCGTACGGCTTCAACATCCCAACTGCCGCCGCCGGTGGCGGAGGCTTGGCCGGAGAAAGTGAGCGTATATGTATCTGAAACGGCGCCACTCAATGGGACCGAAATGCTGGCACCGGGAATGAGTTCGAAAGTGGTCGAACTGGTGCTGAAGTTTGCGTCCGCTATCGTATTGAAGACCGCTTTGGTGGTCCCGCCATTACAGTTCACGGCCGCGGCTTCTGCTGGGAAAATCGAGGCCGCAAGATATAGATCCAACACAGCGGCCACTGTAAGCACCCTGGAAAACAGAACGGTATTCATCCCATGCCCCCGCATCTCTTTTGGTAGCGCGTAGCTTGGACACGCAAACCTGCCAGTGTCAATCTAACTTGAAATGATCCAGGCAGATTAAGCGAGGTCCCGGAAGCCGTTGGTGATCGGATAGCGCCGATCGCGACCGAAATTGCGGCGTGTGATCTTGACCCCCGGAGCGGCTTGCCGCCGCTTATATTCGGCAAGATAGAGCATGTGCTGCACGCGGCGAACGAGCGCTTCGGAGTGGCCGCGGGCCACGATGTCGCTCACCGGCATCTCGGCCTCCACCAGGCAGGAGAGGATATCGTCGAGAACGTCATAGGGCGGCAGTGAATCCTGGTCGGTCTGGTTCTCGCGCAGCTCCGCACTCGGAGCCTTGGTGATGATCCGCTCGGGGATGACCGGGCCGGATGGGCCGTTGACCGAAGCCGGCCGGTTGCGGTTGCGCCACTCGACGAGCCTGTAGACCTCGGTCTTGTAAACGTCCTTGATCGGATTGTAACCGCCGTTCATGTCTCCGTAGAGCGTGGCGTAGCCGACCGACATCTCGGACTTGTTGCCGGTCGTCAGCACCATTGCGCCGAACTTGTTCGAAATCGCCATCAGGATGGTGCCGCGCGCCCGCGACTGGATGTTCTCCTCCGCTACGTCGCGATTGGCGCCATCGAACACCGGCTTGAGCGTCGAAAGGAACCCTTCGACGGGTTCCTTGATCGACACGACGTCGTAGCGCACGCCGAGCGCCCTGGCGCAGGCTTCCGCATCCTCGAGGCTCGCGCGGCTCGTATAGGCATAGGGGAGCATGACGCAGTGGACGCGCTCGGGCCCCAGCGCGTCGACGGCCATAGCGGCGACCACCGCCGAGTCGATGCCGCCCGAAAGCCCGAGAACGACTCCCGGAAAACGGTTCTTCTCGACGTAGTCCTTGAGACCGAGAACGCAAGCAAGCCACGTCTCCTCCTGCGTCCCCGGGAGTGGGGCAATGTCGCCTGCCGCCATATGCCAGCCCGCAGAGCGGCGTTCCCAATGCGTGAGAGCGTTCGCTTCGGCAAACATCGGCAGCTTGAGCGCAAGTGTTCGATCGGCATTGAGCGCGAAGGAGCCGCCATCGAAGACGAGCTCGTCCTGGCCGCCGATCTGGTTGAGATAAACGAGAGGCAGGCCCGTTTCGGTCACCCGCGAGACGACCAGATTGAGTCGCAGATCCTCCTTGTTCTGTTCGTATGGCGAGCCGTTCGGGACAAGGAGGAGCTCGGCGCCCGATTCGGCGAGCGTCTCGCAGACATCCTCAGTCCAGATGTCTTCGCAGATCGGAACGCCGATCCTCACGCCCTTTATCGCGATCGGGCCGGGGGCGGGCCCGACGGCGAAAACCCGCTTCTCGTCAAATACGCCGTAATTGGGCAGGTCGTGCTTGTAGCGCACCGTCCCAACCTTGCCGCCGGTCAAATGGGCGACAGCGTTGTAGATCTTTCCACCGTCGCGCCAGGGTGAGCCGACGAGCACATCGGGCCCTTCGGCCGTCTCGCGCGCGAGATCTTGGGCGGCATCCATGCAGCGCTGGATGAACGAGGGGCGCAGGACAAGGTCCTCCGGCGGATAGCCCGCAAGGAAGAGCTCCGGGAAGAGGACGAGGTCGGCCGATTGGGCTTTTGCCTCGGCATGCGCGGTACGGGCTTTGGCGAGGTTCGACGCCACGGCGCCTACCGTCGGGTTGAGCTGGGCGAGAAAGATCGCAAGCCGGTCGGTCATGAGCGGGTTCTAGCGCGGCTCGCCTCCAGCTGGAACTGCCGGGGTCGAGCCGAGTAGTATGGGCGGGGCTCTAACCACACGGGATTTGTCAGATGCGACTCGACAATCAACGGCCTAGCGAAAACATCGAGGATCGTCGGGGGGCAGGCGGCGGTTTCGGCTTTCCGCGCGGGGGTGGCTACCGGATCCCGATCGGCACCGGTGGCGGCCGGGGAATGAGCATCTCGACGATTCTGATCCTGATCGTCATTTACTTCGTTGCGAAAGCCGTTTTCGGCGTCGATTTGCTCGACATGCTCAACGGTGGGAGCGGCGTCGACCACTCGCGCAACCTGCAGCCGCCCAGCCAGAGCCGTTCGGCCGACGTCACCGGCGATGCCGGGCGAGACTTCGTCGCCCGCGTGCTCGGATCGACCGAGGATGTCTGGACCGACATCTTCCAGAAGGCTGGGCGCCGCTACGATCCACCCACGCTCGTGCTCTTCACCGGCGCTGCGCAATCGGCCTGCGGAATGGCGCAATCGGCCATGGGGCCCTTCTACTGTCCGGGAGATCGGAAAGTGTACATCGACCTTTCCTTCTACCAAGACATGCGAGATCGGCTCGGAGCACCGGGCGACTTTGCTCAGGCCTATGTCGTCGCCCACGAGGTCGGCCATCACATCCAAAATCTGCTCGGCCTCGCTGAGAAGGTCGAGCAGGCTCGGATGCAATCCTCAGAGGTCGAAAGCAACGCTTTGTCGGTCCGCATGGAGCTTCAAGCGGACTGCTATGCCGGCGTCTGGGCAAACCATGCGCGCCAGCTCCTCGAGGAGGGCGACGTCGATGAGGCGCTCAACGCGGCCGCCCAGATCGGCGATGATCGCCTGCAGCGTCGTTCCCAGGGCTACGTGGTCCCGGAGTCCTTCACGCACGGCACATCGGAACAACGTCAGCGCTGGTTCAAGACTGGCATGAATTCCGGCGACATGCAGACCTGCGATACGTTCAATACCGCGAAGCTCTGAAAGAGGCGGCGCGGGTTACCACGAACACGAGTTTTGCCGTGCTGACATACGGCAATTCGGCTCGACATGAACGGATGCGCATTTCTTGAGATTGACGCTAGGCTAACCCAAAAACGTGCCCAATAACAGGCGGGGACGGGATCCCCAAAGAAAGAAGCCCGCTCATGGAGCGGGCTTCTAGCCATCAGCTGCGAGAGCCGGGTGGGTGAGGGGCTGGGAGAAAGGCCCTCGCGCTACTTAGAACACCGCTCGCTCCATTCGGTTCCCCGCATCCATGCTGTCAGGGTACGACAATCAAGAAGGCGGCGTCGTTCGAACGGGAATAGCGCGCGTTCAAATTGAAATCGCTGAGCGTGATCACGCCAAAACGATCGGAGCCGCAGCCCGACCCGCTCCGGGCCCATTGGGCCATCACTTCGTTGATCTTGCTGTAGGACCACTCGACAGTGACGATGGCAACACTGTTGGAAACATCGATCCCCGCAGACGCACTGGGCCTCACGCAATAAACACCGGTATTTATCCGTGTGATCGTATCCACCCCCTTGCTCTGTATAATTTTGCCGTTAGCCGCGACAAGCGCCACAAGACGAGCATTGGGCGCCTGGGCCGCCGCTCTTATCGTGGTGGCGTCAGCCTTATCCAGGGCGCGGGGAATGGGGGTTTCCGCTGCCAACGCCGCCGAACCCGTAAGCGCAACGAGCGCGACTGCCGCTGCCGACAACACCCGCCCGAATGGGATTCCACTCATGCTTGCACATCTCCATAATTGCCGTGGGCCGGCTTGCGGCCCATCTGCGGCAGGATGCGCAAACATCCGGCGAATACGTGGTTGAAGTTTGCTCGTTGTGTGGCGGAGAGTGCCGCACAGTCATGATGGAACATCCGGCACGGCCCCGCATTTCCTCAGACCTGCATCACCGAGAGGAGGACATCCTATGGCCGTTGCGACCGCACATCCCGACCGCAGCCTGATCTCGAGCGAGGACGTCGAAGGCACGCCCGTCTACGGGTTGGATGACCGCCAGATCGGCGAGATCGATCATTTGATGATCGAGAAAGTGTCCGGGAGGGTAAGCTATGCCGTCATGAGCTTTGGAGGCTTCCTCGGGCTCGGGCATAGCCATTATCCAATTCCCTGGGCCGCCCTCAAATATGATCCGGCCGTCAGTGGCTACCGGACTGGCATCACCGAGCAGCAGCTCAAGGACGCCCCCGCTTTCAGCGATGACAGCTGGGTCGACCGCGACTGGGAAACACGCACCCACCGCCACTACGGCGTTTCTCCCTATTGGGAGGTGAGGAGCGGGATCGCGTAATTTCCCGCTAAGCCGGGCAGCCCGCCGGCTCAAACGCGAGCTCGTACCACGCACAGACCTCGCGCACACCATGCGCGAGCGACTTGCGCGGGCTCCAGCCAAGCGCACGAAGCCGGTCCGATGCCATGAGTTTCCGTGGCGTGCCGTCCGGCTTCGCGCGATCGAGCACGAAACGCCCCTTCCATCCGATGATCCCGGCGATGAGTTCGGCAAGCTCGATGATCGGAATGTCTTTGCCGCTCCCAACATTGATGTGCGAGTCACCCGAGTAGTGCTTCATCAGGAAAACGCAGGCGTCGGCGCAATCGTCGACGTGGAGGAATTCACGCCGCGGAGTGCCCGTGCCCCAGATCGCGATCTGGTTTTGTCCGCGCCGCTTGGCTTCCGAAATCTTCCGGATCAGCGCCGGCAGAACGTGGCTGGTTTCGAGATCGAAGTTATCGCCGGGACCGTAAAGGTTGGTCGGCATGGCCGAGATGAAGTCCGACCCGTGTTGCCGGCGAAAGGCTTGGCAGAGCTTGACGCCGGCGATCTTGGCGATGGCGTACCATTCGTTCGTGGGCTCGAGCGGGCCGGTCAAAAGCGCCTCTTCGGCGATCGGCTGCTTCGCGAACTTGGGATAAATGCAGCTCGAACCCAGGAAGAGAAGTTTCTCGACGCCGGATTCGACCGAGGCTCCGATCACGTTGTTCTGGATCGCGAGGTTGTCGTACAGGAAATCTGCGGGATAGGTGTCATTGGCGAGAATGCCGCCGACTCTCGCCGCTGCGAGGAATACGGCTTGGGGTCGCATAGACGCGAACCAGTCGAACACAGCCGCCTGACGGCGGAGGTCGAGCTCGGTGCGATCCACCGTGATGATCTCGCAATTCTCATTTTGAAGTGCTCGAACGATCGCCGAGCCGACCATGCCCCGGTGCCCCGCGACCCAGACGCGCTTGCCGGAGAGCTCATATTGGGCATCAGGCATACAAGAAGTTCCGCGTGTTGACCGGATCCTGAGCAAGCTTGCCCATGACCCGGACATCTTCGGCGACCATTTCCTTTATGAGGGAGTCGAGGCTGATCTCGTGGCGCCAGCCGAGCTCGCTTTCCGCCTTCCTCGGGTTGCCGATGAGGAGGTCCACTTCGGTGGGCCTGAAATAGCGCGGATCCACTTCGACGAGCACCCGGCCGCTCGCTTTGTCGATCCCCCTCTCCTCAACCCCGCTGCCCGCCCAGCGGATGGAAATGCCGATCTCGGCGAACGCTCGCTCGACGAAACTCCTGACAGTATGGGTCTTGCCGGTGGCGAGGACATAATCTCCGGGTTCGTCCTTCTGGAGCATCAGCCACATCCCGCGCACGTATTCGCGGGCGTGTCCCCAATCGCGCTTGGCATCGAGATTGCCGAGATAGAGCTTGTCCTGGATGCCGTGATGAATGGCGGCAACGGCGCGCGTGATCTTCCGCGTCACGAACGTCTCGCCGCGGATCGGGCTCTCGTGATTGAAGAGAATGCCGTTCGAGGCATGCAGGCCGTAAGCTTCGCGATAGTTGACGACGATCCAGTAGGCGTAGAGCTTCGCCGCCGCATAGGGGCTTCTCGGATAGAAGGGAGTCGTTTCGGACTGCGGCACGTCCTGCACCTTGCCGTAGAGCTCCGAGGTGGAAGCTTGGTAGAACCGCGTCTTCCCGGAGAGATCGAGGATCCGAATGGCTTCGAGAAGCCTGAGCGTGCCTAAGGCATCGGAATTCGCGGTGTATTCCGGGGTTTCGAACGATACCTGCACATGCGATTGTGCAGCGAGGTTGTAGAGCTCGTCCGGCTGCGTTTCCTGGACGATGCGGATGAGATTGGTGGCGTCGGTCAGGTCGCCATAGTGCAGGATGAATTGCGGATGATCGATATGAGGATCTTCGTAGAGATGCTCGATCCGCGACGTATTGAAGGAGGAGGAGCGCCGCTTTACGCCATGGACGACGTAGCCCTTGTCGAGCAAGAGCTCCGCCAGATAGGCGCCGTCTTGACCGGTAACCCCGGTGATCAACGCCGTTTTCTTCTGGTCCTGCGATCCCGATCGTTTCATTCCCATCCTCGATACCTGCCCGCCCGATGTAGCCCAACGCCGTCGGGGCGATCAATGCGTCGCGGCAAGCTTGTTGGCGAGCACGCGCTGGCGGTGGATCGTGTAGAGGCCCGATACCACGATCAGCGCCATTCCGCAGAGCGCCAAGAGATCGGGATATTCGCCGAAAACGGCAACTCCAGAAAAGATGGAGAATAAGACGTTCGCATACCGGAAAGGAGCCGAAACCGCGATCTCTCCCAAACGGAGCGTCATCACCATAAACGAATAGCCGAGCCCCAGGAACAGCGATGCCGCGGCAAGACATGCGAATTGCCAGGGCGCGAGCGGCACGAACCCTTCCACGAGCCCGAACGCGAGACCGCCGAGCGCGACCAGGATGGCATTCCCGAAAGCGACGATCAGCACGGGAATATAACCCGGAATGCGCCGCGTGATGATGTCGCGGGCGGCCGCCAAGAGCACGATCAGCACGGCGAAACCGTCATAGAGCGAGAATGACGCAGGCGACGGCCGCGCAATGAAGAGGACGCCGATGAACCCGACCACGATCGCGGTCATGCGCCGCCAGCCGACCCTCTCGCCCAAGAGCAGGTAAGCCATCCCGATCACGGCGAGCGGCACCGTCTGAATGATGGACGTCAGGCTCGCGATCGGCATGTGCAGCAGCGCGACGATGAACAGGAAGGTCGCCACACAGTCGAAGCCGGCACGCGCAACGACGCTGCCGGCAAGAAGGTGGCGAACCGCGAAGAAAAGCCTCTGCTGGAAGCACACAATGCCCAGGAGGAGGACCGACATGCCACCACGGACCGCGATGATCTCGCCCGCCGGCACCGTGCCGCCGAGGAGCTTGACGAGCGTGTCGTTCACGACGAACGAGGCGGACGCCAAAACCATGGTAAGGCCGGCGCGGAGCGCGTCGTGTGAAGAGACGTGGGAGGTCATCGGCTGGGCTTGGTGACCGTCTAGCCGATTCCCGGTCCCACTCAAGCCGAAGCGCAGCGCTCGGCCTTCACCACTGTCTGTCTTGTCGGATCAGCCGCCGGTCACGCTCATGTGGCG
>JBJMRA010000209.1:0-26982 GCA_045802365.1 Hyphomicrobiales bacterium | reverse complement strand
GATCGTCGTGTTCGACGACACGGTCGACATGGCCCAGCAGGCCCGCTTTGCCATGGAATTCTGCGCCATCGAATCTTGCGGGAAGTGCACCCCCTGCCGGATCGGCGCGGTGCGTGGCGTCGAGGTGATAGACCACATCGTTGCAGGCATCGAGCGCGACCGTAATTTACGGTTGCTCGACGATCTCTGCGCCACCATGGTTGATGGTTCGCTTTGCGCCATGGGCGGCCTGACGCCAAGCCCGGTCTTGAGCGCGGTGAGGTTCTTTCCGGAGGACTTCGACCGGCCGTTCAAGGCGGCGGCCGAGTAGGACATATAGGATGTATTCAAACGCCACTCCGACGAAAGCCGGGACCTATTGCTGCCCGACCACGGTTATAGACATAACGGGTCACGTGGATGGGTCGGTCCCGGCGGGCGCTGGGATGACACTAAATTGGCTGAGGTGAGCGCCATGACGCTGATCAAGGAAACGGACTACGGAACGCCGCCCTCCCGGTCGGAAAAACTCGTCACCCTCGAAATCGATGGCCAGACTGTCACGGTCCCCGAGGGCACGTCGATCATGCGCGCCGCGATGGGCCTCGGCATCCAGGTTCCGAAGCTCTGCGCCACCGATTCGCTCAACGCGTTCGGCTCCTGCCGGCTCTGTCTCGTCGAGATCGAGGGCCGCAAGGGAACGCCCGCCTCATGCACGACGCCGGTCGCACCCGGCATCAAGGTCAAAACGAAGACCGATCGGCTCGGCAATCTCCGGCGCGGGGTCATGGAACTCTACATCTCCGACCATCCGCTCGATTGTCTGACCTGCGCCGCGAACGGCGATTGCGAGCTCCAGGATATGGCGGGCGTCGTCGGCCTTCGCGAGGTCCGCTACGGCTATGACGGCGACAACCACGTGTTTCCGACTAGGGCCGGCGAGGTCAACGCCCGCTACAAGCCCAAGGACGAGTCGAACCCCTATTTCACCTTCGATCCCGCCAAGTGCATCGTTTGCTCGCGTTGCGTGCGCGCCTGCGAGGAGGTGCAGGGCACGTTTGCGTTGACGATCGACGGCCGCGGCTTCGACTCCCAGGTGGCGGCCGGAATGGACGAGGATTTTCTCTCCTCCGAGTGCGTGTCCTGCGGCGCCTGCGTCCAGGCCTGCCCAACCGCGACGCTGACCGAGAAGTCGGTCATCGAGAAGGGCCAGCCCGAACACAGCGTGATCACGACTTGCGCTTATTGTGGCGTCGGCTGCTCGTTCAAGGCGGAGCTTCAGGGGGACGAAGTGATTCGCATGATGCCTCACAAGGATGGCGGCGCGAACGAGGGCCACTCCTGCGTCAAGGGCCGCTTTGCCTGGGGCTACGCCACGCACAAGGACCGCGTGCTCAAGCCAATGGTCCGTGAGCGGATCACCGATCCCTGGCGCGAGGTGAGCTGGGACGAGGCGATCTCCTTCACCGCCAAGCGCTTCCGCGACATCCAGGACAGATACGGCATCGGCGCCATCGGCGGCGTGAGCTCTTCCCGTTGCACGAACGAGGAAGTGTATGCGCTTCAGAAGATGGTCCGCACGGCGTTCCGGAACAACAACGTCGATACCTGCGCCCGGGTGTGCCATTCGCCGACCGGCTACGGCCTCAAGACGACCTTCGGCACCTCCGCCGGCACCCAGGACTTCAAGAGCATCGAAAAGGCCGACGTGATTATGATCATCGGCGCCAATCCGACCGACGGGCATCCGGTTTTCGCATCCCGCATGAAACGGCGGGTGCGGCAGGGCGCCAAGGTCATCGTCATCGATCCGCGCCGCATCGACATGGTCAGGACTGCGCATGTCGAGGCGGCTCACCACCTACAGCTGATGCCCGGAACCAACGTGGCCGTCGTCAACGCTCTCGCCCATGTGGTCGTGACGGAAGGCTTGGTGAACCGAAAATTCGTCGAGGAGCGGTGCGATGTCGAGGAGTTCGCCCGCTGGGAAAAATTCATCAGCGAGGAGCGCAACTCCCCGGAGATGCTCGAAGCGGTCACCGGCGTTCCGGCGAGCGAAGTGCGGGCCGCAGCGAGGCTCTATGCGACCGGCGGAAACGGCGCCATCTACTACGGTCTCGGCGTCACCGAGCACAGCCAGGGCTCGACCATGGTCATGGCCATGGCCAACCTCGCGATGGCGACCGGCAACATCGGCCGCGACGGGGTTGGCGTCAATCCGCTGCGCGGGCAGAACAACGTGCAGGGCTCGTGCGACATGGGCTCCTTCCCGCATGAGTTCTCGGGCTACCGCCACGTCTCCGACGACGCCGTGCGCCAGGTGTTCGAGAGTGTGTGGAAGATCAACCTCGATGCCGAGCCCGGCCTTCGCATCCCGAACATGCTGAGCGCCGCCCTCGACGGATCGTTCCGGGGCATCTTCGTCCAAGGCGAGGACATCGTCCAGTCCGACCCCGACACGCACAACGTGACCGCTGCTTTCTCCAAGATGGACTGCGTGGTCGTGCAGGACCTTTTTCTCAACGAGACCGCCGCGTTCGCCCATGTTTTCCTGCCCGGCACCTCGTTTCTCGAGAAGGACGGGACCTTCACCAACGCCGAGCGGCGGATCAACCGGGTGCGCCCGGTGATGGCGCCCAAGCAGGGCATGCAGGAATGGGAGGCGGTCTGCCGGATCGCCACCGAGATGGGATATCCAATGAGCTACGGCTCGGCCTCCGAAATCATGGACGAGATCGCGCGGCTAACGCCGACCTTCGCCGGGGTGAGCTTCGAGAAGCTCGACCGGCTCGGCTCGGTACAGTGGCCCTGCAACGAAAGGGCCCCGGAAGGCACGCCCATCATGCACGTCAACGGCTTCGTGCGCGGCAAGGGCCGCTTCATGGTGACCGAGTTCATTCCGACGCCTGAGCGCACCAACCGGTTCTATCCGCTGATCCTGACGACGGGCCGCATCCTCTCCCAATACAATGTCGGAGCGCAGACACGCCGCACCCCGAATATCGCGTGGCACAAGGAGGATCTGCTCGAGATCCATCCGCACGATGCCGAGGTGCGGGGAATCAAGGACGGCGACTTCGTGTCGCTGGCGAGCCGCAAGGGCGCAACCACGCTGCGCGCGGTCATTTCCGAGCGAATGCCTCAAGGAGTCGTCTACACGACCTTCCATCACCCGGTGACCGGCACCAATGTGATCACCACGGAATATTCGGACTGGGCGACGAACTGCCCCGAATACAAGGTGACGGCAGTGCAGGTAACGATCTCAAACCGGCCCTCCGACTGGCAGGAGGAATGGGAGCAGCGCGAGCAGGAGAACAAGCGCATCGCCGAGACGCCGCTGATCGCGGCCGAGTAGAACGTCGATGACAATCGAGGCTCCCTTCCCTCCCGTGCGGGAGGGGGGCTCGCGGTGGGCGACCGGTGTCGAGGTCGACGGCGGTGCCCATCGGGTGAGCTGGCAACTCGCGGACGAAGTGCCGATCGCGATCATGTACAATTCCCGTTCCTATGCCGTAATGATGGCCACTCCCGCCGATCTCACCGACTTCGGTTACGGTTTCACGCTCTCCGAGGGCTTCGTGGCCGATACGGGCGAGATCGAGAATGTGCTCGCGATGCCGGTCGAGAACGGCTTTTGCGTCGATATTTCAGTGGCCCCTCAGGCGCTCAGGTTCCGCAAGCCGCCGGATCGCGCGCTCGAGGGGCGGACCGGCTGTGGGCTTTGCGGCATCGAGGATATCTCGCAAGTGATCCGACCCCTGCCGCAGCTGCGAACCAAGGCGGCCGTGAGCGCGAAGGCGGTTGTCCGCGCATTCGACGAATTGCCCTCTCACCAGCCCATCAATGCCGCGACTCATTCCGTCCACGCCGCAGCCTGGTGCGATTTTTCGGGACGCGTGCTCCTCGCCCGCGAAGATGTCGGACGGCACAATGCGTTAGACAAGCTTATCGGCGCGCTTGCCCGGCAGAACGCGGATTTCGGACGCGGTTTCATCGCCATGACCAGCCGCTCGAGCTTCGAGCTCGTTCAGAAATCGGCGACCATGGGCGTGCCGCTGCTCGCCACACTGTCGGCACCGACGGCGCTCGCGCTGGAGCTCGCCCGCCGCGCAGGAATGGCGCTCGCCGCCCGCGCCAAAGACGGAATCGTATTTTTCAGTCCGGACGGAGAAGAAGATGCAGGCGCGTGATCTCGTCAGGATGGCGAACCAGATCGCGGAGTTCTTCGCGGCCTATCCGCATGATGCCGCGGTGAAGGAGACCATTTATCACCTGGAACATTTCTGGGATCCGCGGATGCGCCGCGAGCTCAGCACTTATGTTGCGCGAACGGAAGAGGGGCTCGATCCGATCGCCCTCGAGGCGGCAAAGGCGATGAGCGCTCCGGCTGCCTAATCCTTAACCCGGCTCGCGAAGCCGTCTTTCCTCCCGATAGTCGCGGAACTCCCGCGCCAAACCAAGCGCGTCGAACTGCTCATAAACCCGGGCGAGGAAAGCCCTGATGTCCTGGCGCCGGAAGTAGGCGACGCGCTCGGGGGCCCGCGCAAAATCCGCGAATGAGAAGGCCTCGTCCTCGATGCCTTCGATCGACCGGCGATCGATCGGCGGAATGACGATTTCGCCCTCTTTGGCGAGTTCGCCATAACGCCGCAACGCCGCCGGCTCGACGAACGGTGGCGTGACCCACTCGTTCCTGATCGCAATCAGCCGGGCTGGGTCGATCTCTGACCGCACCGTCAGCGCGGCGACCAAAGAATCGAGCGTCCGATCGACGAGGAAATGAACGACGACAGCGAGCCCTTGGGTGCGCGCCGCCTCGGCGTAGCCGATCGTTTTCATCACTCCCGAGGCAACGCGCAGGAGATGCGCCGCAACATCGACGACATAATCCCTGACTGGCAGCTCGAGCGCGCGGTCGAAGAGCGCCATCTGTCCGGCCGGACTCGAAAGATCGACGGGAGTGCAGCGCGCGATGTGAAATTCGCAGATCCCCGAAGATGCATCGAAGACTGCGGGGTGCCGGTGGCACAAGCTCAGGTATTCGGCGAGAAGCCGCGCATAGAGCGTTTTGCCGTTGCGCGGCTTGTCCGAACAGACGAGGTGAAAGGCGGCCGACGGTCTCAGGGGTTTCATGACGCATGCGAGCGCGGGCGCAGAACTCCTCATCCACCCGTTTCCCGGCGAAAGCTGGGACCCACGCGCGAGCGCGACGGGTATCCTTAGCTCTAGCCAGACCCGTCGCGCTTCGATACGGGCTCGCCGGAGTGACGCTCCTCTTATGCTGCGGATTGCTCCGCCAGGGGCCGCCCCGTCGTAAGTTCTTGGAGCAGGTTCAGCCCGTCAAGCTCGCTGTAGAGGTCGTTGCACCACTTCCGCACGTAACCCCTGAGCACGAAGGAGAACTTGGCGGGAGTCCCGTCGCCATTCCGGTTATCGACAAAATCCTTGAAAGTGACGTTTGCGAGATCGACCTGCTCGTAGGCCATTTCGTTGAGCCGCGGGATATCGAACTGGTTTCCCGTACTCTGCCGCGCGAAGTACTTCTTATGGGTCTGCTGATCCCATTCGAAGAAATTCGTCTCGTTGATGAAGTTGCGAGCGATGATGTAGTCGATGCCGTTCACGTAGGAGGCGATCTCGGCGATCTCGTCGAGAGAGGCGATTGCCGGACCGATCACGTGGAAAAGGCCGATATCGAACTGGCCGTTGCGGGCCGCCTCGAGCGCGCCGATCCTATCGAGCATGTCGAGCGTGAGGATCAGATTGCCTGCCCTGAGATCGACGAGAGTCACCCTCACATTTGCGGTGTCGAGCGTGTCGAGCACCTTCATCTGGTCGGCGACGTTCGTGAAGTCGACCACCTCGGTGATCGCCGGGTAGAACCGCCTGAGTGTACCGCGAGGATGCTCGGTATCGAATGCGCGAGCCAGCACGTTCTTGCGCCCGAGATAATCGAGAAGCGCTCGCGAGAGGGTGGTTTTGCCGACGCCGCCCTTGTCAGCGCCTACCAGCACGATCGTAGGTCTCATGAGCCATTGTCCCCCTGATGGTTTGGCCGGCCTTCCATTGCCGCCCGTCGCTGCCGGAGCCTAGAAGCCTGCGCCCGCGGGCGGGTTTGTTCAAGGAGAATCACGTTGTGTCAGTTTGGATGCGAGCCGGCGAGCTCCGCCAGGATCGCATCGCCCATGGCGGCGGTGCCGATGCTCGCCTCTCCGGGTCCGGCTATGTCCTTGGTTCGCAAACCTCGGGCAAGAACCCCGGCGATCGCACGGTCGAGCGTGTCGGCCCACTCGCCGAGCCCGAACGAATACCGAAGCGCCATTCCGAATGAGGCGATCATGGCGATCGGGTTAGCGCGGCCTGTGCCGGCGATGTCGGGGGCCGACCCGTGGACCGGCTCGTAGAGCGCTTTCCTGCGGCCGCTCTTCTGGTCGGGCGCACCGAGGGAGGCGGACGGCAGCATGCCCAGCGAGCCCGTGAGCATGGCGGCGACATCCGACAGCATGTCGCCGAAGAGATTGTCGGTCACGATGACGTCGTACTGTTTCGGCCAGCGGACGAGCTGCATTCCGCAATTGTCGGCGAGCACGTGTTCGAGTGCGACGTCGGAATAGGACTCGCTGTGAACGCGCGACACCACCTCGTTCCACAACACGCCCGTTTTCATGACGTTGCGCTTGTCGGCGGAAGCCACCTTGTTTCGCCTCGCCCTTGCAAGATCGAAAGCCACGCGGGCAATCCGCTCGATCTCGAAGCTGTCGTAGACCTGCGTGTCGATCGCGCGTTTCTGGCCATTGCCGAGATCGGTGATCGTCTTGGGCTCGCCGAAATAGACCCCGCCCGTCAGCTCGCGCACGATCAGGATGTCCAATCCCTCGACCACCTCGCGCTTCAGCGAGGACGCCTCGGCAAGTGCCGGATAGCAGATCGCCGGCCTCAGATTGGCGAAGAGGCCGAGATCTTTCCTGAGCCTCAACAGAGCCGCCTCCGGGCGGACGTCGTAGGGAACCTTGTCCCATTTCGGACCGCCCACCGCGCCGAAGACAACGGCATCGGCCGCCTGGGCGAGCGCCATGGTCACCTCGCTCACGGCTTTGCCGCAGGCATCGTAGGAAGATCCGCCCACGAGTCCCCGCTCGATCTCGAAATCCGCAATGCCCTCCGAGACGAACCAGCCGATGACCTTCTCGACTTCCCCAGCGACCTCGACGCCGATGCCGTCGCCTGGAAGGAGAAGAAGCTTGTAGCTCACAGCCAGGACCGGCTTTCGCTCTGCCGCCGCTCGAAGGCGCTGATATCGTCCGCCTTCTCGAGGGTCAGCCCGATGTCGTCGAGGCCGTTCAGGAGGCAATGCTTCCGGAACGGGTCGATCTCGAATGTGATGCAGCCCCCATCGGGCCCCTTTATCTCCTGGGCCGCGAGATCGATCGTGAGCGTGGCATTGGCTCCGCGCTCGGCATCGTCCAAGAGCTTCTTCAGGTCTTCGGGCGTAACCTTGATGGGCAGAATGCCGTTCTTGAAGCAGTTGTTATAGAAAATATCGGCGAAGCTCGTGGAGATCACGCAGCGGATGCCGAAGTCGAGCAGCGCCCACGGCGCATGTTCGCGCGAGGAACCGCATCCGAAGTTGTCCCCAGCAACCAGGATCTGCGCCTTGCGGTAGGCCGGCCGGTTGAGCACGAATTCGGGGATTTCCTTCCCGTCCTGGGTATAGCGCATCTCGTAGAAGAGCGACTTGCCGAGGCCGGTGCGCTTGATCGTCTTCAGGAACTGCTTGGGGATGATCATGTCGGTGTCGATATTGACGATCGGCAGGGGCGCCGCGACGCCGGTCAGTGTGTCGAACTTCTGCATGATCCTCTCCTTTCCGACACCTCATGGGCGGGGAGGAGAGGACCGTCAAGGGCATCGCGACCTACGCCAGTGCAAGCCGTCAGCGGCTCAGATAGGTGTGCCACAGATAGAGCATGAGAGCGGCTGCCAGAACCAGCGACAGGAAACGGCCGATGCGGCGGCCGGCCCGCTCGATCCGGTCGTCCTCATCGTTCTCATGGTTCATGGGCCAGCCTCCCGCTCGATCCGCTCCATGTCGGCATCCGAGAGGCCGAAATGGTGGCCGATTTCATGCACGAGCACATGCCTAACGATCGTTCCCAAGCTCTCGCGATGCTCTGCCCAGTAATCGAGGATCGGACGACGGTAGAGAAAGATCATGTTGGGCAGCCGGCCGCTCTCTTCGACCGATCCCGCGTAGGGAAGGCCGACGCCCTGAAAGAGGCCGAGAATGTCGAATTCCGATTCCGCGCGCATGTCTTCCAGCACCTCCTCGGAGGGGAAGTCCTCGACGCGGATAATGAGCTTGCCGCAGAGAGTTTGAAACCGCCGAGGCAGGCTCTCGAAGGCCTTTTCTGCGAGAGCCTCTAGATCCGACAGAGAGGGTGCTTCGAGGCGCGCTAGTTCGCGCAGAGCAGCCCGGTCGTCTGGCAGATGTCAGCTCCTTTGGACGACATCGCGTCGACTGTCGTGTAGGCCGCAATGGCGCCTGTTGCGAGCGTAAGCATTACGAGGCCGATCAGAACGCGGCGAAGAAAACGCGCGTCCGCCGCTTGTGTCACAGCCATATTCGACAGCCCCCGAAGACAACCCGATCAACGTCGTGACCACATTAGCGCCGCGGCGGTGACATAAAGCTTAAGGAATCGTTCATCAAGCGTTAATGGGATGGCTCACTGCGGCCATTTGCGCACGTCGACGAAGCGCCCGGCGATCGCGGCCGCCGCCGCCATCTGCGGCGAAACGAGGTGGGTTCTTCCCTTGTAGCCCTGGCGGCCCTCGAAATTGCGATTGGAGGTCGAGGCACAGCGCTCGCCGGGCTTCAGCTGATCCGGATTCATGCCGAGACACATGGAACAGCCGGGCTCGCGCCATTCGAATCCGGCCGACCTAAAGATCCGGTCGAGCCCTTCCGCTTCCGCCTGCGCCTTTACGAGCCCGGACCCCGGCACAATCATTGCCCGCAGCCGTTCGTTGATCTTGCGGCCATCGACAATCCTGGCGACCGCCCGCAAGTCCTCAATGCGGCCATTCGTGCATGACCCGATCCAGACCACGTCGAGCGGGATTTCGGTGATCGGCGTCCCGGGTGCGAGACCCATGTAATCAAGAGCGCGCTTCTTCGACTTGCGTTTGCCTTCATCCGCGATCTCGTCGGGATCGGGCACTCTGCCTTCCACGGAGACGACGTCCTCGGGGCTTGTGCCCCAGGACACGATGGGCGGCAGTGCGCCGGCATCGAGCTTGACCACCGTGTCGAACCGGGCGGCCTCGTCGCTCCTGAGCGTGTCCCAATATCGCCTGGCCTCGTCCCACGCCTTGCCCTTGGGCGATTTCGGCCGGCCCTCCAGATAGGCAAAGGTCTTCTCATCCGGCGAGATCATTCCGGCGCGAGCACCGCCTTCGATCGACATGTTGCAGACCGTCATCCGTCCCTCCATCGAGAGCGCACGGATGGCTTCGCCTGCGTACTCGATCACCGAGCCCGTTCCCCCCGCGGTGCCGATCTCGCCGATGATGGCGAGGATGATGTCCTTGGCGGTGGCGCCCGGCGCGAGCTTGCCGTCCACCTCGACCAGCATGTTGCGGGCCTTTTTCTGAATGAGCGTCTGCGTCGCGAGCACGTGCTCGACTTCGGAGGTGCCGATCCCGTGAGCGAGCGCCCCGAACGCGCCGTGGGTCGAGGTGTGGCTGTCGCCGCACACGATCGTGGTCCCGGGCAAGGTGAAGCCCTGTTCAGGCCCGATCACATGGACAATACCCTGGCGGCGGTCGTGCTCGTCATAATATTCGATCCCGAACTCCCGGGCATTGCCGGCGAGCGTCTCCACCTGCCTCCGGCTTTCAGGCTCGGCGATCCCCCGGCTGCGGTCGGTCGTCGGCACGTTGTGGTCAACGACCGCGAGCGTTTTCTCGGGATGGCGAACCCTGCGGCCAGAGAGCCGCAGTCCTTCGAAGGCCTGCGGGCTCGTGACCTCGTGGACGAGATGGCGGTCGATGTAGAGGAGGCATGTCCCGTCGGGCGCCTCATGCACCAGGTGATCGTCCCAGATCTTGTCGTAGAGGGTACGCGGTTTCATCGAGAATTCCGGTTTCACGGGGTCTGGGGCTGTTTAGCGAGTCGGCTTCCCAAGGGCAATCGAGCCGCTAGCGAGGCCTTTGAAGCGGGGCATTTTTCCGCCGCAAAGCCATGGTGTCTAGCACCGGGCTACGGCAATTCTCATTGTTCATCTTCGTCCATTTCTGGTACCTCACCGGCGCGTGGCCACGCTGGTCAACCAGGAGCAGGCATGCTCAGGCTTTCGATAAACAAGATACTCTTCATTCTGCTCCTCATCGCTCCCCTGCTCATCATCACTTATTACGAGCTGGCTGTGGCGAGCGATCGCTATGAGAGCGCCACCTCGATCATCATCAGCCAAGAACAGTCGGGAACTACGACGTTCGACGTCTCGTTTCTCGGGCTCCCCGCCAGCGGCGACGACAAAGATGCGCTGGCCATCGTCGAGTACATCATGTCGCGCGACATGCTTCGGTATCTCGACGACAAGCTGCATGTGCGCGACCATTACAGCTCGTCGAAGGTCGACTGGTGGGCGCGGTTGTCGAATACCGCCTCGTTCGAGGAATTCCACGAATACATGGCGGGCTGGCTGATCGTCACATACGATCCGACGTCGAAGATCATCCGCATGTCGATCCAGACGTTCAATGAAAACTACTCGAAGGCGGTGCTGGAAACGATCCTTGCCAAGAGCCAGGAGTTCGTCGACAACCTCAATGCCAGGGTAACCGCCGAGCAGACGCGATTTTTCGACGAGAAGATGGCCGAGTCCGAGGCGCGTCTCAAGGAAGCCAAGCAGGCTCTCCTCAGCTTTCAGCGCGCCAACCGCCTGCTCACCACGGAATCGGAGAGCACACTCGTTCTCCAGAATATCTCGACGCTCGAGACCGAACTCGCGAAGCAGAAGTCCGATCTGGAATCGGCTTCGAACACTCTCAATTCAAATGCGCCGCGCCTGCAACAGATGAAGCAGGACATAGCCGCCCTCGAGAATCAGATCAGGACCGAGAAGGAGCGCCTGAGCGGCGTCTCGACCTCCTCGATCAGCGAGCTCGACGCTCAGTATCGCGACATCCAGCTCAATCTCGAATTCGTCACTACGATGTACAAGTCGAATCTGAGCCAGCTCGAGCAGGCGCGCATCGAAGCGGCGAGGCGGGTCAAGTTCCTGGTCGTGGTGGCGGCGCCCTCGGTCGCCGACCAGTCGCTCTATCCGAACAGACCCTACATCATCGCGACCGCCGGCATCATCTTCGGCGCCGTCTGGTTCCTGGTGACCCTGATCGTGTCGGTGCTGCGCGAGCACTCCTGATCTCAATCCTGCGGGCCGGTAGCGAACACCTTTTGCATGACTTGTCCGAGCCGGCGGGCGAATGCGCCCGCGTCTGCGATCGGCTCGCCGTCGAGTGCCCGCGCCGCATCGAGCAGAAGGTGAGCCGCATCCGAGAGCTCGGGGGTCGCGCCTTTCTTCTTCGCCGTCTGGGCGAGGGAGACGATCACCGGATGGCCGGGATTGATCTCGAGGATCGGCGCGGACGCCTTTACCCCTGAGCCGCTCTGACGAGCGAGGAGCCGCTCGAGCGTGCGGTCGAGGGCCGTGTCGTCGGCAACGAGGCAAACGGGGCTGTCGGTCAGGCGTGCGGAGAGGCGGACGTCCTTCACGGCTTCGCCGAGGGCCTGCTTCATCACGGCCGCGAGAGTGCCGGTTGCCGCGCGATCGCCTTCAGCCTTCGCCGCGCCATCGGCGAGCGGAATGCGGTCGAGCTCTGTCTCGCCCTGGGTCGCCGACTTGAACGGCTTGCCGTCATAGCCGAGCGAGGTCCTCACCCAGAACGCATCAATCGGATCCGACAGGAGCAGAACCTCGATGTCGCGCGCCTTGAATCCCTCGAGCTGCGGGCTCGCCGCGGCCTTGGTGGCATCGTCGGCGGTCAAATAATAGATCGCCGTCTGGTTCATCTTCAATCGCGACACGTACTCCTTGAGCGAGACGAAGGCGCCCTTCGTCGTCGCGAACCGAACGATCTCATAGAGCTCGTCCCGGCGCTCCATGTCCTCGTAGAGGCCCTCCTTGATGACGGCCCCGAACGATTGCCAGATCTTCTCGAACGTCGCCTGGTCGTTCTGCACGCACTTCTTGAGCTCGGCGAGCACGCGTCCCGTCACCGCCTTCCGGATCTGGGCGACCTGCGGATTGTTCTGCAGCATCTCGCGCGAGATGTTGAGCGGCATGTCTTCGGAATCGATGATGCCGCGAACGAACCTGAGATATGGCGGGAGAAGCTCCGCATCGTCGGTGATGAAGACACGCCGGACATAGAGGCGCTGGCGGCCGCGCCGCTCGGGATCATAGAGGTCGAACGGCTTCTCTGCCGGAACGAACAGGAGCACGCGGTATTCGTGGCGGCCTTCCGCGGTGTAGTGGATCGTGAGCGCCGGATCGGAATAGACGCCGGCAATGTGGCCGAACAATTCCTTGTACTGATCGGGCGTGATCTCGCTCTTGGGCCGCATCCAGATCGCATTGGCGGCGTTGATCTGGCGAGCCGTCTCGTGCCCGAGCGACAGCATGATCGGATGCGCGATGTGGTCCGAGTAGGCGCGCACCACCGCTTCGATCTTGAAATTCTCGAGAAACTCCGTGGCGTCCTCCTTGAGATGGAGGACTATGCGGGTGCCCCGCGCGGGGGCCTCGCTTCCGGTGACCGGCTCGACCGTGAAGGTGCCCGTCCCATCGGACGACCACTTGGAGGCTTCCGCAGCTCCAGCACGGCGGGAGAAGACATCGACTCGCGAGGCGACCATGAATGCGGAATAGAACCCAATGCCGAACTGGCCGATCAGCCGGAGATCGCTCGCATCGGCCTGCTCGACGAATGCCTTGGTGCCCGATTTCGCGATCGTGCCGAGATTGTCGACGAGGTCATCGCGGGTCATGCCGATGCCGTTGTCGGCAACCATCAGAGTCTTCGCCGGTTTGTCCGAGGTGATCATTATCTTGAGCTCGGGATCGCCGGCCGTCAGCTCGGGGTTTGCGATCGCTTCGTAGCGAAGCTTGTCGAGGGCATCCGCCGCATTCGAGATGAGCTCGCGCAGGAACACGTCGCGATCCGAATAGACCGAGTGGACCATGAGCCCCAAGAGCTTCGCCACCTCCGCCTGGAAGGGATGAGCTTCCGCCACAGCGTCGTTGAGTGCCGTCTCTGACATTCCGGTCGTCCTTGCGATGGAAGTGAAGAATGCCGGCGATATTGGTGGAGAGGACTGTTGGGTCAAGCCCCGCAACGAAAAACGGCCGGGATTGGCCCGGCCGCGACTCCACTCACCAAGAAAGGGGTAGACGGCCCGGCTTGAGGTCGAAGCTTCGGGGGGCTGGGGGGCTGAGATTTCCGAAACCTCTCTCCAGCCGGGCCTTGAGGCAACGCCAGGACTGTCGCCCGGCAAGGTGTCTGGCGATAGGCCGGAATGCGGCGGGACTGTGTTAGTTGTCGTATTTTTTGACGGCTCTTCTTGCCAGGGACCAAAGCTCGGTCCATCATCGTTTTCGTGAGCGACACTGAGCCGATAGTCTGGCTCCGGCCGCGGCCGTCTGGGGCCGGGCCGGACGCAAATCATTCCAGACCAATGCCCGTTTCCGGCAAGCCGGTGTCGTTTGACCGCAACGAGCTACGGCTCATTCTCGACCTCTATGGCCACAAGGTCGCGGCCGGCGAGTGGCGCGACTATGCGCTTGACTGCGGCCGGGACGTCGCAACGTTCTCCGTCTTTCGCCGGACCGCGGAGATGCCCCTCTACCGGATCGTCAAGGATCCAAGGCTCGCGCTCAGACAGGGGGCGTATGCCGTCATCGCGCAGGGGGGCACGATTCTCCGTCGCGGCCAGGATCTCGCTCAAGTGCTCCGCGCACTCGTGAAGAAGCCGCGCCTAGTCGTGCAATGAAAAAGGCCCCGAACAAGCCGGGGCCTTTCAGGGCCTGAAGCTTTGCGATGCTTAGTCCCGGCTCATGATGCCGAGGATATTCAAGATGTGGACGAACATCGTGATGAAGCTGCCGTAGAGAGCGAACGCGCCGAAGATCGACTTACCCCTGGCAAGGCCGGGAGCATCGCCCTCGTAATACATCTCCTTGATCATCTGCGTCTCATAGGCCGTGATACCGGAGAACAGAAGCACCACTAGGATAGAGGTCACAAGGCTCGCGCCGACGCTCTGGAAGATGATCGCGTTCACGACGATCGCGATGACCAGACCGATCGAGGCCATGAAAAAGAAGCTTCCGAAGCCCGACAGGTCGCGCTTGGTCACGTATCCTGCGAGGCTCGTCGCCCCGAAGGTCGCCGCCGTGATGAGGAATGCCCGCGTGACGAGGGTGCCACCGTCCGCATGCATGTAGAAGGCGATGAGCGGCGAGATGAGAAGCCCCCAGAGGATGGCGTAACCCCAATATGCGGCATGCGCCAAGGCGGCGTTGCCGGAGAAGATCAGGCGCGGCGCAAAGAGGCCGAGACCGAGCACGGCGAAAAACAGCACCCACTTCATGGGGCCGAGCGCGATGGTCGCCATCAACGCCGGGTTTGCCGCAAGCGCTAGAGAAACGATGCCGGTCACCGCCACGCCGAGCGCCATGTAATTGTAGACGCCGAGCATGTAGGACCGCAGTCCCTGGTCGATCTCGGCCCTGGTAGCGCCGGCTCTCGGCTGCACCTGAGATGTGTAGCGGAAGTCAGCCATTGAGTTCCTCCTGGAGAATGTTGTGCGCATATGGTGACCCCCGGTTACCCCGTCAAGTTACGGAAAGGCCAGACACGCTTCGGGCCCAGCATTGTCTCACATCCCGGCGGCCCCGTCCAACAATCGACATCAGAAAACAGAACCGCCCCGCAACCCACTGGTTAACAGCAGGTTACAAAGCCGCTCCGAGCGCGTACGCCTCCTCGACGGCGTAAGGCCCCCCGCCCCGCGAGGGCCGGGACGAGAACAGCACGAAGCGCCCAACCGTGAACAGCCGGCTCGCATAGAGATTGTGCGCCGCGATGAACCGGTGGACGTTGTCCAGTCTCGCATCCTTGAGGCGCGCGAGAGTGACATGGGGCGCGAATTTCCTATTCTCGGCCTTGAGGCCGAGCTGCTGACAGATGCGCTCGTGGGTCGCCTGCAGCCGACGGAGCTCGGGGCTTTCCGCGACCGCCACATAGAGCGCGTGCGGCTTGGTTCCGCCGAAGGCGTTGATGCCCTGGAGTCGCAGCGTGAACGGTTCCGCCGAGACGGTATCGAGCTCCTCGGCGATATCGCGCGCGAGACCCTCATCGATGTCACCGATGAACCGCAGGGTAATATGATAGTTGTCCCGCTCGACCCACCGTGCGCCGAGCACCCCGCCTTTCATCAGATCGAGCTCAAACGCGACATCTTCGGGGATTTCAAGCCCTGTAAACAAGCGCGGCATGGCGGGGCTCCTCTCGAAGCTCGTCGGGTCGCGTGAGCAACCACGACGGTAACCTGATTCGCATAAACTGACAGGCTATTTCTCGGCGGAAGCGATCAGCTGCTCGATCTTCGGCAGCATCCTTCGGACGATGACGTCGACGCCCTCCGCCGTGGGATGCATTCCATCCGGCTGGTTCAGCCCCGGATCGGCGGCGACCCCCTCGAGGAAGAAGGGATAGTAGATGACGCCCGGCTGTCGCGCGAGTTCCGGATAAAGCGCATCGAAACGCTCGACGTAATCGGGGCCGAGATTTCGTGGAGCGCGCATGCCGGCGAGCAGGACGGGTATATTCCGGGATCGAAGCTTCGCAAGGATCTCGGAGAGAGCGGACCGCGTGCGCGCCGGATCGATCCCTCGAAGGGCGTCATTGGCTCCGAGCTCAACAATCGCCCCATCAACCTTGTCGGTCAGCACCCAGTCGAGGCGTTCGAGTCCCGCAGCGCTCGTATCTCCCGAAACTCCGGCGTTTATGACGCGGACGTCGTGCCCGCTCTGCTTCAAGGCCTGCTCGAGCTTTTCGGGAAACCCTTTCCCGGGTGGCAAGCCATAGCCCGCCGTGAGACTGTCACCGAATGCAAGGATCGAAAGCCGGGCGGCGCTCGCGGGAACTCCGGCTAACAGAACTGTAATAATGGCGACGACAACAGCCCGGAGCATAGCGCTTAGCTAGGGTGCACTGACGCGCCTTGCAAGGCGATTGCTGGACTTCACTCGCCCACTCTCCCATCTAAGCGGGCCAATGCCTGTTCTTTCCCTGAAGGATGTCCGTCTGTCGCTGCCGAGCCGGGCGGGCACGGTCGACATCCTGCGCGGCGTCGATCTTGCGGTGGAGAAAGGGGAGGCGGTCGGAATCGTCGGCCCGTCCGGCTCCGGCAAGACGACGCTCCTCATGGCGATCGCGGGCCTAGAGAAGATCACTTCAGGCGAGATCGAGGTTGCGGGCACGCTGCTCAACGGCAAGAGCGAGGACGAACTCGCCCTTTTCCGCCGCGATCAGATCGGCATCGTATTCCAGTCCTTTCACCTTATTCCGACGATGACAGCCGTCGAGAACGTGGCGGTTCCGCTGGAATTCAAGGGGGTGAGAGATGCGCTCGCCATCGCCAAGACCCATCTCGACCGCGTCGGACTCGGCCATCGGCTGACGCATTATCCGGGACAGCTTTCGGGAGGCGAGCAGCAGCGTGCGGCGATCGCCCGCGCACTTGCCGCTGATGCCAAAATCATTCTGGCCGACGAGCCGACCGGGAATCTCGACCAGGATACGGGCGCCGAGATCATCGAGCTCCTCTTTGCGCTCCGGCGCGAGCGCGAAACAACCTTTCTCCTCATCACTCACGACCGTGCGGTCGCGGCGCGGTGCGACCGGATCGCCGCGGTCCGCGACGGCCGAATAGCCTCCGGAGCCCATCCCTAGTGCCTGCGCTGTGGTTGCGATTGGCGCTTCGCGACCTCCGCTCCGGACTGAGGGGGCTGTGGATCTTCATCGGCTGCCTCGCGCTTGGAACAGCGGCGATCGCGATCGTGGGTTCGCTCGGCGCGGCGATCGAGCGAGGACTCCTCGAACGGGGCCAACCGCTGCTCGGCGGCGATGTCGAGTTCGCGCTCATTCATCGCGAGGCTCCGGCACGCGAGCAGGCCTTCATGGCCGAACGGGGCGAGGTGAGCCGGATCGCCACGTTGCGCGGAATGGCCGTTGGCGGGACCGGCGCGACCCTCGTCGAGATAAAGGCCGTCGATGAGCGCTATCCTCTCTACGGCAGGCTCGACATCGTGGGCGGCGGGTCATTCCAGGACCTCCTGAGAGTGCACGATGGCCGGTTCGGAGTGCTGGTCGACCCGCTGCTCTTGAGCAGGCTTGGCATCGCGCTGGGCGCCGCGATCAGGATCGGAACGGCGCAGTTCGATGTTCGCGGCGTTATCGCGACCGAGCCCGATCGTATCTCCGACGGCGTCCTTTTCGGCCCTCGCGCACTTATCAGCGGCGAAGCCTTGCGAGCAACAGGTCTCGTTCAGCCGGGAAGCCTCGTCACATGGCGGTATCGCGTGAAGCTTGCTCCCGACTCGTCCGCGGCTGATGTGCGCAGAGTCGTTCGGCAGGCCCGGGAAGACTTTCCGGATACCGGATGGCGGGTGAGAAGCCGCAACAATGCCGCGCCGGGGACCGGCCGATTCATCGAACGACTGTCGTACTTCCTGACGCTCGTGGGCCTCACCGCTCTGGTCGTCGGCGGAGCCGGAATCGCCAACGGTGCAAGCGCTTTCATCAACCGCCGGACCGAATCGATCGCAATCCTGAAATGCCTCGGAGCACGAGCGAGGCTCGTTGAGGCGATCTACCTGACCGAGATCGTCCTCGTGGCGCTGATTGCCGTTCTCGCCAGCATCGCATTGGGGGCGATGGCACCGCTCGCCGCGCATCTGTTCTTGAGTGATGTCATTCCCCTGCCGCTGACGGCCAGCCCCGAACCGGTGCCGTTGGCGCTCGCCGCTGCCTTTGGATTGCTCGTCACGATCGCCTTCACAATGTGGCCGCTCTCGCGGGCGCGGCATGTGCCGGCCTCGGTTCTCTTCCGTTACCGGATGGGATTCATGAGCGGGCGACCCGGTCTCATCGAGCTCGCCGTCATCGCGATTGCGCTTTCGGTAATGGCTCTTCTCGCCTACGCCTCGTTCGACGACGCTAGGATCACCAGCTTCTATCTGGGCGGCCTTGCCTTGAGTTTCGCCGCCCTGCTCGTGCTCGCCAGACTGATCGTGTGGACGGCTGCAAAACTACCTCGTCCGGGCCGTGCGATTGGTCGATACGCGCTCGCCAATATCCATCGACCGGGCTCCGCCGCAGCCTCCGTGATCCTCGCACTAGGGCTGGGGCTTACGGTATTCGTCATGCTGGCGTTGACTGACCGGACCATCGCGCACGAGCTCACAGCGAGCATTCCGGCGCGGGCGCCGAGCTTCTATTTCCTGGACGTTCCCGCAGGCGAGACGGATGGCTTCATCGCGCTTTCGAAGTCGCGGGGAGCCGAAGCCGTCGAGACCGCGCCCATGCTCCGGGGGCGGATCGTCAAAATCGGTAACACCCCTGCGGATCGGATTGCCGCCTCGCCCGACGCCGCCTGGGCCCTGCGGGGCGATCGGGGACTCACCTATTCGGAGACCCTGCCTGAAGGCTCGCGACTCACCCAAGGCGAGTGGTGGCCCCGTGACTATGACGGTCCGCCGCTCGTGTCCTTTGTCGATGAAGTTGCGAACGGCTTGGGTATCGGCATTGGCGACGCAGTCACGGTCAACGTTCTCGGGCGCGATATCACGGCGAAGGTCGCGAGTCTGAGGGCGGTCGACTGGCGAACTCTCGGGATCAACTTCGTCATGGTGTTCTCGCCCAACACCTTGCGCGCAGCGCCCCACAACAATCTCGTGACAGTCACGATAGCCCCGAATGACGAAGGCATGCTCGTCAACGAGGTCGCTCAAAAATTTCCGGCCGTCACTTCGATCAGGGTCAAGGATGCGATCGAGACGGTAAGCGATCTTGTCGGCAAGATGGTGGCCGCCATTCGGAGCGCCAATGCCGTGACTCTCCTGACCGGCATCCTGGTTCTCGCCGGCGCGCTCGGAGCGGGTCTCGAGGCCCGAATCTACGATGCCGCCGTGTTGAAGACCTGTGGGGCGACCCGTCGGCAGCTCATCCTCGCCTTCGCGGCCGAATACGCCATGTTGGGGCTCGCCGCCGCGTTCTTCGGGATTGCGGTTGGATCCCTCGCATCCTGGTTTCTCGCGCACTGGATCCTAGAGATGCCCTGGTCGTTCTCGATCGCGGTCGCCGCCCTCGTCGCCGGGGGCGCCGTCACTCTCACCGTTTCGGCGGGGCTGCTCTTCACTTGGCGGGCGCTCGCCGCAAAACCCGCCCTCCTTCTCAGAAACGAGTAGCTCCGGCGCAAAGCCTCCGCTAACGCTCAGGCTTCGTCATCGACAGCGAGCTTCGGACATGGTGGTGCTCAACCGCATCTACACGCGTACCGGCGACAAAGGCGAAACCGCATTGGGCAGCGGCGACCGGGTCTCGAAAACTCATCTGAGAATCCACGCTTACGGAACCGTGGATGAAACCAACGCCGCGGTTGGGATTGCGAGGCTCCATACCGGTTCTCCGCAGTTCCGTTCGCTCGATGTCATGCTTGCCCGGATCCAGAACGATCTCTTTGATCTCGGCGCCGATCTGTGTGTACCCGAATCCGACCGGGATCTGGGCTATCCCCCTCTCAGGATCATCAGCGGCCAAGCCGAGCGGCTCGAGCGCGAGATCGACGAACTCAACGCCGAACTTCAGCCCTTGCGCTCGTTCGTCCTGCCGGGCGGCCATCCCGCTGCCGCGCACCTCCATCTCGCGCGTACGATCGCGAGGCGGGCCGAGCGCCTCATCGTGGAGCTCGCGAGAGCGGAGCCGGTAAGCGAGGCCGTGCTCGCCTTCATCAACCGGCTCTCCGACTTTCTCTTCGTTGCTAGCCGCTGGACGAACGCCCGAGGAGCGGGCGACGAGCTCTGGGTCCCTGGAAGGAACCGGTAGCGCCGTAATAGTGACAGCGTCTGCCCGGCCGCCAGACATCGCAGAGGAGGCCCCCGGGAGCGCCCGCCGACGGGCGACGGAACGGCGTTCGCAGCGCTTCTGGCCGGCGCCGACCGGGTCGGCCCCGCGGGAAAGGGTCGGTGTCGTCCTGCGCGGCGCCGATACCGAACCCGCGGGGTTTCGCCAAAGTGATCACGGGCATCGACTGACGCCTTACATCACCTTGAAGCGGGTGATGATCGCGACATCGGCGCGTCTCAGTTCGTATTCGAGCCGGATGCGCTCGATCTCGCGCCAGTCGTGAGGCACGAGCCTTTTCCGCTGGGGCCACCTCACCCGAGAGATGAGAGAAGCGGCGATGTGTTGCAGCGCCGAGTGGAACGACCGCGGCGCTGCTTTGATTTGTGCAGACATGGCTTATCCTTTCGCGGCGCAGAGGCGGCGCGCGGCAAGCATGATTCGGACTTGCGGACCCGTGCGCACACGCCAACGCGATGCGCTCACGAGGGGTGATCGCGTCTCAAATCCCGGATCTGAGGTGTGTTCAGTTCAGCGATGGAGAACCATCAGGCCTGCCCGGGACCGAGCCCGGGGGGCTCGGAGATCAACGCGAAAAAAACTCCTTCACGGATTGCGTCATTGGTTTGATCTCCTCTTGTCGATGGACGCGCGCATAACACGGTTCCTCCGAACGCGCCAGCGCTTTGTTATGTTCCACGAAATGACGCAAAACTGCGCGTGGCTTTCAAATCACACGCGCAAATGCGAGCTTGCGAACGGACGCCTAGGCGGCGTGCTGGAGGAGGCCGCGGTTGACCAGCGCTTCGGCGATCTGGACGGTGTTGAGGGCCGCGCCTTTGCGCAGATTGTCGGAGACGACCCACAGATTGAGGCCATTTTCGATCGTCGAATCATCGCGGATCCGCGACACGAAGGTAGCATAGTCGCCGACGCACTCGACAGGCGTGACGTATCCGCCGTTCTCGCGCTTGTCGACCACCAGGACGCCCGGCGCCTCCCGCAAAATCTCGCGAGCCTCCTCCGCCGAGAGCGGACGCTCGAACTCGATATTGACCGCTTCGGAATGACCGACGAAGACCGGCACCCTCACGCAGGTGGCGGTGAGCTTGATGCGAGGATCGAGTATCTTCTTGGTCTCGACCATCATCTTCCATTCCTCGCGGGTCTCGCCGCCATCGAGGAAGGTGTCTATGTGCGGGATGACGTTGAAGGCGATCTGCTTGGTAAAGTTCTTGGGCTCGGGCACGTCGGTGACGAAGATGCCCTTCGTCTGGCCCCACAGTTCGTCCATCGCTTCCTTCCCCGCGCCTGAGACCGATTGGTAGGTCGCCACGACCACGCGCTTGACGGTCGCGACATCGTGGAGAGGCTTGAGAACGACGACCAGCTGGGCGGTCGAGCAGTTAGGGTTGGCGATGATGTTCCGCCGGCCGGGCTTGCGCATGTACTCCTCGAGCGCCCGGGCATTGACCTCCGGAACGATGAGGGGAACTTCGGGGTCGTACCGCCAGCAGGACGAGTTGTCGATGACGAGGGAGCCCATGGCCCCGATCCTCGGCGACCACTCCTTGGAGATGGCCGAGCCCGCGGACATCAAGCAGAAATCGATCCCGCGGAAATCAAACTGATCGAGATCGCGGCACTTGAGGGTTCGTTCGCCGTAGGACACTTCGACGCCGATCGAACGGCGGGAGGCGAGCGCGAACACCTCGTCGGCCGGAAACTGGCGTTCCGCGAGGATGTTCAGCATCTCCCGGCCGACATTGCCGGTGGCTCCAACGACTGCAACAGTGTAGCCCATGGTGATTGTTCCCCCTCTCTCCCGAGACGGCTCGTTTGTGCGTCCTCCCCCGCGGGAGAGGAGCCGGAGGAGACGGTTCAGACTGTTTTTGCGGTTTTCGAGGTGAGCAAAGCCCGAGTGTTGCGGACGGCGGCTGCCGGCTTCCCGAAAGGGGCTAGCATTGGCTCAGAAGCGAACCATCGAGCGGCCCTGGTGAACGCGGGCGCTTGTACCACGCCCGGAAAGTCAGTCAACCCGCTCAGCGGCGACGCATCGGGGGGCGGCGGCCCGGCTCCGTCGGGTTGCCCGACTTGTGGCGGAAGATGATGCGGCCCTTGGTCAGGTCATAGGGCGACATCTCGACGGTCACCCGGTCGCCGTTGAGCGTCTTGATGCGGTTCCGCTGCATCCGCCCGGCGGAATAGGCGAGGACCTCGTGATTGTTGTCGAGCCGGACTCTGAAACGCGCTTCCGGCAGCGCTTCGATGACGATCCCTTCGAACTCGAGCAGCTCTTCTTTTGCCATTCCGGTCCTTTCATCCGACTGAAAGCAAAAGCCCGCCGCTGCAGGCAGGGCGGGCCCCAAAACGGTTCATGCAGCAGCAATCAGATCGCCTGCAGGTTCCCCGCATTGGTCCGGCCACGCTCGGTGACGATATCGAACTTGACCTTCTGGCCCTCGTTGAGGGTCGAGAGTCCGGCCCGCTCGACCGCGCTGATGTGGACGAACACGTCCTTAGCGCCATCATCCGGTTGGATAAAGCCGAAACCCTTCTGGGGGTTGAACCACTTGACTTTGCCGATCGGCATAACGTTTCAGTTCCTCGTAGTGTAGCAAGCGCACATGCGCGCGAGTTGACGCGCCACGTTGCGCGGTCTCGCATCCGAGCTCAGCGATGTCTTGAGGAGCCCAATGGGCATCAGCCCAAGCAGGGCCAAAATCGAACGGGGCACGAAGTGGGGGATCGGCCATCGTTTGTCAAGGCGGAACTCGACTCCGTCGGCTCGCGTCGGCTTGTCAAAAACACTTTGCTTGCACCGCGCGAGCGAACTGCTTTCGACCTCCCTTGCGGAAAGCCACTTGGTGGCATATGTTCATGGCATATGCTGGAGAGGTTCGTTGGCCGACGAGAGACATGTCAAACTCTTCCGGAACGGCCGCAATCAGGCCGTTCGCATCCCGGTGGAGTTCGAATTGCCGGGCGATGAAGCCATCATGCACCGTGACGGCGATCGACTGGTGATCGAGCCCATCCGAAAACGCGGACTCCTCGCTCTACTCGAGACGATGGAGCCGCTCGATGACGCCTTTCCGGAGATTGCAGACCCGAAGCCGGCGCCGGAGAGCTGGCTGTGACGCGCTACATGCTCGATACCAATATCATCTCCGACCTCATAAGAAATCCCCAAGGCAAAGTCGCGAAACGGATCGCAAAAGTTGGCGAAGACAACATCTGCACGAGCATCATCGTGGCGGCGGAGTTACGTTACGGATCGGAGAAGAGTGGTTCCAGGCGGCTACGCAAAGCTGTCGAGGACATCCTCGGTGAGATTGCGGTGCTGGAATTCGACATTCCCGCTGACCAGGAATATGGCGGTATCCGCTCTGGACTAGAAGCTGCAGGGCGGACCATCGGTGGCAACGATCTGCTGATTGCCGCTCACGCCTGTGCGATGGGAGCCATCATCGTCACCGCCAATACCGACGAGTTCAAGCGAATACGCGGCTTGAGGGTAGACAGCTGGCTTCTTTGAAGGCGGCTCGGGGGTACCCAGGCCCGCTCCTGTGACGACGGCAGGAGTTCCCGTCGACCACAATACGTCCATAAGGCGCTAGTTTGATATCGAGGCACCTGCGCAGTAGCGATGGCTGAAATCGTATTCGAAGGCGTCAGCAAGGAATATCCCAACGGGCTTCACGCGATCCGCTCGCTCGACCTCGAAATTCACGACGGCGAGTTCCTTGTTCTTGTTGGACCTTCGGGCTGCGGCAAATCCACGGCATTGCGAATGGTGGCCGGTCTCGAGGACATCACCGGCGGCACGATCTTGATCGGTGGAAGGCGCGCCAACGATCTCTCGCCGCGCGAGCGCAATGTGGCGATGGTGTTCCAGAGTTATGCGCTCTATCCGCATCTCTCCGTCGCGGAGAATATCGGTTTCGGGCTGAGGGTGCGCGGTGTCGCGCGCGAGACGATCGCCGCCAAAGTACGAGCCACCGCCGAGATGCTCGAACTCACAGATTATATCGACCGCAAGCCCGAGGAACTCTCCGGGGGACAACGTCAGCGGGTCGCCATGGGCCGGGCAATCATCCGCGAGCCTGCAGCATTTCTGATGGACGAACCTCTCTCCAACCTCGACGCGCGGCTGCGCGTGCACATGCGCGCCGAGATCGCTCGCATCCAAAAGATGACGGGAGTGACGACCATCTACGTCACCCATGACCAAGTCGAGGCTATGACGATGGGCGATCGCGTCGCGGTACTCGACCGGGGTATCCTCCAGCAGCTTGGCGCCCCCCGCGCCCTTTATCATCAACCTGCGAATCTGTTTGTGGCGAGCTTTATCGGTTCACCAGCCATCAATCTGCTCGAGGGCCGACTCATCCAGGCCGCGAACGGGGTAGAGATCTTGGTAGGCGCGCAGCGAATCGATCCGCCGCCGGCGCTCGTCACGCGCTTGTCGCCGCTCGCGCGCCACGGCGATCGCCCGGTGATCTTGGGCATTCGCCCCGAGGCGGTGCATTGCTTGCCCAGCGGCGCTGATCCAGGTCGTGCGATCTGGGGCACGGTTGCCTTTATGGAAGATCTTGGCGCAACCATCCTCGTTCACCTTGATGTCGATGCGCCGGAGCCACGGCTTGATCTCAACCGCGCTGGGCTCGTGGAAGAAGAGCCTGAAGCTTTTCGCCAAGGTAATCAGGCGCGGGTGCGGACTGGCGTAGACGGTATGTCAACACTCCGCCCGGGCGACCGCGTACCGCTCGTCTTAGATGTCAATCGAATACACTTTTTCGACTCGGCGAGTGGTCTGTCTTTGGGATCCGAGATCAATTGACCCCGCGCGTCAGTCCTTGGATGAAATAGCGGTTGAGAGCGAGCGCGATGACGACGATCGGAATCGTCGAGAAATGCACAAGCGCGCCGAGGGTGCCCCAGGTTATGTCCTTGGTGCCGTAGGCAGTCAGCAGCGCGACCGACAAGGTCCGCGTCTCGGCGCGCGTGAGGAAGGCGGCGATCAGAAAATCGTTCCAGCTGAACATGATGCAAAGGAGTGCGCTTGCCACAATCCCCGATTTCACCATCGGCAGCGCTACCCGAACCAGAGCCCCCAAGAGAGTGCAGCCGTCCGAAAGGGCAGCTTCCTCCACTTCCTTCGGCAGCGAGCGGAAATAGGAGAACATCATCCACACGACGAAGGCGGCGTTGAGCGTCGTGTTGATGAGTATCACCGCCCACCAAGTACCAAGCAAGCCGATGTCACGCATGAGCAGATAGAAGGGGATGAGGGTCGCGACCGGCGGCACAGTACGAACGGCGAGGAAGAAATAGGCAATCGCGATCGCCAGACGGGTGCGTGCGCGGGCGAGCGCGTAACCAGCCGGGATGCCGATCAGCAATGAGAGCGCCGTCGAGCCGGCGCTAATAATGACGCTGCTCGCAACCAGTTGCGGCAAGTCGAAATAGTGAAAGACGCCGCGAAAATTATCGAGAGTCGGCGAGAAGGCGAGCGTAGGCGGAAAACTGAAGATATCGCGCGCCGGCTTGTAGGCGGTGGTAATGAGCCAGGCGACTGGGAGGAGAAAGATCGTGACGATACTGATCAGCGCAGCACGCTCGATCGCGATAACGCGCGGTGGCGTCCGGCGGCTCATCGCCCGCTCGCCCTCCGGTCGGCGCGCCGCACCAACGCGACGAAGGCAATCGAAAAGACCGCGATACACAGGATGGAGGTGTTCGCGATCGCCGAAGCAAAGCCGACATTGAAGAACTCGAGGCCCTGTTTCACCGCAAAGACCATTAGCACGTTCGTCGCATCGGCCGGGCCGCCATTGGTGGTCGAAAACACGATGTCGAATACGCGGAAGGCATCCATCGTGCGCAGCACCAGGGCGAGGAAGATAGCCGGCAAGAGCATCGGCATGATGATTATCCGCAAGCGCTGGGCGGCCGTGGCGCCATCGGCCTCGGCTGCCTCCAGAATGTCGGTCGGCAGAGACTTCAGTCCGGCGAGGAGAATGAGCGCCATGAATGGGGTCCATTGCCAAGCGTCAATCGCAACGAGCGTTCCGAGGGCCGTGTTGGGGTCGCCTAGGAAGCCGCGCGGACTCGAAAGGCCCCATTCCGACGCAAAGTACCCGATCATCCCAAAATCGGGAGCAAGGAGCGCCCGGAAGGTGAGCCCAACGACGAGCGGCGTCATTGTCACCGGAATCAGAAGCAGAGCCAGACAAACTCGATGGAACGCCGTATCACGCCACAGAAGGAGGGCAAGGCCGAGCCCGAGCAGGAACTCGATCGCGACGGCCGATATCGTGAACAGGGCGGTGGTGATGAGCGAACCGCGAGCCGCGGCATCGGTCCATAGTTCACGGTAGTTGCCGAGGCCCACGAACTTCCATCCGGCAGGGTTGAGAAGGCTATACTTAAAGAAGCTGAAGAAGATTCCTTGCGTGAGGGGCCACACGGTCACGGCAAGCACATAGGCGACTGCCGGAGCACCGAGCAGGAAAAGGAAGATCTTGCGGCGAGTGGTGAAGCTCAGCCCGCGACTATTCGCACCCGGGCCCCGACCCCGCCAACGTTCCACGGGCGCGGCGGTCGCGGTCGCCAATGCTTCGCCCGTGCTCAGAACAATTTTTCGGCCTGGCTCTGTGCGCCGTTCAAGGCCTGCTTCGGATCAACATCGCCGACCAGGACGGCGTTCACCGCCGTCCCGAGGATATCTTGAATCTGCGGGTATTGAGGAATCCGAGGACGGTATTCACCGTCACCGTTGACGAACGTCTGGTCGATGACCGG
>JBJMRA010000208.1:0-9713 GCA_045802365.1 Hyphomicrobiales bacterium | reverse complement strand
GCGATCATCCGCGGCGACCGCGCCTATCGGCGTTACCTCAAAGCCATCGCCAAGTTCGCTGCGGCGCGCGACTCGCTCGCGGCCGAGATGAAAGCAATTCTGAATTCGAGTGTCGCCTCTTTTCGCCAGGGTACGCCTTCCATCGAAGTGGCGCGGCTCGTGAAACGCGCGCGAGGAATGAGTTTGGACGTAAAGAAATGGGCGGCGCAGTAGGCGTGCGGGACTACTAAAATAGTGAGTGCCTGAGGGATGAACTTCAACAACTTTTCTGGTCACGCCTATCTCTTGATCGGGGGGCTCGTCCTCATTGGGGCGGGCCTGATGCTGGTGTCGCTCGTGGTAAACCGGCATGTGGCCAAAAGCGCACTCGAGGACGAGCGCCACCGCGAGAAGATTTACGAGTATTACCGCAACACCCTCGCTCAGCTCGGCATCATCCTGATCGGCATCGGTATTTCGCTTTTCACCTTCTTCTTCCAGCAGAATTACCGAGATGCCCGGGATAGGGAGAGCGAGCTCCAGCGCGTGCTCGGCCGTATTGCGGTGCGAGTTGGTCGCGCCGCCCCTGTCATGGAGGCGTTGGCGGAGTTCGATCCGATACTCGACGAGGGCGCTCCGTATAGCTCCGAATCCTATGGGAGCAATCAGCCGATCAGCGCGAGTGGACCCGAGCTTGCGCGCAAAGTGAAGGAGGTCCAGGCGGCGATGCGCGATGTCGATCTACAGCAGTTCGAGGTGACGACGCTGTCACGCGACATCGACGAATCGTTCCTGATCGGCGAACTCGACCCGAGGCTGTGGTTCGATGTTGCTCGCGATGAAAGTTACACGAAGTATGCCGTGGCTCAGCTTACTCTCGACTACCAGGACTTGCGAAATGGGATAGGGAGCGAACCGATCGAGCGCGCGGTCGCAAATCCCGACAAAGAGGCGGCCATCAAATCGGAGCTGCGAGACATTTTCTACGACATGGATCTTCTGCGAGACCGAGCCCGGCGCGCGGTCGGACGTGCCTGCTGGTTCGTGAGCAGCGGCCCGCAATTCGTCGAGCTGAAGCCCTTGGACGCGCTCGAGGCCGACTATAAAACGCATGACGAATGGCTTGGGCAGGCGCAACGCGCGTATGCGCAATTCGGTGCAGGCCGCGAGAATTGCTTCACGCTGCTTCACGCCCGCCCGAATGGCGAGCTACAGAATGTGCGCTCCGAGGCCACTATGCCAAAATTGAAAGCCCGTTAGGGTCGCCTCCTCGCCAGCAAGCAACGTGGCTGGCATTCGGCCTGGCCAGGTCGCGCCGAGCGCTATGTGCCGGCCTTGAACTGGTCGACGTTGTCCTTGGTGACACGCATGACGCCGGTCACGATTTTCTCCGGCAGCGGGTTGACGTGCGCCGCAGCCGGATCGGGTACGACCTTCACCGAGTTGGTGTTGAGCCAATGCAACAGATGCACGCCCAGGAAGGATTCGACATATGACTTTTGCGCGACGGCTCCTTCGATCGTGCCATCCTCGATGAACGGGAGCATGTCCGGATTGCGATCCATGGCCACGATCTTGATCTGGCCTTTTTTGCCGGCCTCGTTCACTGCCAGCGCGGCGCCCTTTCCCGAGTCGCCGTCGGTTCCGCCGATCCCGGCCACATCGGGATGCGCCTGAATGGCCTGCGCATAGGCGGTCGGCGCGTAGGATGGATCGGCCTTGTCGTTCACGACATCGACAACCGCGATATCGGGATATTTGTTCTTGAACACCGCCTTGTAACCCTCGACGCGTTCGAGCACCGCCGGCGCCGGGAAGGTGCCAAGCAGCACCTTGCCTTTTCCGCCGATCGCCTGGGCCAGCATCTCGCCGCCCACGGTTCCGGCGTCGAAGTTCGAGATTCCGAGATAGACCGAGCGCTTCGAGTCCGGGACGTCGCCGATGATCATCGCAACGGGAATTCCCGCTTCGACGGCGCGATTGATGCCGCCGGCGAGTGCCGCGGCATCGCCCGGAAAGATCAGGAGGCCCGCGGGCTTCCGCGCCACCAGTTCATCGAGCTGAGTCGCCTGGGCGGCCGTGTCGAAATCGAGCGGACCGGTGAACGTCGTTTTCACCCCCAAAGCTTTCGCCGCGTCGTCGAGTCCCTTGCGGTGATCCGCCCAGAACGGGACCTGCGTCACGATGGATAAAAAGACGTATTCCACGCCTTCTCCGGCGGCCAGCCCCTGCTCGGAGAACTTCGGCAGAAGCAGCGCCCCGGCTCCGGCGAGCGTTGCTGCCCCGAGTGCATGTCGTCTCGAGATGGATTTGATATCGACCATGGTTCCTCCCTGTCGATGTTAGGCGGTTGATCTTGATCTTCGCGCGATCATGTCGATCGTCACGGCAAGCACGAGAACTGCGCCCGTCACGATCATCTGCCAATAGATCGAGACGGCGAGCATCGTCATCGCATTGTTGATGAGCGCGACGAATACGGCGCCGAGGAAGGCCCCGAGCACGGTGCCCTCGCCTCCCCTCAGCGAGGCGCCTCCGATCACAGCTGCGGCGAGAACCTGGAGCTCGAGGCCGTTGCCGGCGGTCGGTGTGCCGCTCATCAGGCGCGATGCGAGAAGGATACCGGCGAGCGCCGCCAGGACCGCGGTGATCGTATACGCGATGATCCGTACGCGGCCGACGGGAATGCCCGAGAGGCGCGCGGCCCGTTCGTTGCTCCCGATGAAATAGACCTGCCGGAAGAAGGCGGTGTGCCGCAGCACGAGGTCGCCGACAAGTACGATCACCAACATCATCCAGACGATTACGGGAAGGCCGAGCAGCTTGGCGCTTCCGGCGTATCCAAACGAAGGCGGAAGAGAGGACAGCGAAAAACCCTCGGTCAAAACGAGAGCCGCCCCGCGCGCGACCGACATCGTGCCGAGCGTCGCCACCAGCGGATTGATCGAAAGGCCCGTGACGAGGAGTCCATTCGCCAGACCGACTATCGCGCCGAGGACCAGGGTGCCCGCGACTGCGAAGCCGATGGGCCAGCCTGCGGCCATTAGAAACGCACAGAAGGTGCTGGCGAGGGCCAGAACGGAGCCGACCGACAGATCGAAGCCGCCCGAGACGAGAAGGATCGCCATGCCGACGACGATGATGCCGGTCGGTACGAGGCCGACCGCGACCGCGTTGGCATTGGCGAGCGACAAAAAATAGGGGCTTGCGATAGACATCCCGAGAATCAGGAGCAGGATCAGAATGAGGAGGGTCAGCTCTCGCCATGCGAAGACTTTGCGGAGCAGCCGTCCGTGTGGCCGAGCTCCGTCCATGGCGAGCGTGCTCACGCCGCCTTCTCCATCAGGCCCGACGCGAACGCGGTGATCTCGGCTTCGCTCGTCACACGAGCCAAGAGATCGGCGACGATCCGGCCGCCGTGCATGACGAGAACGCGATGCGCAAGCGTCAGCATTTCGGGAAGATCGGAAGAAACGATCAGGATGGAGGCGCCAGCTTCCGCCAGATTACGCAGAATTTGATGGATCTCGGCTTTGGCCGCGATATCCACTCCCTTCGTCGGCTCATCGACGATCAGCAGCCGGGGCCGTGTCTCAAGCCACTTGGCAAGAAGCACTTTCTGCTGATTTCCGCCGGAGAGGGCGGCACATTTCTCATCAGCCCCATGCGTCTTGATATGCAGGGCCTTTATATAAGCTTCCGTCGTCTCGTCGGCCGCAGCCTTGTTGAATAAGCCAAATTTGGTGACGCGCGGTAGGGAGGCCGCGATGACGTTCTCGCCCGTTGAAAGTTCGAGAAACAAGCCCTCGGTCTTTCTCTCGCCGGGGACATAAGCGATGCCGGCGCGCATCGCCTCTCTCAGGGACCGCATCTGCAGCGGCTTGCCTTCCCAGTAGATTCGTCCGCTGTCGGGCTCGAAAAGACCCGCGAGCGTGCCCGCCAGCGCATTTCGGCCTGAACCCATGAGGCCTGCGAGCGCGACGATTTCACCCCGGCGGAGCAGGAAACTCACATTCGAATACTGTCCACCGAGAGAAAGTCCTTCGACGCGCAAGCTGGGGGTTACACCGAGCTCTACACTCGCACTCTGTGCCGGCGTGATATCCCGGCCGACCATATCGCGAACGAGGAGCTCCGGCGTGAACGAGTCCGCGGCACGCATGGCAACGACCTTGCCGTCTCTCAGCACCGTTACCCGATCTGCAATCCTCATCACCTCCTCGAGATGGTGAGTGATGTAGATTACCGCGATCCCGGAAGTTTTGAGCCTCCGTATGAGATCGAACAGAGCCTCTTTTTCGTGTGCGCCCAGTGCGGAGGTCGGCTCGTCGAAAAGCATCAAGCGCGCGTTCAACGACAGCGCCTTCGCAATCTCGACGAGTTGCCGAGCGCCGACCGGAAGGTCGCCGGTTCTCGCAGACTCGTCCAATTCCACCCCGAGCGAGCCGAACACCGCTCTCGCATCCCGAGCAAGACGCCGCCATTGCACCAAGCCGAACCTCGCGGGAACGCGAGCGGCAAAGATGTTTTCAGCGACGGAGAGATGGTCGACAAGGCTCAGCTCCTGATGGACGGTCGCGATTCCCGCCCGCTGCGCCTCCTGCGGGGTGGCGAGAACAACGGGCCGCCCTTCAAGAAGGAGTTCGCCGCTGTCCGGTGCGATGATGCCCGAGAGGATGTTAATGAGCGTGGATTTGCCCGCACCGTTCTCGCCGACGATCGCGTGAACCTCGCCCGGGACTATCTGCAGCGACACGGCGTCGAGGGCCTGTGTCGCGCCATACGTTTTCGAGACATTCCGTATTTCGAAGAGCGGCATGATCATCGCGACGCCTCCACCGTGTTGTCGGCGGCGGCGATATCCTCGACCGTTTCGGCATAGGTGGTCTTCGAGCGCGCGATATGGCGGTCGAGAATCTCGAGCGCGTTCTCGATCCGGCCTGCCTCCAAGCAAGCGAGCATGTCGCGATGCTCTTCGAAGGAGCGCTCCGTGTGGAAGGGCTTGACCGAGAGGTGAGTGCGCAACGCGGCGATCTTGCCGAGATAGTTGGCGTAGCTCTGGGCGAGAAGCGGATTTCCGCATGTCTCGAAGAACACTTCGTGGTAGGCCGTGTCGGCATTGAGGTAAGCGCGCATATTCCGCTGGGCTCTCGATGCCTCCATTTTGGCGAGCACGGCCCTCAGCCCACGGACGAGCGCGTCCGGATGACGCTGCCAAGCAAGCTTCAAGGCGGCCGCTTCCAGAGTGAGGCGAAGCTCGCACATGTTGATCACTTCGCGGGCCGATAGAGTGAAGACCTCGGCGCCCCGTTGCGGAATGACCCGGACCAGACCCTCGTGCTTGAGCTGTGTCAGCGCCTCGCGAACCGGGGTTTTCGATACGCCCAGATGCTCGGCTAACTGCCGCTCCGAAAGAAATTGGCCGAGTGCCAGATCGCCTTGAACGATCGATTGACGGAGCCTGTCGACGACCGTCGCAGTCAGCGACCGCGGCCTTTCAATCGGGCGCATCGGCTTGATCCACCTCCCCGGGAAACCGAGCTAGAGAAAATTCATTTGGCCGTCCCGACCCACTCTGGTATATCAGATATCAGATACCAGAACAAGCGTGCTGATCAGGGAGTGGGACCTCGTGAAGGCTGAGCTTGTCGTCGATTGCCGAAGCATGCACGGAGAAGGCGTGATCTGGTCCCACGATCATCGATTGGTGATGTGGACCGATATCGACGGCGAGGCGATCTGGACGTTTGCTCCAGAGACCTCGACGGCTAAGTCCTATCGGACGCCCGGCCGGGTCTGCTGCTTTGCTTGCGTGCAGCACCAACCGTTCAACAAACTGATCGTAGGGTTCGCAGACGGGTTCGCTTTCCTCGATGTCCTGACCGGCAAGCGGGTAGACATCGCGGCATTCGAATCTGAATTGCCGCAGACACGGCTCAATGACGGCCGGACCGATCGCCAAGGCCGGCTCATTGCCGGCGGCATGGACGAAGCGGCTTTGGCTCCGATCTCGTCCGTGTGGCGCCTCGATCCCGACCTCAAGCTCACGAAGCTCTTCGACGGTGTGAGTTGCGCCAATTCGACCTGTTTCAGTCCGGACGGCCGCGAAATGTATTTCGCCGATAGTCCGCGCAAGGAAATCGTGGGGTTCGCTTACGATCCTCGTACCGGCAGCCTCGGCGAGAAGCGCACGGTTGCGCGCGTCGACGGCATTCCGGACGGATCATGCGTCGACAGCGAGGGCTGCATCTGGAACGCAGTCTGGGAGGGTTATCGCGTCGAACGATGGTCTCCTGCGGGCAAACTCCTCGACGTGATCGACCTGCCCGTATGCAAGCCGACCTGTTGCGCGTTCGGCGGCCCGGAACTCGACACGCTCTACATCACGACCTCTCGTCTCGGCGAACCCCAAGAGAGGCTCGCGCGGGAACCGACCGCCGGAAGCCTCTATGCGGTTAAGCCGGGTGCGCGCGGTCTCATCGATATGCCCTTTGCGAACGAGGGCACTCGCCCGAAAGCAACATAGGAGGAAACCATGAACCACGTTCTCACTCGCCGCAGCTTTGCTCTTCTCGCGACCGCAGCGGGTTTAAGCTTTTCAATCGGTCTTGCCACGGCCGCCGAATATGCAACGCCGCAGGCTCTCAAGGAAGGCGCCCAAGCGGACGTCTCGAAGCTCAAAAACGATGGGTCTATCACCATCGCCTACATGCCGCCCGCGACAGAGTTCAACTACTACATCGCGATCGGGGAAGGCATTAAAGCCGAGGCAGCAAAGGCCGGCATCCAGACATTCATGCTCGCTCCGCAATCAGGCGCCGACATCAACGGCCAGATGGGAATGATCCAGGACGTGATCACCCGCAAGGTCGACGCGATCATTCTTTCGACGCACGACGAAGCGGCCGCGGCGCCGCTCGTGAAGCAGGCCGTCGATGCCGGGATTGCAGTCATCATCGTCAACTCGGATATCGCTAATTTCCCCACACCGATTCACGGCGTTGTCGGCTATTCGCAACGCAAGGGCACGCACAAGATCGGCGATTATCTCTTGAACAAGCTCGGCGGCAAGCCCGCCAAGATCGCCATCATCGAAGGCCTCCCGGGTTACCATTCGACCGAGCGGGTGGGCGGGTTCCGCGACGCCGTCGAGGGCAAGCCCGGGATCGAGATCAAAGCCTCCGTCCCCGGTGGCTGGAACGTCGAGGGCGGCAACACCGCCGGGATGGACCTTTTGCAGGCCAATCCCGACGTCGATGTGATGTTCGCTGCGAACGACTACATGATCATGGGAGCAGCGCAGGCCGCGAAGGCTCTCGGACGGCAGCTCATCATGCTCGGAAACGACGGTGATACGGCGGCGTTGGAACAGATCGCGGAGAGCCAGATCACCGCAACGGTGAACACGACGCCGTTCGTGATGGGGCAAATTGCTCTGACAGTGACAATGGATGCGCTGAACCACAAGTTCCAGGGCGGCTTCGTTGAGACGCCAACAACGATTGTTGACAAAGACAATGTCGTTCCCGTCCTTCAAAAGGTGGACGCGCTCTACCCCAAACCTTCAAAGTCCTATTGATCGAGTGCGGGGCCGGTCGCACGGCCCCCTCGTCTCATCGCGAGCCGGAGCGCATGGAAGGCCGTGTTCCCATCTGGGAGCTTCGTCGGATCACCAAATCCTTTCCGGGGGTGGTGGCGAACAAGGAGGTGTCGCTCTCGCTCTTTTCCGGCCAGATCCATGCGCTTCTCGGTGAGAACGGCTCCGGAAAGTCAACGCTCATCAAGATCATCTCCGGCGCTTATCAGCCCGATTCGGGCGACATCCTGAAGGAGGGCACTCCCGTCTTTCTGCCTTCGCCTGCGGCGGCGCGGGCGCAAGGCATTGCGACCGTTTTCCAGGAATTCTCGCTCGTTCAAAGCCTGACCGTCGCGGAGAACATCTCGCTCGGGCGTCTGCCGAGCACTGGCGGCATGGTGGACTGGGAAAGGATGAGGTCGCGTGCCGCTGAAATCCTCGCCAGCATGGAGCTGGCGATCGAACCGGATGCCGTCGTCTCGTCGTTGTCCGTCGCCGAACAGCAGCTCGTCGAGATCGCGAAGGCGCTCGCCGCCAAAGCAAGTCTCCTCATCCTCGATGAGCCGACGACGGCTCTCGGGCTCAACGAAATTTCCAAACTTCACGCGCTCCTCAAGAGACTGAGGGCGGCCGGCACCGCAATTCTCTATATCTCTCACCGGCTGGATGAGGTTACCGAGCTCGTCGATGTCGCGACCGTCATGAAGGACGGCCGGATCGCCTCCGCGGCATCCGAGACCAAGGTCGCTGTTCCATACCTCGTCCAAAAGATGGTGGGCAACATCGGTGACCACTATCCGAAGGAGACGAACGTTCAAACGGACGTCCTGATGAGCGTTCGCCATATCTCGAGCGCAAACCGTGTCCGGGACGTCACGTTCGACGTTCGCCGGGGTGAAGTCCTGGGGCTCGGCGGCGTCCTCGGTTCGGGGCGGACCGAAATCGCGCGCGCGCTCTTCGGCATCGACCGTCTGACGAGCGGCGAGATCATCTGGAAGGGGCGCAAGGCGAATTTCCGAACTACGGAGGAAGCCATCAAGGCGGGACTTGCCTATGTGCCCGAGAACCGGAAGTCGGACGGTCTATTCTTCAACCTGACTGGGTTTCCGAACCTGTCGATTGCGAAGCTCGAGCGGCTCGGCGGCATGTTCTCGCTGCGACCCGCGAGAGAGAGACGGGAAGGCCGCCTCCTCGTCAAGGCGCTCGAGATCACCCCCGCCGCCGAGACTAAGACGGTCGGACTCCTCTCGGGTGGCAATCAGCAGAAGATCGTCCTTGGCCGGTGGATTTTCGCCGGCGCGGAGCTGTTCATTCTCGATGAGCCCACTCAGGGAATAGACATCGGGGCGAAGGTTGCGGTCTATCGTTTGATCAATTCGCTGACCCGCGAGGGGAAGGGCGTGATCCTCATCTCCTCCGATCATGACGAACTCCTCGCGATCTCGGACAGGATCGCGATCGTGAGGCACGGCCGGGTGAGCGAGGTTCGTTCCGCCGCGAGGACGACCAAAATCGATCTCTTGCAAGCGGCAGGCGAAGAACAGGAGGCGGCATGATCCGCTTTCTCCGGGAGATCAGCGGCCCGCTGTCGGCCATGATCCTCGTCGCGGTGCTCGTCGCCCTCACGACGGGAAACTTCCTCGATCGCGGCAACCTCTCCAATCTCATCCTGCAGGTCTCGATCGTCTCCATCGTGGCGATCGGCTCGACGGTCGTCATCCTGGCCGGCGGAATAGATCTGTCGCCGGGCTCGGCGATCGCACTCATGACCATGGTGTTTGCAACGCTCGTCAAGCCGATGGGAGTGCCGCTCATCCCTGCAGTATTCGCCGTGCTCCTCTTGGGTCTGGTCCTTGGTCTGATCAACGGCACGCTCTCCGCGTACGCCAGGATTCCGTCGTTCATCACAACACTTGCGGCTCTATCCGCGTTTCGCGGATTGGCCTTCATGTTCAACAACGGGTCGCCGATTTTTCAGCTGTCGCCCATCCTGGAAGGGCTCTTTTACAACTCGCTCTTCGGCATCCCCCTTCCGCTGTTCTATGTAGCGATCTGCTACGCGCTCGCCTATTGGTTCCTGACCTATACCGCGCCGGGGCGCGCGATCTACGCAGTCGGCGGGAACCCCAATGCCGCGAGACTGTCGGGCATCAATGTC
>JBJMRA010000207.1:0-6144 GCA_045802365.1 Hyphomicrobiales bacterium | reverse complement strand
TGGCGATCGCCATGATATCGGGCGTGATGCCCGCCCATTCGTGCGCGAAGAGCTTGCCGGTCCGCCCGATGCCGCACTGGACCTCGTCGAGCACGAGGAGGATGCCGTGTTCATCGCAGATTTCGCGAAGGCGTCTCAGCTTCGGCGGCGCGAGCGGCCTGATGCCGCCTTCGCCCTGGATCGGCTCGATCAGCATGCCCGCCGTCTCCGGGCCGATCGATTGCTCCGCCTGCTGAACATCGCCGAAGGCGACCTGGTCGAAGCCCTCGACCTTGGGGCCAAAGCCCTCGAGGTATTTCTCCTGTCCGCCGGCCGCGATCGTCGCGAGCGTGCGGCCATGGAAGGCGCCTTCGAAGGTGATGAGCCGGTAGCGTTCTGGATGGCCGCCCGCCGCATGATATTTGCGCGCCATCTTGATCGCGCATTCGAGCGCCTCGGCGCCGGAGTTGTTGAAGAACACCGTGTCGGCGAAGGTCGCCTCGGTGAGCCTTCGGGCGAACCGCTCCTGGCCGGGGATCTCGTAGATGTTGGACGTGTGCCAGATCTTCTGTGCCTGCGAGGTCAGAGCCTCGACGAGATGGGGGTGGGCATGGCCGAGGCTCGAGACGCCGACCCCGGCGCCGAAGTCGAGGTACTCCTCCCCCGCCGCCGTCCACGTGCGCGCGCCCTCGCCGCGATCGAACCAAATCTTGACGCGGTTATAGGTCGGCAGCACCGGCGTGATCATGAGGGTCCCCAGAAATGAAAATGCCGCCTCAGGCGGGCGGCGCGTGATGCTTGACATTTATAAAATGATCGGTCGCCGCCGGTCAAACCGAGCGCGACTCAAGACATGCGGAAAGCAGCCGAAAAATGGAGGGACACAGGCGGAGACATGAGTCAAACCGTCGCATAGACCGCCGATTCGCGACGCTGTTAACCTTCGTTAACAAACTTAGCTGGGGAAAACCGGGTCGGGGGCGAGCCGGATTGTTGAGCGGGGACACAGCCTATAGTATTGTCCCTTATCAAGACTACGAGATGTAGCGTTTTAATTCAAAGTTAGTGCCCGTCGGGTGCGTTCGGAAGTGGATTCCGGCGAGGTCTGGGGGATTCGCGAAGAAAGGGGACGAGGGATGTGGACCGAGGAACGCGTCGAGCTCCTGAAAAGGCTTTGGAATGAAGGGTTTAGCGCAAGTCAGATCGCCGCCAAGCTCTCCGAAGGGGTGACCCGCAACGCGGTCATCGGCAAGGTGCACCGGCTCAACCTGGCCGGCCGCGCGCCGCAGGCCAGAACCGCATTGCCCCGGCCGCGAAGAACCCGGGAACCGACCCATCCCGGCCGCACACCCACAATGCGTCTCCCGACCTTCGGGGCCACCGCGCTCAAGCCGGTGATGCGAGCCGAGCCGCTGCCCCGGCCGATCCCGATCCCCGAGCCCGAGCCTTTGCGGCTCGTCGATTTGCCGGAAGGGGGGCGCGTCACCATCCTCCATCTCTCCGATAAGACATGCAAATGGCCGATCGGCGATCCCGGACGGGAGGACTTCTGCTTCTGCGGGCACAAGCCGCGCGAGGGCTCTCCTTATTGCGAGTACCACGCCCGCATCGCTTACCAGCCGCTCGTGGAGCGCCGTCACCGCAAGACCTCCTGAGGCTGCGGGGCGGGAAGCAGTTTCAGCACCGCCTCGAGCCGGTCGGCTTCCGCCGCCGGCTTGTCCCAGCGGATGCGGTGGATACGCGGAAACCGCATCGCCACCCCTGACTTGTGCCGGGTCGACGGTTGCACGGCGTCGAACGCCACCTCGAACACCAAGGCCGGCTTGACGGCGCGGACCGGCCCGAATCGTTCGACCGTGTTGTTGCGGATCCAGCGATCGAGCCGGAGCAGTTCCTCGTCGGTGAAGCCCGAATAGGCCTTGCCCACCGGCACGAGCTCCTGATCGCTCTTCCAGACGCCGAACGTATAATCGGAATAATAGCTCGAGCGCTTCCCGGAGCCGCGTTGGGCATACATGAGCACGCAGTCGAGCGTGAGCGCGGCGCGCTTCCATTTGAACCAATGGCCCTTCGGGCGCCCGGCGAGATAGGGACTTGTCTTGCGTTTGAGCATCAGCCCTTCGATGCCGTTCTCGCGCGCGCCCTGCCACTTCGATGCGAGCTCGTCGAAGTCGGCGAACGGCACGAGCGCGCTTACATCGGCAAGTGTCGGCCGGAACCGCTCGTACCACCCTTCGAGCCGCGCGCGACGCTCAATGAAGGATAAAGAGCGTACGTCGTCCGGTCCGTCGAACAGAATGTCGTAGAGCCGGATGTGGGCCGGAAAGTCCTGCAGCATCCGACCCGTCACGGATTTGCGGTTGAGCCGCTGTTGCAACTCGTTGAACGGCTGCACTTCGCCCTCCCGCACCACCAGAAGCTCTCCATCGAGCACCCCTTCGGCATGCGCGAAGGCTTGAGCAACATCGGGAAAAGCCGACGAGATGTCGTCCCCAGCGCGCGAATAGAGCTTCACCTCGCCGTTCTTGGCGGCAAGCTGCACGCGGATCCCGTCCCACTTCCACTCCGCGGAAATTTCTTGCGGCTTAAGTCCGGTGAGATCGCCGTCCTCGATCGGATGCGCGAGCATCACCGGCCGGAAGGTCGGCCGCCGTCCGGGATCGGGGCGCTCGCTCTTTCCTTCGAGCCAGTCGAACAGGTCCGGGTAGGGGGGCACGAGCCCATGCCAAACCTCTTCGATTTCAGACACGTCGCGGCCGAAGGCTTGCGCGAGCGCCGTCTTGGCGATGCGCGCCGACACGCCCGCCCGGAGCGCCCCCGTCAGGAACTTGATGAGCGCGAACCGGCCCTTGATGTCGAGCCGGTCGAGCAGGCTTTCGAGCACCTGGGGAAACGTCCGAAGCGATGAATCGCGCACGAGTTCAACCACTTCGCTGAGAGAAGGGGCATCCCCGCCGTTGCCGTCGGGCCACAAGAGCGACACCGTCTCGGCGGTATCGCCGACATAGTCGCGCGACAACCCGAACAGGACCGGATCGATCCGCGGCTCGAGCACGATCTGCAGCGCCTTGCGCATCGGCAACCGGAGCGGCAGCCCGTCGGTCAAGGAGGAGAGCGCCCAGCCGCGGTCCGGATCGGGCGTCTTTCTGAAATAATCGGCGAGGAGCGCGAGCTTGGCGTTCCGCGAACTCGTATAAACGAGCCGGTCCAGGAGTTCGGCGAACTCCTCCATCAGTCGTCCTCGTCCTCGAAGCCGACGAGCGCCAGCGCCCGCCCGCGCTTTCCCATTTTCCCGATCTGGTAGACGAGCGCATCGTCGCGCCCATGGGTGACCCAGACCTCTTCGGCGCCCGTTTCTTCGATCGTTCGGAGGAGCTCCGGCCAGTCGCAGTGGTCGGAAACGATGAGCGGCAGCTCGACGCCGCGTTGCCGTGCGCGGGTGCGGACCCGCATCCAGCCGCTCGCGAACGAGGTGATGGGATCGGCAAGCCGGCGCGACCATCGATCGTTGAGCGCCGAGGGCGGGCAGAGGACCATGGCGCCGGCGAGCTCGGCCGGAGTTGCGGTCATGACATCGCGCAATTCGCCGAGCTGGATCCCGAGCCTTTCGTAGAGATCGCAGAGCGAGCGCAAGGCGCCGTGGAGATAGATCGGCCGGTCGAAGCCCGCTTCCCGCATCAGCACGATCATCCGCTGGCACTTGCCGAGGTTGTAGACGCCGAGCAGGTGGCTGCGGTCGGGATTGGCGGCGAGCGAGGCGCACAGCCGTTTGACTTCCTTGGAGGCGGGCTCGTGTTTGAAGACGGGCAGAGCGAAGGTCGCCTCGGTGACGAACAGATCGCAGGGGACGAGCTCGAAGGGAGCGCAGGTCGGATCAGGCTGGCGCTTGTAGTCGCCGGAGACGACCGCGCGTGCACCTTGCCATTCGAGCACGATCTGCGCCGAGCCCAGGATATGACCTGCCGGGGCGAGCCGTACGGAAACGTCGTTGACGTCGAGCGCGCCGTTCGCCGCCTCGAAGCGGCCGGCCGACTCTGGCCCATAACGGACCTTCATGATCTCGATCGTCTCGGCCGTCGCGAGCACCGCCCCGTGCCCCGGGCGGGCGTGATCGCCATGCCCGTGGGTGATCACCGCCCGCTCCACCGACCGGTGCGGATCGATGAAGAATCGGCCCGGCTCGCAATAGAGCCCGTGCTCGGTCGGATAGAGCCACGTTTCAGGATGCGGCGACAGCATGGCCCTGATGTAGTGCGCCCCGCCTTTATTTCATTCCTTCCCCCGAAGCGGAAGAACTCAATTCAGCTTGCGCTCGACCTTTTCATTCCACTCCCGCTCGAACACCTTGGCGTCGCCCTCATAGGCCTCGAGCTTGCCCCAGATGATCCAGTCGGTCTCAGTGGCGGTGAGCCGGGTCATGGCCTCGGTCCGCACTTTCCAGTCGCCGCGTTCGATCGCCTCCGTCCAATGCGCTTCCGCCTTGGCCGACAGCGGGTCGTCCGGCATGATCGAGTAGGATTCGCGCCGGATGCCTTGGGCGATGAGCTTGTGCGGCTCGATCTCGTAGCGGCCGAAATCTTCGAGGACCTCGTGCCGCGTCTCCCCGGTTTCGGGGTCGACCGCATTCCGGCGATAGGTCTGGGGCGGGATGAGCTCGCGCCGTTTCACGTCGGCGGCCCCCTCGGCTGGCTTCCAGCTCAGCGGCACTTCGCCGGGATCGAATGCCCGGACGGGAACGTGCACCGCGGATGGCCCGGCAAAAATCGTCAGGGTCACGCTCTCCGGCGAGGGCCACATCATCGGCCAATAAGTCGGCGAGAGCGAAACCCTGAGCTTGTGCCCCTTGGGGATTCGCCAAGCGATGTCGTCGAGCGCGACCCTCACCCGATAACGCTTTCCCGGCTCGAGAGGGGTCGGAAACTCGTTGCTGTCGTGCTGGCAGAGGTTCTTGAGCCCATAGGTGATCCGGCTCACTTCCCCCGAGGGCCACACATCATTGAGGCGCACGGCCAGGAGGGCGACGGGCTTGTCCGATGCGAGCTCGAGCTCGACCACCGGCTGCCCGACGATGTCCATGTCGACCGCAAGCTCGGGCGAATCGAAGGTTAGCGAAGCTTGGTCTTCGTCGCGCTGGTCGCCCGGGAAGCCGTCGCCCAGCCACATGATGCAATACTTGCCGGCCGCCTTGCCGACCGACTGAGGTGAGGAGAGCGCCAACGCCGTCTCTTCGCCTGGAGAGCCGGCGATGCCGTTCGCCGTCAGATACCACTGCTTGGTTTGCGTTCGGCCGGCCCCCCACACTTCGTCCGCGATCCATCGTCCCGGCCAGTAGTCCTGTCCTTGGCCCGGCTTCTGCGCATCCATCACATAGACGCGAAAGGCCGGGTCGCGCACGACGCCGGTGGGCTCGCCCTTGAGCCAGAAATCCCACCACCGAAGTGCTTCCTGGAGGAACCCGATCCTGGGCTCCGGCACGGCAAAGTGCGGATATTTGTGCACCCAAGGCCCGATGATCGCCTTGCAAGGCGAGCGCAGGCCGCGCATGAGCCGGGGCACCGCGTTGCTGTATGCATCATTCCAGCCGCCGACGGCGAGGACCGCGGCTTCGATCTGGCCGTAGTCTTCACATATGCTTCCGTGTTTCCAGTAAAGATCGCGATGGGGATGCTGCATCCACCGGATGAGCAGGAAGGGCTGGTTGTCGAGGCGGTTGAGCCACATCTCCTTCCAGCCCTCGCCGACGATGAGAGGATCGGGAGGGCGCGAGGAGTAGGCGAGCATCGTCGAGGCCCAGCCGAGCTGTTCGTGGATGACGCAGCCGCCCTTGAAATGGATGTCGTCCTCGTAGCGGTCGTCGGTCGAGCAGAGGGTGATGATCGCCTTGAGCGCCGGCGGCCGGCGCGCCGCCACCTGCAACCCGTTGAAGCCGCCCCATGAGATGCCGATCATCCCCACGCTACCCGAGCACCATGTCTGCTCGGCGAGCCAGGCGATGACCTCGACGGCGTCGTCCTGCTCCTGCTTGGTGTATTCGTCGAGCATGAGGCCATCCGAGTCGCCGCTGCCGCGCATGTCGACACGGATCGCCGCATAGCCATGCCCCGCGAAATAGGGGTGTGTCAGCGCATCGCGCACGATCGTCCCATCGCGCTTCCGATAGGGCAG
>JBJMRA010000206.1:0-18621 GCA_045802365.1 Hyphomicrobiales bacterium | reverse complement strand
TTGCGTCTTCTGGGTCAAGGACCTCGATGTGGTCGATCTCGCCAAGGTTGGCCCGATGCTCGAGCATCATCCGCTCTTTCCCGACCGCGCCAACATCACTCTGGCCAGAATCGACGCGAAGGACCGGATGACCTTGAAGGTCTGGGAGCGGGGGGCGGGGATCACCCGGGCCTGCGGCACCGCTGCCTGCGCCGCAACCGCGGCGGCGGCGCGGATCAACCGCACCGAACGCGAAGTCACCGTGACTCTGCCCGGCGGCGATTTGCGCGTCCTATGGCGGGAGAGCGACGGCCACCTTCTCATGACCGGTCCCGTCGCTTACGAGTTCGAGGGGGTCCTTCCGGCCCATCTTGCCTTGTGAGACCATGAGCGCGCCCGAGATCGTCACCTTCGGATGCCGCCTCAATGCCTACGAGTCCGAGGTGATTCGTGCGAAGACCGGCGGCGTCGCGAACGGCGCCGTCATCTTCAACACCTGCGCCGTCACCGCGGAAGCCGTGCGCCAGGCCCGTCAGGCCATTCGCCGGGCGAAGCGCGAGAGGCCGGAAGCCCGCATCATCGTGACGGGCTGCGCCGCCCAGACCGAGGCGCGCGCATTCGCGGCCATGCCCGAAGTGGACCTCGTCCTCGGCAACGCCGAGAAATTCGACCCAGCCAACTATCGCCCGGCCGATTTCGGCGTCTCTTTAGAGGAGCGGGTCAAGGTCAACGACATCATGTCGGTGCGCGAGACGGCCGTGCATCTCCTCGACGGCTTCGCCGAGCGCACCCGCGCCTTCGTCCAGATCCAGAACGGCTGCGATCACCGCTGCACCTTTTGCATCATCCCGTTCGGCCGTGGCAATTCGCGTTCCGTACCGGCGGGCGAAGTTGTGGAGCAGGTCCTCCGCCTCGTGGCCAACGGCTATGCGGAGATCGTGCTTTCGGGCGTCGACATCACCTCATGGGGTAACGATCTGCCGGGCCGGCCTTCTTTGGGCTCGCTTGTCCGGCGCATCCTGAAGGCCGTGCACGATCTCAAGCGCCTGCGGCTCTCGTCCATCGACTCGATCGAGGCCGATCCCGACCTCATCCGCGCCATCGCCGAGGAAGACCGGCTCATGCCGCACCTCCATCTTTCGCTTCAGGCTGGCGACGATCTCGTCCTCAAGCGCATGAAGCGGCGTCACCTTCGGAAGGACGCCATCGCCTTCTGCAAGAATGTCCGCGAGCTGCGGCCCGATGTCGTGTTCGGGGCCGACCTCATCGCCGGCTTCCCCACCGAAACGGAGGCGATGTTCACGCGCTCGCTCGACATCGTCGATGAATGCGGGCTCACCTATCTTCACGTGTTTCCCTACTCGGTCCGTCAGGGGACGCCTGCCGCCAGGATGCCCCAGGTAGATAAGTCCGTGATCAAAGGGAGGGCCGCCCGGCTCCGCGCGAAGGGAAAGGCGAGGTTCGAATCGTTCCTATCGGGCGAGGTGGGCGCCCGCCGTTCCGTCCTCGTCGAAACGGAGACGAATGGACGCACGGAGCACTTCGCGCCGGTCAGGTTCAAACAGACGCTGGTTCCGGGCGCGATTGTCAGGGCCACCATCACCGGCCGGGACAGTGGCCATCTCGAGGCCAAGCTCGCGGCATGAGCTTTTTCAAGCGCCTGTTCAGCCGACCCTCCGATCGGGGCGAGCCTGCGGAGACGGCACTTTTGCCGCCTCCGTCGAGCGCCGACGAGATCCCGCCGCCCGTTGTTCCTGAAATTCGCGAGTTAAGGGCCGAGGCGCGGGGCCAGAACTGGGCCGACCGCCTGCGCGAGGGGCTCTCGAAGTCGTCGCGCTCGCTTTCCGACTCCATCAGCTCGATTTTCACCAAGCGCAAGCTCGATGCCGCCACGCTGGACGAGCTCGAAGACAGCTTGATCCAAGCCGATTTGGGCATCGAGATGTCGAACAGGATCGTGAAGGCGGTTGCGCAGGGCCGTTACGATCGCAGCATCGACCCGCAAGAAGTGAAGCAGATCCTTGCAGGAGAGATCGCCAGGGTTCTGGAGCCTGTGGCGGTTCCGTTTCGTTTCGGCACCGAAAAACCGTTCGTGATTCTGGTCGTGGGCGTAAACGGTACCGGCAAGACCACCACCATCGGCAAGCTCGCAGCGATTGCCGCACGCGACGGATTTAGGGCGACGCTCGCCGCCTGCGACACGTTCCGCGCCGCCGCGATCGAGCAGCTGACGGCTTGGGGAGTGCGCACCGGAGCGAAGGTGATTGCGCGAGAGCCGGGCGCCGATGCCGCGGGGCTTGCTTTCGATGCCTACCGGAGCGCCAGAGAGGAGGGCAGCGACATCCTGTTCATCGACACGGCTGGGCGCCTTCAGAACAAGGCGAACTTGATGGCCGAACTCGAAAAGATCGTACGCGTCCTCAAGAAGCAGGACGCGGCCGCCCCGCACGCCGTTCTGCTCGTGCTCGACGCGACCACCGGCCAGAACGCGATATTGCAGGCCGAAACGTTCACCAAGGTCGCGGGCGTGACCGGCATCGTCATGACCAAGCTCGACGGGACCGCGCGCGGCGGCATCCTGGTGGCCATCGGCGAGCGCCTGAAGCTCCCCATCCATGCGATCGGCGTGGGCGAGGGCGTCGACGATCTCCAGCCCTTCGATGCGCAAGCCTTCTCGCGCGCCATTGCAGGGCTCGATTGATGTCGCCGCCGCTCAAGCTTCTCATCGAGGCGGGCCCCCTCGTCGCTTTCTTCCTCGCCAACTGGTTCGGCGGGATATTCTGGGCGACGGGCGTGTTCATGGCCGCGATCGCCCTGGCGCTTGCCGCCTCGTGGCTCCTCACCAGAAAGTTTGCAGTCGCGCCGCTGATCACGGCGGGCTTCGTAGCGGTGTTCGGTGCGCTCACCCTCTGGCTCCACGACGATACCTTCATCAAAGTCAAGGTGACGCTCATCAACGCCCTCTTCGGCGCCATCCTTCTCGGCGGCTTCGCTTTCCGGCAAAACCTGCTCAAGCTCGTCATGGGCGAAGCGATCAGGATGGACGAGGAGGGCTGGCGGAAACTCACGCTCAGATGGGGCGTCTTCTTTTTCTTCCTTGCCCTGCTCAACGAAGCAGTCTGGCGGACGCAGGAAACCGGAATGTGGGTCAATTTCAAAGTGTTCGGGCTGTTGCCGCTCACCCTTTTATTTGCCCTCTCCCAGGCACCGCTCATGGCCCGGCACGCGATCGAGGACGGACCGGACGACCACAAAACTCCGTAGACGGATGAGTGGCACGAAGGCCGCATTTGCGGCGATTTCTTCGCATGCGCACACTGCGCAATTTGAAGGCTCTTGCCGTTGAGCCTGCGAGGCGCTAACAAAATCGGACCCGGACAAGGACAAGCTCGCGATGGCGGTATGGGGCTGGCCCGAGCGAGCGGCGCCTGTTCGCTGGCTGGTCCACTCCGGGCAGAGGCAACAGCCGCGCAGGCAGAGCAGGCGGCTCCTGCGCAGTGGGAGTAGGGGTCGATGTCAGGCAACAGGGACGTGAAGCAACTCTCACGCTCGCCATACCATCTGTTGAAACGAGCGGCGCAATACGCGGCCTATGTCTACCAGGGAGAGGTCGGCAAGTCCGGCCTGACACAGCGCCAGTATACCGTCCTCCTCGCCGTCGACCAGAACGAGGGCATCAGCCAGACGCAGCTCGTGAAGCTGACCGGGATCGACCGCTCGACGCTCGCCGATCTCGTCGCGCGGTTGCTCGCCCAGGGCTATCTCCAGCGGCGCCGCACCAAGGACGACGCCCGGACGAATTCGGTACGGATCACCGCGAGCGGCAAGCGGATGCTCAAATTGTCTCAACCGGGCGCCGATGAAGTCGACAAGATCATGCTGGCGGCGGTTCCCGTCGCTCACCGGAAACCATTTACCGAGGCTCTCGCGGTCCTCTCCGGGGAGATGGACAAGATCGAGGCCAATGGCGATGCGAGGCCCCTTCCCAAGATCAAGTCCCGCCGCCGCGCATGAGCAGTATGGCACTCAGGTCTTAAGCCCTAAGTCCTAGATTCTAGCTGCTAGCTCAGCGATTTTGGGCCCGACGACCGACCTGATCGCTTCTTCCGTGAGCGGACCGATCCACTTCCCCCGGACGACGCCCTTGCCGTCGACGATGAAAGTCTCGGGCACGCCATAGACGCCCCAGTCGATCGCGGTGCGCCCGCTCGGATCGGCGCCGATCGCCGCGAACGGGTTGCCGAGCGAGCCTAAGAACCGGCGCGCATTCTCAGGCTCGTCCTTGTAATTGATCCCGTAGAGCTTTACGTCCGCCCGCCCCGCCAGGGCCATCAGCAGCGGGTGCTCGCTCCGGCAGGGCACGCACCACGAGCCCCAGACGTTGACGAGCGTGACGCCGCCCTTGGCGAGATCGGCAGAGCCGAAGCCCGGCCGGCCGAGGCCCTCGACCGGCGGCAGGTCGAACCGCGGCGCGGGCTTGTCGATCAGCACTGAGGGGATTTCGGCCGGATCCCCGAACAAACCCTTGTAGAAGAGCCCGGCAATGAGCAGAAATGCGGCGATCGGCAGCAGCACGAGCCACCGGCGGCCGCGTGCCTCCGTACCGCCGGTCATCGGCTCTCCATGCGCGAGCGGCGCGCCTCTAGCTCCTCGGCTTTCTGCGTCAGCCGGCGGTCGCGCAGAACCGTGGCGAGCACCATCGCCGCAAGCCCGCCGATGCTCACGACATAGGACGCGATCACGAATCCGGTGTGCGGAGCGGCGAAATCCATCACTTAGCGGCGATCTCGGCGATCCGGAGCTGGCGGACCTTGCGGGCGGCGATCTCGCTCCTCAGGGCGACAAGATGAAGGCTGAGGAAAAGAAACAAATAGGCGAGCCCCATCGACAAGAGCGGAAGGAGCATCGAGGGGTCGATCATCGGCCCTCCCATGCGGAACACGCTCGCCGGCTGATGGAGCGAGTTCCACCAGTCGACCGAAAACTTCACGATCGGCACGTTGATAACGCCGGCGAGCGCCACGACTCTCGCAATCATCGCCGCCCGATGTGGATCTTCGATCGCCTGCCAAACCGCGAGGTAGCCGAGATAAAGAAGGAAGAGCACGAACATCGACGTGAGCCTCGCGTCCCACACCCACCACGTGCCCCACATGGGTTTCCCCCACAGCGAGCCCGTGACGAGCGCGAGGAAGCAGAACATGGCGCCGATGGGCGCGGCGGCTTTAGCCGCTGCATCCGCGAGCGGGTGCCGGAAGATGAGGGCGATGCCGCTCGCGAGCCCTATCACCGTGTAGACGAGCAAAGCGAGCCACGCCGCCGGCACATGAACGAACATGATGCGCACCGTTTCGCCCTGCTGATAATCGGCAGGCGAAGCCACGAGCGCGAGGTAGAGGCCGACCGCCAACAAGGCCGCGGTCAGCCCCCACGCGTAGGGCAGCACGGCGTTGGCCAGGCGAACGAAGCGCGCGGGATTGGCGAGCTGCTGCATGGCTTGGTTCTAGCGGCTAGATGTCATTTCAAATAGGCCCTGAGCGCCGCAGCGGCGCCGATCGGGGAGAGCACGATCGCCGCGAGGGCGAGCGCCGCGAGGACGAGGAGAGACGATGTGCGCAATGTTTCCTGGGCCGCCGTCATCCCGAAGATCAGGACCGGCACGTAGAGAGGGAGGACCAGGAGCGAGACAAGGAGTCCGCCGCGCCTGAGGCCGACCGTTACCGCCGCGCCGAGCGAAGCGAGAAGCGAGAGGCTCAGGGATCCAATCGCCATCGAGAGGAGGAGAGGAGCGACGGCGTCCGCCTCGAGATTGATGAGGAAGCCGAGGAGCGGAGCGAGAATGGCGAGGGGCAGTGCGGTCGAAAGCCAATGGGAGGCGGCCTTCGCCAAAGTGACCACTTCGAGCGGCGCGCTCCCCGTTGTCATCGCTTCGAGCGAGCCGTCCTCGTAATCCGCCTGAAAGATGCGGTCGGCCGAGAGTAGCACCGACAGGAGGAGTGAGACCCACAGCGCCCCGGGCGCGATTCTCTGGAGGAGAGCCTGGTCGGGGCCGATCCCGATCGGCAGAAGCACGATCACGGCGAGGAAGAACCCGATCGCGTTGCCCGCACCCCCGCCCTGCCGGAACTGCAGCAAGAGATCGCGGCGGATGAGCGCCAGAGCCGGGCTCACCTCCTCACCCGAGTTTCACGATGACATGAGGCTCGAGGCCCAAGGGAACGTGGGTCGAGACGAGCACGAGCCCGCGTGCGGCCAGGTGAGCGCTAATGAGTTCCATCAACCGGTCGCGCGAGCGGGAATCGAGACCCACCGTCGGCTCATCAAGAAGCCAGATCGGGCGCTTGAAGAGCGCCAATCGCGACAGCGCGAGCCGGCGTTTCTGCCCCTCCGAGAGAAGCGCTGCCGGATGATCCGCGAGCGGCTCGAGATCGAAGCAGCCGAGCGCCTCTCCGAGCTCGCCTCCGCCGAAGAACCTCTCCCAAAAACGCAGGTTCTCGAGAGCGGTAAGAGCCGGCTTGATCGCATCCTGGTGCGCGATGAAGTGAACCTGCTGCGGGAGATCGAGTTCGGGGTCGCCGCCTTCGAGGTCGACACTGCCCGACACGGGCTCGCTCAACCCTGCGATCAGCCTGAGCAGCGTCGATTTTCCCGTTCCGTTGGCGCCGGTGATCTCGAGCAGCTTTCCGGCCTCCACGCTGAAGCTCAGGTTCGAGAAAACGCGCCGGCCGCCCCGATCGCAAGCGAGGTCCTTCGCGACAAGCTGCATTGGGCTCCAGTCCTGCGCCGCCCGGGCTGGTACCGGTTTGGCAAACCGGTTATAGCGAGCCCGATCTTCACGACAGCTATATCGGAACAGTCATGACCGCAACGTCGCTTGATTCATTCAAGTGTTGCAAGACACTGAGAGTGGGAAAGAAGACTTATCGGTATTACAGCCTGAGAGCGGCGGAAGAGAACGGCCTCGAGGGGATTTCGAAGCTGCCCTATTCCTTGAAGGTGCTGCTCGAAAACTTGCTCCGGAACGAAGACGGGCGCTCGGTCACCCGGCAGGACATCGAGGGCATGGCCCAGTGGCTCGGCAACCGTGGCAAAACCGAGCTCGAGATCGCCTTCAGGCCGGCGCGCGTGCTCATGCAGGACTTCACCGGCGTTCCCGCAGTCGTCGATCTCGCCGCTATGCGGGATGCGATGAAGGGCCTGAACGGCGATCCTCAGAAGATCAATCCGCTCGCTCCCGTCGATCTCGTGATCGACCACTCGGTGATGGTCGACTTTTTCGGTACCGAGAAGGCCTTCAAGCTCAACGTCGAGAGGGAATACGAGCGCAACGGCGAGCGCTACACCTTCCTCAAGTGGGGTCAGAGCGCCTTTGACAATTTCCGCGTGGTGCCGCCCGGCACCGGCATCTGCCACCAGGTGAACCTCGAATATCTCGCGAGAACCGTATGGACGAAGAAGGAGAAGCTCGACGGCAAATCGGTCGAGATCGCTTATCCCGACACGCTCGTCGGCACCGACAGCCACACGACCATGGTGAACGGGCTTTCGGTTCTGGGCTGGGGCGTGGGCGGCATCGAAGCCGAGGCGGCGATGCTCGGCCAGCCGATCTCGATGCTCATCCCCGAAGTCGTCGGCTTCCGCCTGACTGGCCAGCTCGGCGAAGGAACGACCGCGACCGATCTCGTGCTCACCGTAACGCAGATGCTCCGTCAGAAAGGGGTGGTTGGCAAGTTCGTCGAGTTCTTCGGCCCCGGTCTCGGATCGCTCTCGATCGAGGACATGGCGACGATCGCCAACATGGCGCCCGAATATGGCGCGACCTGCGGATTCTTTCCGATCTCTGAGAAGACGCTCGACTATCAGCGCGCAACCGCCCGTCCGGCGGCCCTCATCGCGCTCGTCGAAAAGTATGCTTCGGCGCAAGGCATGATGTGGACAGAAGGCGTCCCGGAACCCGAGTTCACCGATACGCTCGAACTCGCTTTGGAGGACGTCCAGCCTTCGCTCGCGGGCCCCAAGCGGCCACAGGATCGCGTACCGCTCAAGGGCGTGGCGGAAGGCTTTGCTGCCTGCATGGTCCAGGAATTCAAGAAGCCGGGCGAACTCGGAAGGCGCTACCCCGTTCCGGGCGCCAACTTCGATCTCGGTCATGGCGACGTGGTGATCGCCGCGATCACATCATGCACCAATACGTCCAACCCCAATGTGATGATGGCGGCGGGTCTCCTTGCGCGCAATGCGGTCGCCGCAGGCCTTCAGGTCAAGCCCTGGGTCAAGACATCGCTCGCGCCAGGAAGCCAGGTGGTGAGCGAGTATTTGAAATCCTCCGGCCTTCAGAAGGATCTCGACACGCTCGGCTTCGATCTGGTCGGCTATGGCTGCACGACCTGCATCGGGAACTCGGGGCCTCTTCCCGATCCGATCGCCGCGACCGTGCGCGACCACGATCTCGTCGCCGCCGCGGTGCTCTCGGGCAACCGCAATTTCGAGGGGCGCGTGAACCCGGACGTTCGCGCCAACTATCTCGCTTCGCCGCCGCTGGTCGTCGCCTATGCGCTTGCGGGCTCCCTTACCGTCAATCTCGCGACGGATCCGATCGGCGTCTCGGGATCGGGCAGGCCCGTCTATCTGAAGGAGATCTGGCCCAACCCTGAGGAGGTCACCCGTCTCGTGCACAAGAACGTCACCCGTGCCGCGTTCAGCCGCCGCTACAAGGACGTATTCGAGGGCGATGCCGAATGGCGCAAGATCAAGATCGAAGGCGGCCGCACTTTCAGGTGGAGCCCACTATCGACCTACGTGCAGAATCCGCCCTACTTCTCCGGCATGACGATGACGCCCGAGCCCCCCACCAATATCGAGAACGCGCGCGTGCTCGGGCTCTTTCTCGATTCGATAACCACCGACCATATCTCTCCGGCGGGCTCGATCAAAGTCGACAGTCCTGCCGGCAAATATCTGATCGAGCATCAGGTCCGGCCGGTCGACTTCAACTCCTACGGATCCCGCCGCGGCAATCATGAAGTGATGGTGCGCGGCACCTTTGCCAACATCCGCATCAAGAACCAGATGGTGCCGGGCGTCGAAGGGGGCGTCACCGTTCACTACCCGTCGGCAACGACGATGCCGATCTATGACGCCGCCATGCGCTATGCCCAAGAGGGCGTGCCGCTCGTGATCTGCGCAGGCCGGGAATACGGCACCGGCTCCTCGCGCGACTGGGCCGCCAAGGGCACGCGGCTCTTGGGCGTGCGTGCGGTGATTGCTCAGAGCTTCGAGCGCATCCACCGGTCGAACCTCGTCGGCATGGGCGTGCTTCCGCTTCAGTTCCTGCTCGATCAGAGTTGGCAGGACTTGGGCCTCAAAGGTGACGAGATCATCAACATTGCCGGCATCTATGAGGGCCTGAAGCCGCGGGCGCTGCTCAAGGTCGACATCGCTTTTGCGAACGGCGATCGCAAGCAAGTCGAAGTGCTCTGCCGGATCGACACGCTCGACGAGCTCGATTATTTCCGCAATGGCGGCATCCTCCCCTGCGTGTTAAGGAACCTTGCGCGTGCAGCCTGAAGTAACCGTTTTGTGAGGCTTCTCACCCGATCGTGACTCGAAGGACCGGGGAACCCTCGGCATATAGACCTCATGAAACCATCCATGCCGATGAGCCGCCGCCGAGCTTTGGCGCTTGGGGCGGGCTTCTTGGCATCCGGGCTGGCATCGCGGCTCGAAGCCGCGGCGGGACGGCCGGTGATCATCGAGCTCTTCACAAGCCAGGGCTGCTCCTCCTGCCCGCCGGCCGACGCGCTCCTGGCAGAGCTCAAAGCGATGCCCCGTGTGGTCGCCCTGTCGTTCAACGTCGATTATTGGGACTATCTCGGCTGGCGCGATACGCTCGCCGACGCCGCCTATTCGCAGCGGCAGTATTCCTACGCCAAGACGCGTGGCGACATGGACGTCTATACCCCGCAGATCATCGTTGACGGCGCCACCCATTTCGTCGGCAGCAACAAGGCGGTGGTCCGGGCGGCGATCGACCGCTCGCTCGTCGGCAATCGCTCGTCCTGGGTCCCGATGACGATCGAGAGCGCGGGCAGGGAGATTGCGATCTCGGTCGAAGCCGTTCCGGACGCTATGCAGGCGCAAGAGGCGACCGTGTGGTTCATGGGGATCGCGCCTGAGATCGCGGTCAAGATCGAGCGCGGCGAGAATGCGGGCCGGGACATGGTCTATCACAACGTGGTGCGAAAGCTCGTGCCGGCCGGCATGTGGCACGGCGAGGCGGTGTCGTTGACGCTCCCCAAGGACGATCTCATGGCCGAATGCTGCAAAGGCTGCATCGCGCTTCTGCAGACGCGCTCGGTCGGGCCGGTCATCGGCTGCGCCACATGGGGCACGATCGGCGCTTAAGCTCTCCCGTCAATATGGACAATCCCGTGTCTGACGCTATCGTCTTCAACGATTGCCGCCGGGGAGGGTGAGATGACCTATAAGACCGTTCTCGTGTGCCTCGATGAGGTGAACCGCGTCGACGCGCTCGCGGCCGCCGCCATCTGGATCGGCGAGCTCACCGGCGCCCATGTGCGCGGGCTCTACGTCATTCCGGCCGCGCAGATCTATCCCTCGACGGGATTCGAGGCGGTCCCGCAGGTGTTCGAAGGCCACCGGACCTATTTCCAGGACAACAAGGACGCGGTGCGGAATGCCTTCGAGCGCGCCATGCAGCGGGAGGGCCTGACCTTCGACTTCCTCGCTGTCGAGGGGCGCTCGCCGCTCATCGCCGACGAGGTCGTACGGTACGGACGCACGTCAGACCTCGTCCTCATGCATGCTACCGATCCCGACCAGGTCTCGGGCGTCGAGCTCGATTTCATCGAGCGCGTGGTGATGGCGGTGGGCCGGCCGGTCTTGGTTCTGCCGCGGGCCGGAGTGTCGACGCTGAAACTCGACGAGATCATCGTCGGCTGGAACGGCCATCGCGAGGCCGCCCGCGCCGTTTTCGACGCTTTGCCCTTTCTCAAAGCTGCGAATTCGGTTCGCCTCGTCTGGGTCGATCCGCAGCGCGACAGCGATCTCGAAGGTGGGGTGGCCGGCGCCGATTTGGCCGAGACGCTCGCGCGCCACGAAGTCAAGGCAATCGCCGAAGGCCTGCCGAGCGGCGGCATCGATGCCGGCGCGGCGCTTCTCCAGCGCGCCACTGACACGGGTGGCGGCATACTCGTCATGGGCGCCTACGGCCACAGCCGCTTGCGCGAGCTCGTCTTCGGCGGAGCGACAAGGCTCGTGCTCGACAAGATGACGCTCCCCGTCTTCATGTCGCACTAAGCTCCGACGCGGTCTCTTATCTGACGATCGGGCCGGCGGGCGTTTTGGTGAGGACCTCGGCGCCGTTGTCGCCGAGGAGCACGGTGTTCGAGAGGAAATAATCGCCGCGGCCCGTGCCCATGAGCCACGAGAGCACATGGAAGCTCATGCCGTTGCGAATCTCGAGCTCGGAATCATGACGGAGGCCGACGACGGTGTTGCCGCCGGTCCACGACGGCGGCAGACCGATTCCCACGCAGTAGCCGCAATGATGCCGGCGATAGCGCTTAAGGCCAGCCTCGTCGACGACGCATTGCCACGCGGCATAGACGTCGCGCGCCCGCCGCCCGGGCTCGAGCGTGCCGAGCACGGCATCGAAAGCGGCCTGCGCGACGACCGCCATCGCTGCGTCTTGCTCCTCGATGTTGCCGATGTGGACAAGCCGCCCGAGCGGCGCATGATAACGAGAAACGCAAGCCGAGAGCTCGAGAAACACCGGCTCTCCACGCCGGTATCGGCCATCGCCCCAGGTGGCGTGCTCCTCGCCCAAGCGAGCGCCGGGCCGGATGAACGGCCCGAAGCCCGGCGGGTGCCCGCCTGCTTTCGTCATTGCACTCAAAGCTGCGGCCGCCACATCGCACTCGCGCTCCCCTGCCGAGATCGCGTCCATGGCCGCTTGCGCCGCAATGTCCGAGATCGTCGCCGTGCGGCGCATGAGCGCCTGCTCTTCGGCCGACTTCACGAGGCGCAATTGATCGACGAGCCCCGAGATGTCGGTCCATACGGCATCCGATGCTGCTTCGAGAGAGCGGCCGAGCCCGCGGCTCATGCCCGAGGTCCATTCCTCGAGCCCAAGCCGTTTCCCGGCGAGGGCCCGGTCGGCGAGCACGCGCGCCATCTCGTCCGCCGCAGTCTCGCTGTCGGAGTGCCCGCGAAATTCGGCCGATCGCACCTGCTTCTCGACGCTAACCCGCTCCATGGCGCGCGTGACGAGCACCGGCTTTCCCTCGACGGGCACCAGCAGGAGATGCGGCACAAAATAGCCCCAGTGATCGAGACCGGTAAGGTAGAACACATTTTCGGGCGAGGCGAAGATCGCCGCATAGAGCTCGCGTTCGACGAGACCGGCCTGTGTTCGTTCGATCCTTTGTGCAAGCTCCGTATCGGAGAACGGGTTGTCGTGCATCGCGTTCAGTCGATCACGATGAGCTCGCGGGGAGCATCGCAGAGGCGCTCGCCGCCCCGCTCCGTCACCACGAAGGATTCCGAGATCGCCACGCCCCAGTCGCTGAGCCAGACGCCTGACTGGAGATGAAAGCACATGCCGGCCTCGAGCACCGTTTGGTCACCGGGCCTCAGACTCACCGTGCGCTCGCCCCAGTCGGGTGGATAAGCGAGCCCGATCGAGTAGCCGGCCCGGCTCTCCTTCTTGAGTCCGTTCCGTCTCAGCACCCGCTGCCAGGCCGCTTCCACCGCTTCGGCGGTGGCGCCGGGCTTGGCCGTGGCGAGGCCTGCATCGACGCCTTCGACGACCGTTTTGGCCACAGCGAGAATGTCCGCAGGCGGGCGCCCCAGATGAATGGTGCGCGTGAGCGGCGCGTGGTAGCGCCGCCGCGCGCCGGCGATCTCGAGCATGGCGAGGGAATTGCTCGGAAGAGGCGCGTCGGAGAAAGTGAGATGCGGCGTCGAGGTGCCCTGGCCGACCGGCATCAACGGACAGATCGCCGCATAATCGCCGCCCGCCCCAGGCACGCCGATCGTCTGCGCATGATAGATCTCGGCGATCACTCGATTCTGCGGCACGCCGGGCTTCATCGCGGCGAAAGCGCGCTTCATGGCCTCGGTGCAGATTCGCCCCGCCTCGCGCATGAGCTCGATCTCGCGCGGTGACTTGACGAGCCGCGCCCAGTTCACGAGATCGCCATTGTTGGTGACGACGGCGTCGGGAAGACCCTTGACGAGATGGGCGTGACAGCGCGCCGTATAATAGTGCGCATCCATCTCGACGCCGATCCTGTTGCGGCTCCAGCCCTTGCGGCGAATGAGATCGGTGAGCTCGTCGTAGGGATGTTCATGCGGATGCTGAACGAGCCGCTCCGAATAGGGGATGATGTTTTCATCCGGCAGATCGGTGGTGAGGCGGGCGCTTTGCCAATCCTGCGCCCGCCCGAACCAGATCGGAGAGGCTTCATCGACATGAACGAGAACGCATTGCGGAACGTAGAAACTCCAGCCGTCGAAGCCGGTCAGCCAACACATGTTCGCCGGATCCTGACAGACGACGAGATCGAAGCCCGCCTTTTCCATCCGTTTTTTCACGTCCGACACTCGAGTCTGGAACTCAGCCCGGCTGAAAATGCTCGCCTGGTTGGAATTTTCAGGAGCTGAAATTGCGTCCAACATGTGCACAACTTTCGGATCGGCGGGTGCCTGGCAGCGCGGTTCGCGTAATTTTACAAGAAGCTTGCGCCTTGTCCAGAAGAGATGTATACATCCGGTCAAAGAGGAGTGATGTAAATCGCTTGCACACCAGGGAGGAAGAACGGATGTCCAGGATCAGTATTTCACGCCGCGGGGCTCTCACCGGATTGGGCGCCGCGGGACTGGCGATGGTGGGCCTGCCGCGCCTTGCGCTCGCCGAAACGACATTGGAGCGCGCCAGGGCGCAAGGCTTCATCCGGGTCGGCTTCGCCAACGAGGCGCCGTTCGGCTATGCGACGCCGGATGGCAAGCTCACCGGAGAAGCGCCCGAGGTGGCCAAGGCGGTCCTCGCCAAGATCGGTATCCCTCAGGTCGACGGCGTTCTGACCGAGTTCGGCTCGCTCATTCCGGGGCTTAAGGCCGGACGGTTCGACATCATCGCCGCGGGAATGTTCATTAATCCGAAGCGCTGTGCCGAAATCGCCTTCTCGGAGCCATCCTACGGCATCGGCCAGGCGATGCTCGTGAAACAGGGCAACCCCAAAGGCGTCAAGGATTATTCGACCATCGCCGGCAACCCCGATCTGAAATTGGCGGTGATGGCCGGCGCCGTCGAGGTCGGTTACGCGAAGGATGCCGGCGTCCCGCAGGACCAACTCGTTATCCTGCCCGACCAGTCGAGCCTTCTCGCCGCGGTGCAGTCGGGCCGCGCCGATGCCGCCGCATTGACCGCGCTCTCCATCGCCAACATGGCGAAGAAGGGCGAAGGGGTCGAGTCGATCAAGCCCTTCGGCGAGGTCGCCGGCAAGTCGGTCAAGGGGCACGGCGGGTTCGGCTTCCGCAAGGAAGACACCGATCTCTACAAGGCCTTCAATGACCAGCTGAAGGCCTTCATCGGCACGCCCGAGCACATTGCGCTCGTCGAGCCGTTCGGCTTCGGCAAGGACTATCTGCCGAACAAGACCATGGAGCAGCTCTGCAAGGGCGAGTAGCGTCCTCAACCGCCGCGGGCGCGCGACCCGCCTAGCGCGGCCCCGCGCATCCGGGCTCGGAGGCGAGAACAGATGGGCATCCGCTCGCTCGCCGTGATGCTGGCTTTGACGGCTGCGCTGGTTGCGTATCTCGCGACCCGCGCCCCCTTCGCGATGTTTGTCGTGCCGCTGCTCGAGGGCGCGGTCCTCACCGTGAAAATCGCCGTTCTCGGCTGCGTGCTCGCCGTCGCCATGGCGGTCCTCGCGGCCGTGTCGACGCTCTATGGACCGAAGCCTATCCGGTGGCTCGCGATCGGTTATGTCGAAATCTTCCGCGGCACGTCCGCCCTCGTCCAGCTCTTCTGGCTCTTCTTCGTGCTTCCGCAGTTCGGCCTGAGCCTCGAGCCGTTCACCGTCGCGGTGCTTGGACTCGGCCTGAACGTCGGGGCCTATGGCTCGGAAGTCGTGCGCGGCGCCATTCTGGCCGTCCCGCGCGGACAGTGGGAAGCAACCCTCGCCCTCAACATGACGAGGCCGCAGGCGCTTCGCCGGATCATTCTTCCCCAGGCATTCGTTGCGATGATTCCGCCGTGGGGAAATCTCTTCATCGAGCTCCTCAAATCGACGGCGCTCGTTTCCCTCATCACCCTCACCGACCTCGCCTTCAGGGCGCAGCAGCTCAACCAGACCACCATGAAAACGGTGCCGATCTTCACGCTCGTGCTGTTGATCTATCTCGCTTTGTCGCTCTGCATCACTATCGGCATGCGGGCGCTCGAGACGACGGCGTCGCGGGGAATCATCAGAGCACGGAGGGGCTGATGTGGAGCTGGCCCTATGTCTTCGAGATTCTTCCCGTGCTCGCGCGGGCGGCCGTCGTCACCATTGAGGCGACCTTCCTCGGCTTCATCATCGCCGCCATCCTCGGGCTCATTCTGGCGCTCGCCCGCAACTCGATCCCACTTCTCGCCTGGCCGATCTCGGCCGCGGTCGAACTCATCCGCTCGACCCCACTTCTTATCCAAATCTTCTTCCTGTTTTTCGTGCTTCCCTCTTTCGGGATCGTGCTCGACGCCTTCACGGCGGGCGTGCTTGCCTTGGGCGTGCACTACGGCGCCTATTGCTCCGAAGTCTATCGCGCGGGCCTCGAGGGCGTGCCGCGCGGCCAATGGGAAGCGGCGACCGCCCTCAACCTGAGCCCCTGGTCGACCTACAAGGACATCATCATTCCGCAAGCCATTCCACCCGTCGTTCCTGCGCTCGGCAACTATCTCGTCGCCCTCTTCAAAGAGACGCCTCTCCTTTCCGCGATCGCCGTGCTCGAGCTCATGCAGACCGCCAAGATCCTGGGTTCGGAGACCTTTCGCTATACCGAGCCCATCACGCTGGTCGGCGGCTTCTTTCTTGTCATGAGCCTCGCGTCCTCCGGCGCCATTCGCAGCCTCGAACATCTGCTCAACCGGAGAACCGCACGATGACGGCGCCGATGGTCCGCTTCGACAAAGTCACCAAGGCCTACGGCCCGCTCACCGTTCTCGACGAGCTGGACCTCGATATCGGTCGAGGCGAGAAGGTTGCCATCATCGGACCGTCGGGATCGGGCAAGACGACCGTGCTCCGCATGCTGATGACGCTCGAAAAGATCAACCGCGGGGTGATCTGGGTCGAAGGCGAGCCGCTCACGCACATGAAGTCGGGCGACGGGCTGGTGCTCGCGAATTCGGCGCATCTGCGACGGGTGCGCGCCAAGATCGGGATGGTTTTCCAACACTTCAACCTGTTCCCGCACATGACGGCGCTCGGCAACTGCATCGAGGCCCCGATCACCGTTCTGAAGCTCGGGCGCGCCGAGGCGGAAGCGAGGGCTCTCGAGCTCCTGGGCATGGTGGGCCTCGCTGACAAGAAGGACCACTATCCCGCTCAGCTCTCGGGAGGCCAGCAGCAGCGCGTTGCCATCGCGCGCGCCCTCGCACTGCGTCCGAAGGTGATGCTCTTCGACGAGGTGACCTCAGCACTCGACCCCGAGCTCGTGGGGGAAGTCCTCAACGTCATTCGCAAGCTCGGCAGCGAGCACGATCTCACCATGCTCATGGTCACCCATCAGATGGGGTTCGCCAAGGAATTTGCCGACCGCGTATGCTTCTTCTATCAGGGCAAGATCTGCGAACAGGGCCCGCCGCGCCAGCTGTTCGGGAATCCGCAAAACGAGCGCACGAAGCAGTTCCTGAGCGCGGTCTTGGAGGCCGGATGAACCTGCTGGCGGAGACGGCCGAACGGCCGCTCAGCGTTTCGCGCGAGCGCTTTGAGCGCATCTACAGAACCATCCGCGACCGGATCTGCCTCATCGAGTATGAGCCGGGCGCGCGGCTCGCCGAAGAGGACCTCGCCCGTGAATTCGGCGTCTCGCGCACGCCTCTGCGCCGGGTGTTGTCGAGGCTCGAGGGCGAGGGGCTGCTCGAGAGCCGCCACGGAGTCGGCACCTTCGTCATCGACGTCGATCTCGAGACGCTGATTCCCGTTTATCGCCTGCGGATGGAGCTCGCCGGGCTCATCGGCAAGCTCGACCCCATTCCGCGCACGGGTGAAGACCTGACGAGGGTCAAAGCTTTGTTGGCGCGCTGCGATAGCCTCATCGAGAACCCGGACCCCAAGGCCTACGCCCGCCTCAACATGGACTTCTTCTACGAGCTCTCGGCAATGACCGGGAACCAGCCGCTGCGCCAGATTTCCGAACGGCTGTATTTCCTCACCAACCGTGTCTGGCTCAAATCGGCGCCGCGTCTCGACCTCGTCGATGAGATCACCGTGTTCCGCCGTGAGGTCGCCGATATCCTCGCCGCGATGGAGCTCGGCGATCTCGAGAGCGTCGGCTATATCCGCCGGAGCCATATCGCGATGTGGGTGAGGCGCATGCAGCGGCACGGCGCCGCGAAGCCCTCGTGAAACAAAGCCCGATCTCGGCGACCGTGGATTTCGACGCAGACGGCGTCCAGCACGGTTTCCTGCGTCTGCCGTACAGTCGCAACGATTCGGCCTGGGGCTCGGTCATGATCCCGATCGCCGTCGTCAAGAACGGCGAGGGACCGACCGCGCTTCTCACCGGCGCCAATCACGGCGATGAATACGAAGGGCCGGTGGCGCTCATGGATCTCGCGAGCTCGCTCGATCCCGCGCAGGTTTCCGGTAGGATCATCATCATCCCGGCGATGAATTATCCAGCGTTCCGGGCGGCGAAGAGAACGTCCCCGATCGATGCCGGCAATCACAACCGATCCTTTCCGGGAAGGCCCGACGGGTCGGTCACCGAGAAGATCGCCGATTATTTCGCACGGGTTCTCCTGCCCATGACCGATATCGCGGTCGACATCCATGCCGGAGGCAAGACGCTCGATTTCGTGCCGTTCGCCTGCGCCCACCACCTTTCAGACAAACGGCAGGAGAACGCGTGCGTGACCGCCATGGCGGCGTTCTCTGCGCCTTATTCCATGATGCTGCTCGAGATCGACAACGCCGGAATGTACGACACCGCGGTCGAGGCGATGGGCAAGACGTTCATCTCGACCGAGCTCGGCGGCGGGGGATCATCATCGGCCCGTTCGAATGCGATCGCCAAGCGGGGCATCTGCAACGTCCTCATCCATGCCGGCATTCTGGAGGGGCAAGTCGACCGCCGGCCCAGCATCATGCTCGACATGCCCTCCGCCGATTGCTTCACCTTCAGCGAGCACGACGGGCTCTTCGAGATCTGCATGGATCTGGGCGAGCGCGTGGCCGAGGGCGACATCATCGCCAAGGTCTGGCTGGCCGACCGCACCGGCGCCGAGCCCGCCCTCTATCGCGCGAAGATGGACGGCCTCCTTGCCGCGCGGCACTTTCCGGGACTGATCAAGGTCGGCGACTGTATGTCGGTCGTGGCCGTCCCCGGTCCCTGACCGACGCTTCTAGCTGACTG